>CAYGQD010000128.1:0-20189 GCA_964351855.1 uncultured Verrucomicrobiales bacterium
TCGTGACTGAGCGGATTTCGCGGATCCTGGGCGTCACCTCTGACGACATCGAAGCGGCGACGAGCCAAATGCGACATCGGGAACAAATGCGCGCCTTGCGGCAAGCGTCGCGGAACCAAACCGTGTTGGAGGCTCCCGCAATCTTGCCGCCAACTCACGTTTTGCGGACACTCAGCCGACTCATGGCGAACTGCGGTGAAGCGCGCGAATGGATCTTTGAGAACGCGGATCGGGATTTTCTGAACTTTCTCCCCGGATCCGAGTTGCTCGCCATTCTTTGGGACGGAGATTTCGATCCGGACGACCCTCATTCCCACCATGTCTTCCTCGAATCTCTCTCCGAGGAAGCCAAGCGCGCGCTTCGTTGGCTGAATGACGAGAAAGCTCCCCCTGGATCAGCTGAACTCGCCGAGGATTGCTGGATTTCGATCCAACGTGAGGTCATCAATCGGCAGCTCAGCGAAGCAAAAAACCGGCTCAAAAATCCCGGTTTGCATACCGAGGAGTTGATCCGCGCTTTGGAGCGAGTGAAATCCCTCGAATTCGAACTCAAATCACTCCCGCCTCCCCGAGTCCAGCAGCCTTAATCTCCGGTTGAATTCAAAGGGATCCCCTCGCACCGAAGACTCCGGCAAGAACTATGAAGCTGCTTCGGCGGACAGCTGCGATCGGAAAAGCGTGGATGAGACGTGCTCCTCAACCGAAGAGCTATCTGAGCCGACAGGAACGCTCTTTCTGTTTAACGGACCACATCAGTTCCAACCGCCAGTCCTCAATAGCCCCACCATAACCCCTTGGATAATCAGTTCTTCCGCCGGAATCAGGTCTGGAAACATGTCATTCTCGGCTCGGAGGAAAGGTCTTTTGGACTCAAGGATGAAACGCTTGAGAGTGGTTTCTCCATCAATCAATGCAGCTACCACGTCGCGATTCCGGGGTTGTTTCTGCTCGAGCAGGACGAGATCGCCATCGGTGATATGAGCGTCGATCATCGAATCACCGCGCACTTTCAGAGCAAAGATGCTCGCGTTTCGGGAAAGTCCCATCGCCTCCGGATCAATGGTCAGGGAGCGATCCGCTTCTTGAGTGGCTTCCTCAGCCATGCCCGCCGCAATCTGGCCATAGACCGGAATCTCCATGAAATCAGCCCCTCGGTTGTCGAGAGCGTATTCGCCAGTCAGGATCACGGCCCTCGCCTTGCCCGGAAGTCGCTCGATCACTCCTTTGCGTTCCAACGCCTTAAGATGGCTCACGGCGGCAGTTTGACTCGAGAAGCCAAAATGGTTTTGAATTTCTCGCGTCGAAGGCATGATACCACTTTCCCTGTAATGTTGACGCAAATAATCGAGAAGCTGTTGCTGGCGGTCTGTTAGCATAGTGATCCGGGTGTTCTGGAGAACACTAAAGAAAGACCTAACCATTGCAACTACATTTCTAGAAATTCATAAAGAACACGCCCCATGTTTGATCTCCGTTCCCCCGTTCTCTCACTCGCCGTCCTCGCAATTTCACTTCCGGGACTGACGTTTTCTCAAGAAACGCCATCCGATGTTCGAACCGGCGAAGAGGAAATCCTGACGAAACCCACCTCCAATCCAACGGGTCTCCAGATCGGTCTGGCGACAAAAGCGACCGGTGGACTACCACCGGGAAGCGAGGAACTCGCGAAACAAGGAGCATTGGCATCTGCGGATCTCGATTGGCCAACCGCCCAGAAGGCATACCAGGAAATGCTCCGGCTCGATCCGGAGAACGCTTTGACCCTGAGCAATCTGGGGGCTGTAGAATACCGACTTGGAAATTTGACAGCTGCAGAAGGCCATCTCAACAGAGCGACCCAATTGTCACCTTCGCTCAGCCAGAACTGGATCACGCTTGGGTTGATTTACCGAAAACGAAGTCAGACCCATCTCGCCGTTTCCGCTTTCGCTCGAGCGCTTCACGAAGAACCAGCCGATCCACGGATCCACAACCTGCTTGGAGTTGCGATTCGGGATCTCGGCTGGATTTTGGGAGCGGAAACGGAATTGCAGCGGGCGATTCTCCTCGATCCGACCTATGCCAGCGCTCACTACAACCTGGCCGTCATGTATTTGGATCGTTCTCCCCCGCTGATCGAGCTTGCCCGCCGTCATTATTATGCGGCGATCGACTACGGTGAAGCTCCGAATAAAGACATCGAGCAAAAGTTGAATCCCAAGAGATTTGAGCCGAAGGAGAGCGACTCCGAGCCTTCGCCTCAACCATGAATCACGTTTTTCTTTCTCTTTCGACCCTGGGATTCATCTTCGCTTTAACCAGTTGTGGCACCACGCCATCTGGTTCGGTTTCAACGGCGAAAGTTCCCCCGCCAACCCCAAGCTTTCCGACACCGGCTCCCGTCGTCCAACCGGTCATCTCCAGCCCGGGAATGGGGCAACCGCCCTACGTCAATGCCCAGGCTTATATTGTGGTGAACCCTCGGAACGGCGAAGTTCTCCTTGAGAAAAACGCTCATCAAAGACGGTCTGTGGCCAGCACCCAAAAGCTCCTCACCGCATTGGTGTTGCTCGATGGGAAAAGTCTGGAATCTGCGGTAATGGTCGCAGCCAGTGATACCTACGTCGAACCCACAAAAATGGGCATCCAAGCAGGCGAACGCTATCGGAAGAGAGATCTGCTGGAGGCCATGCTGGTCCGGAGTAGCAATGATATTGCCAAGTGCCTCGCGCGGAACGAAGCGGGCAGTGAAACTGCCTTCGTTCGCCAAATGAATGCCAAGGCGGCGCAGCTGGGAATGAGAAATTCTCACTTCGCCAATCCCCACGGCCTCACCGCCGCAGGACAGTATTCAACCGCTTTCGACGTTGCGATTCTGGCTACACACGCGCTGAACAGCTCAACGATCTCCCGATTCACCGCCACTCGGGAGATTTTGTTTCGATTTCCCGATGGCCGCCAGAAGACGATTTACAACACCAACAAGGTGCTGAGGATGTCCCCTTACTGCCAAGGCATGAAAACGGGTTATACCGACCCAGCGGGTCGATGCTTGGTATCCTACGGGCAACGAGGAATGAAGCGAATTGTCGTGGTGGTCCTTGGGAGTGAGGTGCCCGACATCTGGGAGGACTCTCGAGATCTTCTGCACTGGGCGCTCGAAGTTGGAGGAGTCTGATGCGCGATCCTTCCGAGGAACTGGACAATCTTCGTGATGGGAATTTGCTGAGGCGGACTCGAACGTTTGAGGGAAATTCCCAGAATCAGATCCGCGTTGGGGACACTTATCTTACCCAATTTGCCTCGAACGACTACCTTGGGCTCGCCGATTCGGAGGTGCTGAAACAAGCCTTTCTAGAGGCCGTGGAGACCTACGGAGTGGGTTCCGGCGCTTCGCGATTAATCACCGGGACTCAATCAGCCCATGAAGCGTTGGAGACCGAATTGGCAGATTTCAAACAAACCGAGCGGGCGCTGGTTTTTTCATCCGGATACGCAGCCGCTGTCGGCCTTCTGACGGCCGTTCTGGGAACATCTGACGTCGTGATACTCGATAAACTCTGTCACGCCTGCCTGATTGACGGAGCCCGACTCTGCGGTGCAAAAATTCGGGTATTTCCGCACAACAACCTGGAGATGCTAGAAAAACACCTCAAATGGGCGCAGAGCCAAGTCGCGGAGAACGGTCGCATTTTGGTCGCGACAGAGTCTATTTTTAGCATGGATGGAGACCTGTCTCCGCTTCATGAAGTCGTCACTCTGAAGGATCAATATGGTGCGCTGCTGCTTCTGGATGAGGCTCACGCAGTGGGAGTCATCGGGCCAGAAGGTCGTGGGCTTGCCGAAGAACTGGGTGTGCAAGAGGCGATCGACTTTGCGATGGGAACCCTGAGCAAGGCAATTGGAGTTTCTGGAGGGTACATCGCCGCCAGCACTCCCTGGATCGATTTGCTTATTAATCGTGCCCGGAGTTTTATCTATTCGACCGCACCGCCACCCGCGCTGGCCGCCACCGCGAAGGAGTCGATTCGACTCCTTCGCAGCGCTGAGGGAGACCATCGCCGAGCTCGGTTGCGGCGCAATGCTGCGAGATTGGATGATGCGCTTAAAACACCGCACCCCAGTAGCAGCGCGATTCGCCCCCACTTTGTTGGCGATTCCCAACAAGCCCTGAATCTGAGTCGCGAGTTGGAAACCGCCGGGTTTCTCGTGCCCGCGATTCGCTTTCCGACAGTGCCTAGAGGAACTGAACGGTTGCGGATTTCCGTGAATGCGGACCATACCTTTGAGCAGATCGATGGCCTTGCCGCAGCGATTCGAGACTTTTAGGTGTGGAAATTACAAACGGGAAGCCGAATCTTTCTGGCGAATGGAGTTGAAATCAATTGTCGAAGCCCTGCTTTTTGCTTCTCCAGAGCCAATCCCTGCGAGGGAAATCGCCAGATGCATTCGAGCGCACCTCAATGGTTCTGACCCGGAAGACGCTCCCGAGGACTCCGCTCCCGTCGAAATAGGCTCTCATGTAGAGAACCCTCTCGCCGCAGAAC
This sequence comes from uncultured Verrucomicrobiales bacterium, assembly GCA_964351855.1. Classification (GTDB taxonomy): domain Bacteria; phylum Verrucomicrobiota; class Verrucomicrobiia; order Verrucomicrobiales; family DEV007; genus JBCDHN01. Next base: position 4,527 of record CAYGQD010000128.1, read on the forward strand.
TCGGGAAGACCACTCCGGCTCAAGTGGAACAGGCCATTCTGATCCTCAATCAAGAATATAAGATCAGCGAGCGAGTTTTTCGGATTCTCGAAGGCCCTCTGGGATGGCGAATGGCTTCCTTACCCGAATTCGCGTATTGGATCCGAGAGCTGTTTCCTGGTCACAAGTCGGCAAAACTGAGTCCGCCAGCTCTAGAAACGTTGGCAATTATCGCCTATCGCCAACCGATCACCAAATCGGACATTGAAGCCGTCCGAGGGGTTAGCGTCGATGGGGTGATGAACAAAATCATCGATCGTGGTTTGGTGAAAATCGTGGGACGCTCAGAATTACCGGGCCGCCCCCTGCTTTACGGAACGACGGACCTGTTCATGGAGCATTTTGGCATCAAAAAAGTGGACGACTTGCCAAATGCAGCCGAATTGCGAACCGTAAAGCTGCCGAATGCGGATGGCGGTGATCAACTGCCGCGGGAAGTCGAAAAACAGATGGAGTTGGCAGAATTCGAAAATCCCCCTCAACCTCCCCAATCACGAACAGAAAATGGCTGACCCTTTGGACGATATTCGGATCAAGATCGACGAGATCGACTCCAAGTTACTCCGCCTCTTGAATGATCGGGCGGATCTGGTCCATGAAGTCGGTGAGATCAAAAAGCGAGGCGGATTAGAGATCTATGCACCGGAGCGCGAAGAAAAGCTGCTTCAGGCCCTGGTCCGAAAAAGTGAGGGGCGACTCTCTGAAGTTTCGATTCGAGCGATCTATCGGGAAATTATGTCGGCAGCTCTGGCACTGGAAGAAGACCTGAAAATCGCCTTTCTCGGCCCAAAGGGCACCTGGACCCATCAAGCCGCGATTAGCAAGTTTGGTCACAGTGTCGAATATGCTCCCCAAAGTAGTGTGGGGGATGTTTTCGATCAAGTTGAGCGGAAAAACACGGGCTACGGCGTTGTTCCGATCGAGAACTCGACCGAGGGAGCCGTGAACCATACGCTGGACCTCTTTGCGACATCATCTCTCCAAATCTGCGCGCAGATTTTGCTTCCGATCGAGAACCATCTCCTGGCCAAGACTCCCAAAGAACGAATTACCAAGCTCTACTCCCATCCACAGGTCTTTGGACAGTGTCGGAAATGGTTAGCGGAGAGCTTTTCTCATGGTGAAATGATCGAAGTGTCCTCCACGGCGAAAGCAGCCGAACTCGCCAAGAATGATCCAGAAGCGGGTGCTCTCGGTGGAGCCCTTTTAGCCGAGCTTCACGGGCTGGAGATTCTGGATCGAAGCATTCAGGATAATGCCAATAACACGACGCGTTTCCTCGTGATTGGCCATCGGACCTGCCCTCCAACCGGGGACGATCGGACTTCCATCATGTTCAGTGTTCGCGATGAACCCGGTTCCTTGTTCGACGCGCTGAAACCCTTTAATCAGTTTCACATCAATCTGTCAAAAATTGAAAGTCGACCGAACCGGCAATCGAAGTGGGAATACTTTTTCTATGTCGATGTGGCCGCCCATTGCACGGACGAGCAATTCAAAACAGCCTTCGACAAGCTCCGGGCTCACTGCAACTTTGTGAAGATTCTTGGCAGCTATCCCAATGTTGGACCTTGAGGGAGATGTTCCTGAAATCGAAGAACGGGTAAGTTCCACCCGCTTTGAAGCGTGGTTTTAGCTCTCAGGCTAAGCCTGTTGGGCTTATGAAAATCCCTCATGAGAATGCCATTGCTCAAAAGTCGTTCATTGCACCCCACTTGACGGGAGCCAAAAGCCAGCCATACTCCGAGCGCTAGCAACGGTTAAATTGTGAAAGTTACGGAATTTTCTGAAATTTAGGACTACCCGAGTTTTGGGTCCTGATAAACGAATTCTCATCAAAACATTGAAAAGCCCCCAGAATTCGCCTCAGTCTATCGTTCCCTCACTCACGCTGCTCAACCCGCGAGAAGCTCAATTCCCCGAGCCGTCCCGCATTCTAGAACCAACTGAAGAACTCAACAGCCTCGCGCATGGATAATCAACCGACTGGGCAAACCAACCGGGAACCTTTAGCTATTGTCGGCATCGGATGCCGCTTCCCTGGTGGCGTAGAAGACACCGAATCGTTTTGGAACTTGTTGGCGGAGGGCCGTTCTGGAATCATTGAAGTCCCGGAGAACCGCTGGAATCGCGATCGCTTCTACCACCCAGATACCTCCATCCCTCGGAAGATGCACACCAAATGGGGTGGTTTTGTCCACAATCTGGACATGTTTGATGCTCAATTTTGGGGAATATCGCCGCGCGAAGCTCTACGGATGGATCCCCAGCAGCGTTGGCTTCTGGAATGTGCTTGGGAATCGATTGAAGATGCCGGCTACCGGCCCAGTAGCCTCAAAGGCACCAAAACCGGTGTTTACGTGGGCATTGCCTCCAACGACTATGCTCAGGTCCAGATGACCAGTCCTGATGATGTGGACGTTCACACCAACTCTGGCTCAACTCTTTCCATTGCGTCGAACCGGATCGCCTATCTCATGGACCTGAAAGGTCCGGCCATTTCGGTGGACACAGCCTGCTCTTCGGCCCTCGTGGCCATCAATATGGGCTGTCGTGACATGTGGGCGGGAACGATCGATCACGCCTTGGTGGGCGGGGTTAATGCCTTGTTGACGCCTGATACGTCCATCGGCTTCTCAAAAGCCACGATGCTGTCTCCCAGCGGGCAATGCTTTGCCTTTGACGACCGCGCGAATGGATATGTGCGTGGTGAAGGAGCGGGAATGATGATGATTCTCCCTCTTTCCAAGGCGATCGAGAATGGGGATCGCATTTACGCAACGGTGCGTTCGGCCGTCATCAATCAAGACGGAAACACCTCTTCGATGACGGTTCCTGGCCAAGACACCCAAGAACTTATGCTGGTCCAGGCTTATGAGGAGGCCGGAATGCCGCCAAGTCGGGTGACTTACATGGAAGCCCACGGAACGGGAACTCCCGTCGGGGATCCCATCGAAACCAACGCGCTTGGAAATGTGCTTTCTCAGGGACGATCTGACGATGACAAGTGCCTGATTGGCTCGGTCAAAACGAACGTCGGTCACTTGGAATCTGGTTCTGGAGCAGCCGGAATGGTGAAGGCGGCGATGGTCTTGGCCAAAGGTAAAGTCCCGCCCAATCTCAACTTCAAAAATCCGAATCCAAACATCGATTTCGAAGGCCTCAAGTTGAAGGTCGTTACCGAACTCACACCGCTGGAGCCCATCGAGGGGAATCTACCGGTTGCTTCCGTGAACTCCTTTGGATTTGGGGGGACGAATGCCCACATCGTCCTGGAAGCTGCTCCTCCACAGAAACAGCCCAAGAAGCCGCGCGATAAGGCGAACCGCCCCTACGCTTTGCCGATCTCCGGCAAGGATGACGTCACGCTGAAGGCCTACGCCGACAAGTATCGTCGCTGGCTTGAGGACGAAACGCTCGATCTCGCTGAGATCACCTACTCTGCCGGAATGCGCAAAGAGCAACACGATCAACGCGCAGTGGTCATCGGGCGGACGGCTAAGGAATTGGGAGATCGATTGCGAGCCTTGTCCAAGAACAGCGTGAGTTTGGATCTTGAAGGAATCGTTGAAGGCTCCAAAGCCGATGATCCGGCCCCGGTGGTTTTTGTCTTCACCGGACAGGGTGCCCAGTGGTGGGCGATGGGGCAGGAGTTACTGGAGACGGAACCCGTCTTCCGCAAAACGATCGAGAGAATCGACAAAGCGATCCAGAAACTGGGAGATTGGTCCCTTTTGGAGGAAATGACGCGGAGCGAGGAAGACTCCAACATCAATCGAACCTACATCGCCCAACCAGCGATTTTTGCGCTTCAAGTCGCCTTGGCGGAGCTTTGGAAAAGCTGGGGAGTGGAGCCGGCGAAGGTGGTCGGACACTCGGTGGGTGAAGTTGCGGCGGCCTATGTCGCGGGAGCCTACTCACTAGAAGACGCGGTCAAAGTCATCTACCACCGGTCTCGCCTTCAAGAGAACACCGGCGGTGATGGAAATAAGGGCCGTATGTATGCGGTTGGACTGAGCGAATCCGAAGGCAAACTCGCCATCAAAGGGTTGGAAGACAAAATCCAAGTGGCCGTGGTCAACAGCCCCACCATGATCACCCTGGCGGGCGACAAGGAGCCCTTGGAAGAACTGGCAGCCAAGCTGGAAGCTGAAGGGAAATTTGTCCGCTTGCTCCGGATCAACTACGCCTTCCACACTCATCAAATGGAGCCGATCAAAGATGAATTGATCGAGACTCTGAAAGACATCAAACCACGTGAAACGCGGATTCCCTACATCTCAACGGTGACGGGTGGAATGCTGCGCGGCGAAGAGTTGGACGGCCACTACTGGTGGAGAAATGTGCGCGAAACCGTGTTGTTCGCACCGGCAATGACCAATCTCATTCGCGGAGGGGAGCGACTTTTTGTCGAGCTTGGTCCTCATCCGGCCCTGCAAGGTCCCATTGGCGACTGTCTCGCGGAGCAGAAGCGAAAAGGCGCGGTTTTCTATTCGTTGAAGCGCAAGTCGCGGGAGAATTTCGAGATGTTGACCAATCTTTCTGGTCTCCACAACTACGGGATCGACGTGGACTGGAAGACGATCAACCAAGCGGCCGGTCGTTTCGTCCCTCAGCCAAGTTACCCTTGGCATCGGGAAAAATTCTGGCTCGAAAGCGAAGAAGGCACCCATCAGCGTTGTGCCCCCACGGTGCATCCACTCTTGGGCATTCGCTCCGATGGAGTGAAGCCGACCTATGAGTTTTACCTCGATCCACGGCTCTTTCCCTACCTTGACGATCATCGGTTCTGGGACTCGATCATTTTCCCGGCGGCCGGGTATGGAGAAATCGGCCTCGCCCTCTGCGAGGAGTTGTTCTCGGGTGAAGACTACTGCGTCGAAGAACTAGAGGCGAAAAAGGCATTGTTCGTCAGCGAATCGAAAGTCCCGACGATTCGGGTCGTTTTCGATGAGACCGACAAGTCCTTCCAGGTTTACTCCAACGCCTCTGGCAACCCGCTCAAAGAGTGGGATCTGAATGCGACTGGAAAGCTGCGAAAGCTGGGAGTTCCATCCATTCCCAAAGCTGATCTCGAACAGCTCAAAGGGGCAATGGAGCGTCATTACAGCCACGAGGAATACTATCAAGACTACCTGGATGCGGGTTATCAATTCGGTCCCAACTTCCGTCACCTACAGAATGTTTGGCGAAAGCCACATGAGTCCGTGGCGGAGATCGAGGTTCCGGAAGGAGTCCTCAAGACCCTGGATGGCTACCGAATTCATCCTGCCGTTTTGGACGCGTGTTTTCACGGAGTCAAAGGGGCTCAAGTGATCCCCGATGGAGCGAAGGGATCGGATTACTTCTATCTTCCGGCGGCCATCAATCGCATCCGGATTTTCGGAGAGAGCCCACTTCCAACCAAGCTTTGGATCCATTCCAAGATCTTCTTTGATGACCGCGAAACGCTCATCTCTACGATTTACGTTTACGACGAAACCGGAGAACCGCTGGCAGAGATCAACGGTTTCCGGGTCGATCGTGCCGCACAAAAAGACGAAGCGGAAGAAGAGGTCGAAAACTCCTTCTACCAGTTCAAATGGGAGCCGCGACGCTTGAAGGGAAGTCGCGCGGAAGGAACGGCGGGTTTTGCGCCCATTTCTGAGACCTTGGCTGAGGTGGAGAAAGTTCTGCCACAAGTTTATGAGGATTACCAACTTTCCGCCTATTACAGCGAATTCTCCAAGGATCTCGAAAGCGCGGCTGAACAGTGCGTGATCAACGCCTTCCTTGAACTTGGCTGGAAGCCGAAGGTTGGTGAAATCATCAAGTTTGAAGAGTTCCTCGAGAGATTAGGCGTGCTCAGTTCCCACACCCGCCTCATGCAGGCGCATCTCGATACCATGAGTCGCGCGGGTTGGCTGGAATCCACCGGTACAAATACCTGGAAGGTTATCCAAAAACCACAATTTGATTCGGTCGTCGAAAAGCTGGATGGGTTGTTTGAAAAGTATCCCAACAACGCCTCTGAAGCTGAGTTGCAGAAACTAACGGGCACCAAGCTCTCCGGCGTACTCACCGGAGAGGTAGATCCTGTCGAATTGCTCTTCCCGGGAGGACAAGCGGTCGAGGCTCTGACTCGCTTCTATCGTGAAGGAGCGGACTTCCCCGCCAACAATGATATGGTAGGGAGAGCGGTCGAGAAACTCATTTCGGCGATGCCCGAGCGGCGCGCGATTCGGGTTCTTGAGATCGGAGCCGGAACCGGTTCACTAACACGCGCCGTGCTCCCGAAGCTGCCTCCACATCGAAGTGAATACACGTTTACGGACACCAGCCCAGCCTTCCTGAACGACGCTAAGAAGCAGTTTTCGGATTACAATTTCGTTGAATACACAACGTTCGATATTGAGAAGTCTCCGGAGGGTCAGGGCCTCGATCCAAACGGCTACGATTTGATCCTCGGAACAAACGTGGTTCATGCCACAAGCGATCTGAAGAACACCATTGGAAACCTTACCACCTGCTTGGCGGAAGATGGTTTACTGATGTTTCTGGAAGTGACCAAGCCGCGAACCGCGCTCAACAACCTGTTTGGTTTGCTCCGTGGTTGGTGGTACTACGAAGATACAGACCTCCGGCCAGATTCCGCGCTCATGAGTCGGGCCCAATGGGAAGATCTCTTGACCGATTTGGGATATCGTGACGCATCCTCTTTTGTCAGCTCCAAAGTGCCTGCAGAATGCCAGCAAGCCGTTTTTTTGGCAACCGCACCGCCGCTGATCGAGACCAACGCCACGGAAACCGTCGAAGAAGACCTTCCTGCGGCAGAGACCTTTGTGGTGCTTGCAGATCAAGGGGGCTTTTCTGACTCCCTCATCCAAGTGCTGAGAGAGGCAGAGATCAATACCGTCTCAGTGGCACCGGGAACTTCCTTTGCGAAAATCTCAAGCACTTCTTTCACCGTAGTTCCCGGCGAGAAAGAAAGCTGGGCACAACTTCTTTCCGCCCTGAAAGAAGAGGAGTTGCGGGTAACGACGTTTTTGCATGCCTGGACGCTCGACCACCCAAATGCGGAAGCGCTCACTCTGGAACAACTGAAAGCCAGTCAAGCAACAGGGACTCACAGTCTTCGCACCCTGATCCACGCCCTGAACATGGAGAAGCCAGAGCCAGCACCGCGGATTACCATCCTGACCCGGGGAAGAATGTCGGTGTCCGGTGAGAGACTCGGAGCTATTTCAACGGCTCCCCTGACAGGTTTTGTCAGGGTCGCGAACAATGAGCATCCCGAATGGCCCATGGCGCTGATTGATCTCGCTACAGAAGGCTCCGAATACGAGGTTGCGGATATCTTTGAAGAATTGACCAAGCCCGGTCGGGAGCTTGAAATTGCCTACCGCGGAGGAATTCGGAAGGTGAACCGTCTCCAACGCGTAAAGAAGGAAGAAATTCCGATGAAGACACGGGAAGCCGTTCGGAAGGACGGTTCGGTAATCAGCTATCGCCTGGAGATCGACAAGCCAGGTGTTTTACAAAACCTCAGTCTCAACGAGACGCCCCGAAGAGAACCCGGCGAAGGCGAAATTGAAATTCAGGTCAAGGCTGGCGGAATCAATTTCCGTGACGTGATGAAAGCACTCGGGATGTACCCTGGGAACCCGGTAGACATCAAGTGGTTCGGCGACGACATCGCAGGAACCGTGGTGAAGGTCGGGAAAGGCGTTAAGGATCTGCGGCCCGGGGACAACGTTGTGGGGATGGCACCCTATGCGTTCCGCAGTTACGTGACGGTCCATCGCAATCTGGTTTTCAAAAAGCCGGATCACCTCGACTTTGAAGGTGCCGCCACGTTGCCGACCGTTTTTCTTACCAGTCACTACGCTCTGGTTCATCTCGCTCGAATGGAGAAAGGCGAGCGGGTTCTGATCCATGCGGGAACCGGCGGTGTCGGATCGGCGGCGATTCAAATCGCCAAAAATCTGGGTCTCGAGATTTTCGCGACCGCAGGCTCCGATGAGAAGCGCCAGCTTTTGCGGGATTGGGGAGTCCATCACGTCATGAACTCGCGGACGCTCGATTTCGCGGACGAGATCATGGAGATCACAAACGGGGAAGGAATTGACTGTGTGCTGAATTCTCTCGCCGGAGATTTCATCCCGAAGTCCTTCCAGTGTTTGCGGCGCTTTGGACGTTTCGTGGAGATCGGTAAGATCGATGTCTATGGCAACACCAAGTTCGGGATGGAGATGCTAAAGAACAACATCAGCTACTTTGTAGTCGATTTGGCTCAGCACCTTGAAACCAAGCCCGAGTATGTGGCTTCCATGCTCAAAGAATTGGAAGATGAGTTCTATGCTCAGACTTACGAGGCCCTTCCTCACAAATCGTTCCCAATTACCGAGGTGGTCGATGCCTTTCGCTACATGGCCCAGGGCAAGCACATCGGGAAAAACGTGCTGAGTTTCGACCTCCCGTCCGTTCAAGTCGGTCCTTGCACCCAAGAGGGGCACCTCTTCCATGATAAGCGCACCTATTTGATCACGGGAGGCGCGGGAGGCTTCGGTTTCGAACTCGCCAAATGGATGGCCAAAAATGGAGCACGAAATCTTGCTCTCGTCTCAAGGAGCGGGCCCAAAGAAGATGCCCAAGCCGAAATCGCCGAATTGGAAGCCAAAGGAGTCAAGGTCCTCGATCTTCGGGCCGACGTGACGGACAGAGATCGGCTTGCTGAAATGATCGGCCAAATCCAGAGTTCTTCGGCTCCGCTTGGCGGCGTTGTCCATGGTGCGATGGTCATTAATGATCTCGACATCCTTGAGTTGGATGAAGAAGGCTTCGATCGTGTGGTTCACCCCAAAATGCTGGGGGCTTGGATTCTGCACAATCTGACCAAGGACATCTCCCTTGAATTCTTTGCGTCGTTCTCTTCCTTCTCCACCGTTATCGGAGCGGTTCGTCAAGCGAACTACAATGCAGGCAACTCCTTCCTCGATGCGATTGCCCAACACCGGAATGCATCCGGAATTGGAGATGGCATCACCTTTAACTGGGGAGCGCTGACGGGAGCTGGATTTGTCGAGCGGAACGAAAAGACGGCTCAGTATCTCGACCTCCTCGGGATGAAGGCCTACAACATGCCGGAAACCCTGAGTGTGTTCGGCCGCTTCTTACCGCGCCAAGCCACCAACTTGGCAGCCAGCCGCATTGATTGGAACTCTCTCGCTCGTTTCTCTTCCCTCATTGCCAATTCTCCGGTTTACGGATCGGTCGTCGGCGAAGATGGTGAGGGAGAAGGTGGTGCAATTCGCAGTCAGATCATCCAGGCCGCGCCCGACAAGCGTCACAGCTTGATGGTGGATTTCCTCGCGGAACAAGTCGCCGGTGTCTTTGGCACCGACGTCTCCAAGATCAGCCGGGACCTACCCCTCAATCAGATTGGCCTGGATTCCTTGATGGCCATTGAACTGATGAACCGTGTTGAATCCCAACTGGGCATCAGCGTTCCCATGGGTTCCGTCTTGAATGGACCCAACGTCAAAGAACTGGCTATACCGGTGTTGGAGACCCTCCTCGACAGCGCCGGTGATGAACTGACGGACTCGACTTCCGGTGTCTCGGCCGGTGGCGGAGGATCGCTTCCTCTATTGGAACTTTCCCACGCGGAAGTTACCGAATTTCCGCTGACTGAGGGCCAAAAGGCACTCTGGTTCCTCCACCAACTGGCTCCCAAGAGTCCGGCCTACAACTTGGTCTACAGCGGAAAAATATCGCCGATGGTCGATATCGAAGTCATGAAGGAAGCCTTCACTGGTCTCTATTCGCGTCATCCGATGCTAGACGTAACTTTTCACACGGTCGATGGAGTGCCCGTTCAGCGCATCCACAAAGGTCGGACAATCGATTTCCGAGAGCACGATGTCACCCGTTTGAATGACAAGCAGATTAAGGCGCTTCTCATCGAACACGCGAACAAACCCTTCAACCTTGAAAGCGGTCCGGTGATTCGCTTGGAGCTGTTCCGCACAGCGGACAATGCCCACATCACCCTTCTCTGCATGCATCACATCGTCAGTGATGCATGGTCAGTCACTCTGTTCATGAACGATTTGATCGAGAGCTACTTCTCTCGCAAACTCGGCAAAGAACCGGAGTGGGAAGAAATCCCCGCGCGTTATCATGACTTCGTTGCTTGGGAACAAAACCACCTCGCTGGAGAAAGTGGCGATCGGATGCTCGAATATTGGAAAAATCATCTCGACGGAGCGCCGATGGTTCTCGACCTCCCGACGGACCGCCCTCGCCCACCCGTGCAGACTTTTAACGGGTCGGCTTACGGCTTTAAGCTTGAGGAAGACCTGACTAAGAAAATCATCGAGCTTTCGCAGTCTGAGAATGCGACGATGTTTACCACTTTGCTCAGCGGCTTCGAAATTTTGCTTCACCGTTACTGCAATCAAGAAGATCTTCTGGTTGGGGTTCCTCTCGCAGGTCGGAACCAGAAAGAACTTCATGACTTGGTTGGATACTTTATTAATCCGGTCGCCGTTCGAAGTAATGTCGAAGATGATCCGACGTTCCGAGACTATCTTGCCGGGAACAGCGAAGTCGTGATTGGAACGCTGGAGAATCAGCATTATCCGCTCGCCAAATTGGTCGATCAGCTTCGGGTTCCCCGAGATCCCAGTCGTTCTCCGGTTTTCCAAGTCTCGTTCAGTATGGAGAAAATTCCTGGATTGGATGGCGGCGACGCAGCCGTCTTCATGATCGGTCAGGGCGGCCACAAGATTCATGTTGGAGATATCACGGTCGAAACGGTCGATCTGACTCTCCGCCAGGCTCAGTTTGAGATTACTCTGGTCGTCGAAGAAGCCGACGGAATTCTCTACGGTTGCTGGCAATACAACGCGGATTTGTTCGACCCGGAAACGATCGCCTACCTCAACTCTCTCTACACCCAGATTCTCGCCCAAGTCACCGAGAATCCAGAGCTGCACGTTTCCGAGATCAACCTTCTCTCCAAAGACGAGGAGACGAAGATTCTCGAGGAATGGAATGATACCAAGACCACTTATCCAAGTGACACCTTGTTGCATGAGTTAGTGACGGATTCCGTCACACAACACCCTGACAAAATTGCCCTTCGCTGCGGCGGAGACACCCTTACCTTCAACCAGCTCGATCGCAAAGCCGATGGGTTGGCTCAGATCTTGGCCGATGCGGGTGTCTGCTCCGATCAACCGGTCGCGCTCCTCGCTGAGCGTTCTTGCGACATGGTCGTCGGTACTCTTGGAATTTTGAAGTCCGGGGCGTGCTACGTCCCGATGGATCCGGAATTCCCGGCGTATCGCTTGGAGCAAATGCTGGCTGACGCGAAACCCGACGTGATCGTCACGCAACGCGCTCTCAAAGCAGGACTTCCCAAAGGAGATTGGATGGTGATTTGTCTCGAAGACGTCCGTCCAGCTGACGAAGCGCCCACGGTGAGAGACATTAACCCGGACTCCCTCGCATATATAATCTACACGTCCGGTTCGACGGGAACTCCGAAAGGGGTCGAGATTCCTCACCGCGCTGCGGTGAACTTCCTGACATCGATGCAAATTACTCCTGGAATGGATTCCAGTGATCGACTTCTCGCGGTAACGACTTTGAGTTTCGATATCTCGTTACTGGAGCTGTATCTCCCGCTTCTCAGCGGTTCTGAAGTGGTTATCGCCAGTCGAGATGAAGTGAAAGACGGACGCCACTTGGGACACATGCTGGAGGAATTCAATATCACCGTGATGCAGGCGACTCCGGCAACCTGGCAAATGCTGATCGATGGCGGCTGGAAAGGGAAAGACGATCTCCGCGTCTTCTCCGGTGGAGAACCCCTGCCTCGCTCGTTAGCCAGCCAACTCCTCGAACGCGCCGGTGAGGTTTGGAATCTCTACGGTCCCACCGAGACGACCGTGTGGTCCACCGTTGAAAAGGTCGAAAAGGGAGATCACACGATTTCCGTCGGAAGACCGATCGCCAACACCACACTCTATATCCTCGACGACCACGAAAAACCGGTTCCGGCTGGATTTGTCGGCAATCTCTACATTGGCGGAGATGGAATGGCTCGCGGTTATCACAACCAGCCCGATCTGACCTTGGAACGCTTTGCAACGATCACGTTGCCGGGAGGTCGTGGTGAGCGGGTTTACAAAACAGGCGATCTCGCGCGCTGGACTCAGGAAGGAAAACTAGAGTGCCTCGGGCGTTCCGATTTCCAGATCAAGCTTCGCGGGGTCCGGATGGAACTGGATGACATCGAAGCCCACTTGCTGGAGTCCGCCCGGATCAAACAGGCTGTTGTCGTGAAACGAGATGACTTGCCCGGCGGACCAAACTTGGTTGCCTATGTGATTATCCGTGGAAGCAACGATGGGCTGGTTTCTGAGCTTCGTGCTCATATGGCCGAGCGCCTTCCCGAAAGCATGCGCCCGGCGTTCTACAGCGTTGTCGAAGAGTTTCCGCTCACTCCCAACAAGAAGGTTGATCGCAAGAAACTTCCTGCTCCCCAAATTGACCGCTCAGGCTTGGAGACCGAATACGTCGCCCCTCAAACCGAGAGCGAACAGTTACTCGCCGATATCTTCACCGAGGCGTTCGACACCGAAAAATTTGGAATTCGCGATAACTTCTTCGAAATGGGGGGGGACTCCCTCCTTGCTGTTCGCGTTCTTGCGCAAGCCAGCGAAGCCTTCAATCGCGACATCCCGGTAGAAGCCTTCCTGCGTTATCCAACGATCGAGCAATTGGCAAACTACCTGCACTCGAACGAAGCCGAAGAAGAGACGGAGTTTGATCTCAGTCACCTCGAGAAGCTTGCGAACTCGAATCACCTGAGCGTTGAATTCGTTGACGAAGACGCTGGCACCGAGTTGCCGCAGGTTGACGCCGTCGCATTAGCCTGTATTCCCGACGCATTCGCAGGATTGACCGGAATGAGCCGTGAAGACCTGGTTGCCCAGTGGTTCAAGCACGAGCCTCGACTTGGCAATGTCTACGAACTCCCGTTTGGTAAAATCGGTTTGATCGTTCTCCCGACCTTTGAGTTGGATATCTTCAAGGACGAAGCGCGCCTGCGCAAGTCGATCACTCACGGCCTTGAGATGGCTGCAAAGATGGGTGCGTCGACCGCCTCTCTCACCGGCATGTTGCCAAGTGCGACCGACTACGGCCGGGAGATTCAGACTTGGTTTGAGGATCGGACCGACCTCCCTCACATCACCACCGGAGACGCCACCCGAACGGCAACCATCATCAAGACGATCGAGGGAACCCTCGAACAAACCGGACGGAAGTTTGCTGAAGAACGGGTCGCTTTCGTAGGGCTTCGTTCCATCGGTATGGGAACCGTCAACCTGGCATTGGAAGTTCTGCCTCACCCGAAGGAAATTCTGCTCTGCGACCCTTACATGAGCGCCGAGCAGTTGGATATGATCCGACGCGAGGTCAAGGAAACTGGCTACAAGGGGACCATTACCGTTCATCCGAATGGCGGTGGACTTCCAGCGTCAGTTTATGGAGCCACCTTCGTGGTCGGAACGACTAGCATCCCCGGGATTCTAGATATCTCCAAACTCGGAGCGGGAACCATCATCGTCGATTACAGCTTTCCTCCCAGTTTCCGGATTGCGGATGCGGTGCGCCGATTCGAGGAACGGAACGATATCCTCTTCACCACGGGTGGTGAACTCCATCTCGACGAGGACATTAAGGAGACCATCTATCTTCCCAAGGCGGCGCAACAGCTGTCGAGCTTGATTGACAGCCGTCATATCAGCCTCCTGGCCGGACGCGACCCGAAAGAAATTACGGGATGTATCGTCGTCAGCCTGCTGACCAATCTGCAAGCCGATGTCAAGCCTACCTTGGGACCGGTCTCACCTGAGGATGTCTTGGCTCATTACCAATTCCTGGCCAAGCGTGGATTCAAACCCGCGAGATTACAGATGCATCGTTACTTTTTGGATCCCCAGCGAATCGAAGAGTTCGGCAAGCTGAAGCCGAAGAGTGCCCTCGCCTAGCCGAACGGCCATCGCCGGTTTTTCAGAAGGGAAAGATCCTTCCCAGCTCTGCTGGGGTTGGATTCTTGCTACCTAATCGAGTCGACGAACCACAGAGGATTTGCCCAGTTCCCCGGCCAAGCCAATCGGAGTGATTGCGATTTGCTCGGGCAAACCGCTGATTGAGAAGGCATTGCTACTGCGTTGAAGAATCCTCCGGATTTTCCAAACCTCGTCCTGGTAAGTTTGCACGATCCACCAACGGATATTCTCTTCTGAATCAACCGCTTTCCAGCTTACTTCAACGCCATCCGGGCGAATCGTAGCGTTTTCAATCTGACCGATTGGAGGGTCCAACCGAATCAACCAGGGACTTTCCGGGACCAGAACGGGCTCCAAATAGACGTTATTCTTCAAGATTGAGTTCACATTGGAAACGTTCTCCATCAGGGACTTCATACTAAAATGGAGATGCCCGGGACCTTCCGCCAAATTGTTGTGGTCGCGTGAGACTTTGATTTGGCGAAGCGACTCCAGGGCAGAGCGGTTCTCCGTCTTGATTCGATAGGTGGCAATCCCTGGCCACAAGTGGCGCTGGACCACATTCTGATCTCTCCACCAATCATAAAGGCCAGGGAAGCCCAGTTGGGGATCCGAGGTGGTCCAATATAATTGAGGGGCAAGGTAATCTACCCATCCTTCTTGCCACCAGAGAAGCGAATCCGTGTAGAGCGTCTCGTAGGTATCCAGAGCATTCTTGACTTGGGCAGGCTGGCCAGGGCGATAGATACCAAACGGACTAATACCAAACTTCACCCAAGGGCGAATTTCTTTGATTTCGGATCTCAAATCCCGGATCAACGAATTGATGTGGTCCCGCCGCCAATCTCCCTTGCTCATATCTCCGCCGGTTTTTTGATAGGCGACCCAACTGTAGTAGTCGTTGAAAGGCTTCCATTTCCCATCTTTCCCTTTGATAGGATATGGGTAGAAGTAGTCATCCATGTGGATCGCATCGACGTCGTAGTTGAGAAGAACTTCTTTGACGATCTCAACAACGCGCTGCTTGGCAAAGTCATCCGTCGGATCTAACCACACTTTATCACCGTAATAGCGCATCGACTTTTTCTGAGCGACAGCCAAGTGATCCTTGGAAGGGTGGACATACTGGGAATTGATCGCTCGAAACGGATTGAACCAGGCATGAAGCTCCATCCCGCGAACGTGAGTTTCCTGAATCGCAAACGCCAGAGGATCGTAGCCGGGATCCTGGCCCATCGTGCCCGTAAACCAGGGACACCAGGGTTCGATCTTCGAGGGCCAAATGGTGTCGCACTGGGACCGAACCTGGAGAACGACTGCATTAAGTCTCAGTTCCACGCATCGATCGAGGATCGCGATGAACTCCTTTTTTTGGTCTTCCATCGATAAGTTGTCGCGACTCGGCCAATCGACATTGTGGACCGTGGTCACCCAAACCCCTCGAAATTCCCGGTCTGGAGCATCAGGAACTTCTGGACTCGGTTCATAACCGGGGTCCGCATAGGCAAGGGACAAAACGAGGAAGAAGAGTCCGCTAATCCGGAAATACGTCATATGG
>CAYGQD010000129.1:0-20088 GCA_964351855.1 uncultured Verrucomicrobiales bacterium
ACACCGGCGGCTCGATCTTCCGGATGGGCATGTTCCACGGCGGCATCTTGCCAAACGGGCACGACGACGAAGAATTGACCCTCGGAGACATCTTCGGCGTCATTCTCGATACCGACGCGCCGATCGAGAGCTTTCTGAACGAATGAAGATCCGATTAGGGCGCGTTCGAAAAACAGGGAGGCCGTCCGTTTGGGAGGAAATCCAGGGGATTCTTCGCTTCGCATTGATGGTAGATGCGGCGCTTTTTCCCACTGGAAACGCTGTTCGAGGCTTTTTGAGGAAACTCATCGCCGCCTCGAGCCTTCGTTCCCAGTCGAAAAAATCACTCGCAGCCCGACTCCCCCTGTTTTTCGAACGCACCCTTTGTGGCCCACCGAAGTTGTTTTCGGGAGTCTCTTTGCGGCAACCTTCGATCCTTCTGCCAAACGGGCGGCACGCGCGCTTCTGCAAACGATGAACGCTCGGCATCCTCTCAGGCGAATCCGGGCGACAACAAACTCTCCGCGCGCATCGCTATTGGCCTGACTTTGACTTCCTCGGAAGACGGTTGCGGCAAGATTTGACGGACGTTTCCCGTGTTTTTGGGGAACGCATGCGCCCATTGTTTCAACTCACGATCATCAGCATCGGCATGGCCAGGATTGGCTTTGCCGAAGAGCGACCGTGGTCCTTTGAGCCACTTGGTGCCCAAAATTTGCCGGCGGTTTCGCAAGAGGCCTGGCCCAGAACACGGCTGGATCACTTCATCCTCGCCAAACTCGAAAGCAAGGGGCTCCAACCATCATCTCCCGCCGATGACCGAACTCGAATTCGGCGACTTCAGTTCGATCTGATCGGTCTCCCTCCAACTCCGGATCAATTTGCGGCCGCACTTCAGATCCCGCATCCAGAACTGGTGGATCAACTTCTTGCCAGTCCGCACTATGGCGAACGCTGGGCGCGGCATTGGCTGGACTTGACGCGCTACACCGACGTCACCGCCAGTTGGCTCAAACTGGCCGACTCCGCCTATCATTATCGCGACTGGGTTGTCCAAGCGCTTAACGATGATCTGCCCTACGATCAGTTCGTTATCCGCCAACTCGCGACCGATCTGTTGCCGGAAACGCCTCCGGAAGATAACGCCGCGCTCGGATTTCTGGGGCTCAGCCCGGCTTATTGGAAAGAGCTCCAACTGCCGCCTGAGATCATCAAAACGACCGTTGCCGATGAATGGGAAGAGCATATCGATGCTCTTGGCCGAACGTTTTTGGGCCTTACGTTGGCCTGCGCCCGCTGCCACGATCACAAGTCCGATCCCGTTTCAACGGCGGACTACTACGCGATCGCCGGAGTCTTCGCCAGCGTCCAGGTCACCGATGTTCCGACGATCACGTCCGACCTTTACCAACCAGTTGCCGCGGCCAAGGCCAAAGTAGCGGCGCTTGAAAAAGAACGAGCCGACCTCAAGAAGAAAACGCCCAAACCGGAAGATTTGGAAGGTCAGTTGGCGGAACTTGCCAACCAAATCTCGGCGATCAAGAAGGCAACCCCGCACTACAACGTTCCGATGGTGAACGCGGTCAAAGACGCCGCCTTGTATGTGAAGCCCAAAGAAGGCGGATTTGGTACCATGCTCAGCTATCGTCCGGGTGAAGCTCGTGATTTGCAGATCCAGCATCGGGGGAATCCGAACGATACCGGCGAAACGGTTCCCCGGAGATTCCTCTCCGCCTTCCCGAGTGAAGATGGAGAACCGCGCCGATTGCAGAGCGGCAGCGGACGCCTGGAACTGGCTCGTGCCATGGTGGAGGATGCCCGGGCGCTTACCGCTCGCGTCATCGTGAATCGCGTCTGGAAGCAGCATTTCGGCCGGGGATTGGTCAATACGCCGAGTGATTTTGGTTTCATGGGCGATCCTCCGACCCATCCGGAATTGCTCGATGACCTCGCCTTTCACTTCGTTCAAAACGGTTGGTCTCTCAAATGGCTCCATCGCGAGATTCTGAATTCCGCGACCTGGCAGCAACGCTCCGTTTCTCCGGAATCGGAAGCGAAAGACCCGGAGAATCACCTTTTCAGCCGAATGAATCGCCGTCGCCTGGAGATCGAAGCTTGGCGAGATGCCATGTTATTCGTCTCCGGTGATCAGGACCTCAAAACGGGCGGTCCATCCCTCGATCTCGATTCCACCGGCAACCATCGCCGCTCCATCTACGGCAAGATTCATCGGCGAGAACTCAACAACCTGCTGCAGGTCCACGATTTTCCAGATCCGGCCGCGCACAGTCCAGCCCGCACCCAAACGACCTCGCCGCTCCAGATGCTCTTCAGTCTCAATGGCCCCCTGGTAATGGGCCAAGCGAAAAAACTGGCTCAACGCGTTGAGAAAACCAACCAGCCTATCCCGGAAATGTATGCACTCTTGTTTCAACGTCAGGCTACGGAAGAGGAACTCGAGCTCGGCCGCAATTTTCTCGCGAGTCGCGCCGATGCCTGGCCCTTCTACGCTCAAGCGCTTTTAGCGAGCAACGAATTCCTCTATGTCGATTGAGTCTTTACCATTGAGCGCTCGCACGTTTCTGCCTCGCCGCCAACTGCTGGGGCAACTTGGAGGCGGACTTGGTTTGTTGGGTCTCAACCACGCGTTTGGAGACACCGGCACGCATTTCGCGCCACGAGCCAAGCGGGTCATCCATCTCTTCATGAACGGCGGTCCTTTTGGTCCGGATTTTTTCGACCCAAAGCCGGCACTCAAGAAATTCGCAGGCGAACGTCCCGGCAACGCCGATTTGCGAACGGAACGGAAGACCGGTGGCCTGATGGACGTGCCTTACGCTTACCAGCAACATGGTCAAAGTGGCCTGCCGATTTCTGAGCTTCTACCGAACTTGGCTCAGCACGCGGATGATCTGTGCCTGCTACGATCGGTTTACACGGACAATCCGAATCATGGCCCGGCGCTGTTGCTGATGAACAATGGCACGATGACGCCGCGCGTTCCGAGTATGGGGGCCTGGATGTCCTACGGATTGGGAAGCGAGAACGAGAACTTGCCTGGCTATGTGGTGCTTTGTCCGGGCAAGCCGGTCCGGTTTTCGATTCTTTGGAACAGCGCTTTTCTCCCGTCCAAACACGCCGGACTCTACATCAACCATTCGAAGCTGGACCCGACTTCGATGATTCCGTGGCTCAAAAACCCAAGCCAGACGTTGGCAGAGCAACGTGGGCAACTCGATTTGATCCAGGCGCTGAACCAGGAACACCTGGCAACGAGAGGAGGCCAGGATCGGCAGTTGGAAGGGCGAATCGCAGGAATGGAAACGGCGTTTCGGATGCAGGCTTCCGCCAGCGACGCATTTGATGTGAATCGTGAGCCGGAGAACGTCCGCGAGGCCTACGGAAAGGGTCATTTTGCGAACGGCTGTCTCTTGGCCCGACGGTTGGCTGAGCGTGGGGTGCGGTTCACCCAGGTGTACTATGGAAACGGTCAACCGTGGGACACGCACTCCAAACATGACGAAAAGACACGGAAACTGGCCAAGGAAATCGATCAGCCAATCGCTGCGTTACTCTCAGATTTGAAACAACGCGGCATGCTGGAAGACACGCTGGTAATCTGGGGCGGAGAATTTGGCCGGACACCCGTCAGCGAAAATGGAAACGGTCGGGACCACAATCCGCACGGTTTCCTCATGTGGATGGCAGGGGGTGGCGTGAAGGGAGGCCATGCCTATGGTGCGACCGATGAGTTCGGTTTCAAAGCCGTCGAGAAGCGGATGCATGTGCATGATTTACACGCCACGATTCTGCACCTTCTCGGAGTCGATCACGAGCGCCTCACCTACCGATTTGCGGGTCGGGATTTCCGGCTGACGGACGTGCACGGAACGGTGCCGATGGAAATTTTGGCCTAATTCTCGATGCTCACGCGAAATGGATCTTCCCCCACCCCCTTTTCAAAATGGATAGAATGAATGGTTTTGTTCGAAAAAGAGGTAGCCATCGCATCACAAAATTGGTAGATCAGACAAACGTTATTGCAAGGTGGGCATGTCACCGCACTGCAAACCCCAAGTGTTTTAGCTATTAAAATCCCCTTCGAAACCCCGCTTGTTTCCTTCGTAGCCGATCCAACGGTCTACTTTGTGTCGACGCGTGGAGAAGTCTGCGAAGTCGAAGAGGGCATCGTTCTACCGGTTGAGGAAAGGGTGGCGTATTCGACGGAAGTCATTGAACATGAGGAAGTCATCACCCCTGAACCATCTCCGAAAGACTCCGCAGTTTTTTATTCCTGGATCCCTGGCTTTGACCCTTTGAAGTCAGCCGTAAAATCGGCTCGCAAACGAATTCAAACGCTCCCGGGACCCTTCATCGAGCGATTTACCCAATTTTTGGCAGCGATTACCATCTACTTCGAGCGCTTTTACGGGAGCGGTCGCAGCTACATTGCGTATCGCGACGACGGCGAAGGCACGTCCTGTTTCGCCGCGTTTTGGCGTTCCCCAAAGATCCATTGTTTGACCCAAAAGACGGAAGAGGCCGAGTGTTCGGTCATTCCGTTTTTCTGTTGTACAGGCATCCGGTTCAATCGCGTTCCATCGGCTTTCAATTCCCCTATTTTCTAGAATTAGTTTATGAACTCCTCTCTGCTTAAACGCCTCCAAACTCTGTTGGGCCGTGACCCCGACAACCGTCGCCAACTCCAGATGGAACAGTTGGAGCCACGGATTCTTTATTCAGCCGCGCCGGTCGATGCCGAAACCGCGCCAGAGGCAGAAGAAGCCCCAACGGCAGAATCTTCTCCGCAACAGCCGGAATCCATCATTCCGGAGTCTGTGATCGAGCAGGCAAGTGAGATCGGGGCTCCCGAAACGCAAAATGTGTCGCTCGAAACGGAGGTTTTCGTTTTGCCGGAGAACGGCGATGCAGAAGTCGAGGACGGCGAGGTAGACGGGCTAATCAGCGCGCCTGCAGAGGTCGAGGTGGATGTGGCGACGCTTTCGCAGTCTTCCAGCCTGACTCAAGATCAGTTGGAGCAATTGGCCGCAGTGGCTGCCGAGCGCTGGGAAGCCACGGGGTTGAGCAATGAGCAGTCTCGGGCGCTCGCCGGACTCACCTACGAGTTGGCGGACCTCTCCAATCTTCACGCTGCGATGGCGGACGGGATGGTCATCACGATCGACGTGGATGCGAATGGTCGTCAGTGGTTCGTGGACGAAACGCCGTTAGACGATACCGAATTCCGTTCTTTGTCACCGGACCAGCCCATGATCGCGGAGATCGACGTGGCCACGGATCGAGTGGATTTGCTCACGATTCTCATGCACGAGCAGGGCCACATTCTGGGGCTTGACGATGTTTACGGTGTCGAAAACAAGGGCGACATCATGTATGGAACGGCCCAGCTCGGGATTCGCCGGGTGCCACTCGCGGGCGATGCCGAAGGCTTGATTGCCGGTCCGGTGGAGGTGCCTCATTACCTGACCTTTACCCCGAACGTGCTGACGGACGACGCCATTAATGCCGCCGACGATGCCACGGTGTTTACGCTGCGGGAGGCGATCATCGCGGCGAACAACAGCGCCGGAGCCGATGTGATCGACCTCTCGGCCAACTTTGGAGCCGGTGGAACGTTCGTTCTAACGTTAGGAGGACAAAATGAAGACAACGCAGCCACGGGAGACCTTGACATTCGAAACGGAGATCTCACGATCATGGGAGCAGGAAGCGGGCTCACCATCATCGATGCGGGCGGTTCGGGAGGCCTCGATGACCGCGTTTTCGAAATCCACGGTGGCAGTATCGACAACCAAGGCGCGATTACGGTCGAGTTCAACGCCGTAACCATTTCCGGCGGCTTCTTCGATTCCAGCCATGGGGCCGGGATCCGCAACAACTATGGCGACCTCGAGCTCAACGATGTCGTCATCCGTGATAACACGGTTCAAACCCCAAACGTCGCAGACCAAGACCGCTACGGCGGTGGTCTTTGGGCTCGAGGCGGGACCGTCACGGGGAAGGATGTCACTTTCGAAGACAACGTCGCGCAGCAGGCGGGCGCGGGGCGCAACGGGCTCGGTGGCGGCTTTTGGGCCAACGAAGACGCGACCGTCGATCTGACCAATGTCAATTTCATCGGGAACCAAGCTCGGGAGGGAGCGGGATTCATCATTACTGACGGGAATTTTGGCGGAAGTAGCGTCACCTTGACCAACGCAAAACTTGAAGGCAACGTCGCGGCATATCGTGGCGGCGGCTTCTACAACGCCAGTCGCCAGGCGACGGTCACGATCAACGATGGAACTATCAGTGGAAACACGGCTCAGGGCGAGCACGGTGGCGGTTTCTACAACAATGGTCGGGTCATCCTGGATGAAGTCGACATCACCAATAACGTGGTGGAAGATGCCGACAACACCAATGGCCGGGCGGATGATGCTTATGGCGGAGGATTCTTCAACAACTCAGGTGGGGATTATCCCAATGCAGGTGTGGTCGATATCACCGGCGGATCCATCACGGATAATATCGCTTTTGGTCATGGCGGTGGATTCTGGAACCGCAATGGCACGGTCACGATCAAGGGGACTTCCGGTGATCATGTGGAGATTTATCGCAACGTCGCCGGAGCGGCGGGCACGACGGCGGATACCCGCAGTGGGGGTGGGTTCTGGAACACGGACGCTGCGGTGACGAACCTGGAATGGGTCGATTTTAGCGATGGCACCAACGCGACCGCCAACAAGGTCACCAGCGTGAACATGACGGATGCCGACGACGACCTTCGCGGCAACGGAGCGGCCTTCTACAACAGTAGCCAATCGATCGTTAACCTGACCGATGTCACCCTCACCCATCACCGGGGCAGCGATGGCGGCGCCTTCTATCAGGATGGTATCCAGTCCCAAGTGATCGGGACTCGGGTGACCCTGGATAACAACTTCGCCCGGGTCAATGGCGGGGCTTTCCGCAACGCCACGACCGGCGGGCTGGTTGAATTGACGGATTCCACGATCGACAGCAACACCGCCTACCTCGACAACGGCGGCGGGTTTTACAACAACGGCACCGTCACCCTTTACGGCAGCGACGTCAGCAACAACGTGGCTCTCGATGGAAACAATAACGGCGGACGCGGAGCCGGCTTCGCCACGGACGGTGGCACGGTCAATCTCTACAAAAACGAGTCGGGTGTCGCCAGTAACATTCTCAACAACGCAGCCGACGACGAAGGAGGTGGCTTTTGGGCTGGATTCTGGGGCGGCGGATCCGTTGTCAACGCCGACGGAACAACAATCGACGGCAACACGGCGACTCAAGGAGCCGGTTTCTACGTTCGGCGCGATTCCATCGTGAATCTGGAGAGCGTGACCATTTCCTCGAATACAACTCCTGGAGCTGGAGGTGGGTTCCACGTCACGGAGCGTGGAGAAGTCAACATCACCGGAGACAGCCAGATTATCGGCAACCAGGCAGCGGACGGCGGCGGATTCTACAACAGTTCAACCGGCAGCGTCGTCAACATCACCGGGACCGCTGCCAACCGCATTGAGATCGGGACGAAGGACAACCCGAATGTGGGGACGACCCGCGGCGGAGGTTTTCGTTCGACCGGTAGTACCACCGTCAACTTGAACTACGTGGACGTTAGCTACAACACCACCGAGACCCAGCGCGGGGGCGGGTTTTATGCGGATGGCGCCACGGTCATCGGAGACAACGTCCGAATCAACAACAACCAGACCGGCACCGCCGGACATACCGGTGACGAGGAAGGTGGCGGCTTCTGGCTCGATAGCCACGGCCGGGTTGAACTGACGAACAGTGAGGTCAACGACAACTACGCCCTCGGCAACGGCGGTGGATTCTACAATGATAACGGAGTCGTCGATCTGACCGACAGCACGGTTGACGGCAACGTCGCTTTCGACCATGGCGGCGGGTTCTTCGGGTCCAATGATTCGGTCACGATCGCGACCCGGACGAATATCGACAACAACCTGGCGGGCTACCAGGCGGATCGAACCTCGTTGAGCGACTCGGCTGACCGGCGTGGCGGCGGTTTCTGGCTCTCCACTCGGGCCAAAACCGAACTTTACGACTCCACGGTTTCCGGCAACGAGGCTCACGAATACGGCGGTGGGATCAACATGGAAAACGATACCGTGTTGCTCGCTTTCGGAACCACCATCGCCAACAACGTGGCGGGCAATAACGGGGGAGGAATTCGCTTTGCCTCGAATTCGCGAATCGAACTGACCAACTCCACCATCAGCGGGAACTACACCGGGTTCAACCGAGCGCTGACTGGAGAGCTGACGGTGGATGAAGACAATCGGGTTGGCGGCGGAATTTGGGCCCAGGATAGCAATAATGTGGCCCACCTCAATCATGTGACCATTACCGACAACAAGTCCACCTCCGGTGGCGGCGCCGGCATTTATCGTAGCAATGGCACAGTGATATTGGAGAACAGTATCATCTATGGCAATAAAGCCGACGCGGACATCGGCGCCGTGGCGGGAACGCCGGGTGCAGGAACGGATGACGACACTCAGAACACGATGACCCTGGTTGGCGCCAACATCATCGGCACCCACGTCGGAAGCGGCTTGATCGGCGACACCGATCTTCGCATCACCGCTGATCCCAATCTGCAGCCGCTGGCCAACAACGGCGGCTTTGCACCGACCCACGCGATTCTTTCTGACAGTGCAGCATCGGGCGCCGCGGTTGGTTCTCAGTTGCCCACCGATCAGACCGGTTTGGGCCGGGGGACGAGTTCAGTCACGACTTACACCGATTTGGATAGCACCGGAGCCGATTTGCTGACCAATCCGAACGTCACCATCGGGGTCCGCGATGCCACCACCAGCGGAAGTTCGCTCCAATTCCTCACCGGTGGAGTTGGCAACGGTGATACGCTCCTGTCCGTCGATATTCTGCCCCCGGGCGAAGTGGTGCCGAGCTATCCGATGAGCTTCATGGTGCAGTATGATTTCACCAAACTTGGCACCGACCACGACCCGCAGTTTCGCCTTTCGGACGGAGTCAACACGGTCATTGTTTCCATGGCGGACAACGACGGTGGTCGACTGACCTTATCCGGCGGGACGCCCTCCAATCTCTTCATCAATGCCGGTCCCGCCAACGGCGTGCCGTCAATCGCCACCATGGAATTTGTCTTGGATGCGACCGGCACGACGGTGAACGGTTCGATCGACACCACCAGCGGAAGTTCAACGACCAGCACCGCGCTCAGCCCTTTTGGTGGCCTCACCCTGGAAATCCGGAGCGGAGATCTGGGCGAAGATTACCAGATCGACAATCTCAAAATCTCCTTGCCTCCCGGGCTGACCGGCCAGGAAGGCGGCGCGGATGTCGGGGCCTACGAGGTCGATTCGGTCAACACCAACCCAACGACCAATCTGAACATCAAGGAATTCAACATTCCTTCCACCATCGCAGCGGGAACCGACGTCGATGTCAGTGCGCTGGCGGTCGCCACCAACGGGGCTGATCCGGCCTTGACCTGGACCGTGCTGGATGAAAGCGGTGCCACCGTGGCCAGCGGCTCCGGAGAAGATTTCACCTTCACCGCACCGGACATCGCCGATGACCTCATTGTCAGTCAGACTCTGACGGTCAACCTCCTTTCCGAGGAAAGCGGCGCCAGGGATTTCCGTACCGCACAGATCACGATGATCAACGCGGATGCCAGCCTAACATCCGGCACTGCGGGAATTGCGGGATCCTTCACCGTGACCAGTTCTCTGGACGATGGTGGCGGAGCCACGCTGCGCGATGCGATCAACGCGGCCAACGCCAACTCAACCGCGGGCGTCTTCGTCATTGAAATCGCAGCGGGCGTGAATCCGACCCTGAGCATCGCGGCCACGGATGAAAACGGAAACGTCAACGGCGACCTCGATATCACCAGGACGGCTGGTGCGGTCCACATTTACGGACAGGGCAACGTGAATACCACCATCGACGCAGCCGGGATTGACCGCGTTTTCGATGTCCATCGCGACCGCGCCCTGTTCCTCAAGGACCTCACGGTCACCGGCGGGAAAACCACGGTCAGCGACCACGGAGCCGGCCTTCGGATCCAGGGCGCCACGGTCGTCACCCAGAATGTCGACATTGTAGGCAACGACGCGGATCGGAACACCGGAAACGTGGGTGGCGGATTCTGGGCGCACCGGAGTGGCTCGGATGGCTCCACCGTGATCATGACGGGTGGCAAGATCGACAATAATACCGCCGACAGCCACGGGGGCGGTTTTTACGTCTCCGGGGAACGCAGTTCCACCACCACCGTCATTCTCAACGGCACCACGATTTCGAATAACAAGGCCTCCGGCGGGAATACCGATCGGGACGGTGGCGGATTCTACGTCACGAATAACGAAAACCGGCTCCAGTTCACCGACGTCAACATCTTCGACAACTCCACGGTCGATGACGGCGGCGGCTTCCTCTTCACCGGCACGGACAACGTGGCCGACTTCACAAACGTCACGATTCAGCGGAACTCCGCCTTCAACACGGCCGGTGGGAATCAGGACAGTGACGGTGGCGGTTTCCTGGTTGAGGGAGCCCGGCACACGTTGACCTTCACCGGCAGCACGATTGGTGGTGCATTGGATGGCTCGGGCATCCTGGTGGACGGCAATTTGGCCGAGAGCGACGCGGGTGGCTTTCACGTCAGAGGTCGGTTCGACACCGTGAACCTGATCGACACCGTGATTCAGGGCAATGAAGCGCGGGTCGGCTCTGGCGGAGGATTCTGGAACCAAAACGACAGCGAGACCATCAACATCAGCGGCGACAGCCAGGTCATCGACAACTATGCGGCGGCCAATCACGGAGGAGGCTTCCGCAACGACGGCGTCGTGAACATCACCGGTTCCGCGGTGAACCCGATCGAGATCAGCGGCAACCAGGCCCGGAACGGGGCGGGATTGCTCACTTCGACCTTTGGTACTGGCGGGAACAGCGACAACGACCGGGTGGGAGGCGGCTTCTTCAACACGAGCGGCGGCGTCGTCAACGCGGTGGACGTAGTGATCGAGGATAATATCGCCTGGGCCCGCGGAGGCGGATTCTTCAACGGGGACAGCGCCATCACCAACATTTCCTCCAGCCTGACGTCCACTTCCGGAGCCGCAGCGAGCTTTGTCTCGAAAATCCAGAACAACCACGCCATTCGGATCAAAGCCAACAACGATCCCGAAGGCCGCGGCGGCGGTTTCAACGCCGAGGACGGCCGCACCGAGGTCAATCTGACCGATGTTTTGATATCGGACAATACGGCAAGCGACGAGGGTGGCGGATTCTACTTGTCAGTCAACGGCACCACGGTCGATCTGACCCGCGTCGATATCACCGGTAACTTGGCGCAAGACAGCGGTGGCGGATTCCGTAACGCATCGAACGGATCGATCGTCCGCATGGACACCGTCTTGATCGACGGAAACCGTTCCACCACCGAACACGGAGGCGGTTTCCGCAATAGCGGGATCATCACTGGAAATACGGTCACCATCACCAACAATGCGGTGGGTCTCGATCTTGCCGACGCTTCCACCAGCACCGGCGATCTCGTAGGCGGTGGCTTCTACAACAATGCCGGGAGAATCAATTTGGTCGATGTCATCGTCGAGAGCAACTACGCCCTAGGCCGGGGCGGCGGTTTTTACAACGACGGCGGAGGGATCGTCGAGATCAGCTCCGACGCGATCCGTTCTCGCATCTCCAACAACGTGGTGGATTCGAACCGCAATGAGGGCGGTGGTTTTTGGAACGGGAGTGGTGGAAGTCTCGTGCAGCTGACTGGAGTCGATGTAACTGGCAACGTGGCTAGCGAGGGCGGCGGGTTCTACCAGGAAAGTGACGGCGCTCGCGTCGAGTTGATTGATGTTTTGCTGGACGACAATTTGGCACGGACGCGGGGCGGTGGTTTCTGGAATACGTCCGGGCTCAGCGAAGTCTATCTGGACAACGTTCGAATCACCAATAATAAGACGAACACCGAACACGGAGGCGGGTTCCGTAACCAGGGCCAGGTGACGGGACAAGACGTGGTCATATCCGGCAATATCTCTGGCGCGGAGGATCTTGCCGCCGAGAATGATAGCGGCAATGTTGGTGGCGGTTTTTACAACAACGGTAGCGCCGCTTTTGTGGATTTGACGCGGGTCGAAATTTCAGGCAACACCGCTTACGGACGAGGCGGCGGTTTTTATTCGGATGGTTCTGCGGTGGTGAATCTGACCGATTTCATCATCAAGGACAATTTCACCGATCAGAACACGAATGAAGGCAACGGTCGAGGAGGCGGATTCGGAAACGTCAGCAACGCCGACGTCACCTTGAATCGCGGAGAGATATCCGGAAACAGCTCCTTTGGTCATGGCGGTGGATTTTTTCAGGAAAGTACCGGGTCCTCGGTGACGGCAACCAACGTGACCATCGCGAATAACCTCGCGGGATGGGATCTGAGCGCGAATGCGTTTGCGGACAACCGGGTTGGTGGCGGATTCTGGGCGGTTAGCGCCGGGATGGTGGCGATGAATCACGCGACCATCGTCAACAACCAAACGACCCGGAATGGCGCTGATAGTGGATCCGGTTTCCGAGCCGATAACGGGGGGAATGTCGTGAAACTTGGGAACAGCATCGTCTATGGGAATACCCGCAACGTGGATGCGACCGAGGTTGCCGACGACATCGACAACCGAATCGGGGACCGGATTGAGCTGGTGGGAAATAACATCATCGGCGCTACCACCGGAAACGCGATCACCGGCGGCAACGTCGCCGGTCGACTTACGATTGATCCGCAGCTCGGTGCTCTTCAGGACAATGGTGGAACCGTTTTACCAAGTGGAGCGGCGGCCCGCACGATGTTACCTCAGCTCGGTTCCCAGGCAATCGATGGTGCGGCCGGATCGACTTTGACGGTCGATCAGCGGCTGGCCGGACGGCCTGACGGTGCGGCGGCGGATCTTGGCGCGGCAGAAGTACGCGTGTCTGAGTTGGTAGACGACACCGGCACGGCCAACGAGGATACACCGAATACGAGCATCAATTTGACGCTGAACGATGCGATCGTCACCGACTTCCGCGATGACTTCAACAATCTTGGACTCGTTGCGGGCGATGCCGCTGATTTCCGCGATGCCAACGGGTTTGGCTGGCAATACCTCTGGAATGCACCAGCCGATTGGGACGGCACGACTTCCCTGGACGCCAGCACCGGCGGAATTGGTGATTCTTCCACCTACCAGCAACTTCTCTGGCAAGGCTCCAACCGCTTCACCGTGGATGGCGATGGCGATAGCGCCAACGGGTCTCCAGGCCGTTTTCTTCAGCTAGGCGCGACGGGCGGTCATCCCGGCAGAGGTTCCACCCAGGTCGAAACCAATGGTAATAATCAGGATCGCTACGTAATCGCGGCTTACACCGTGGGTGAGGCGGGGAATTACAACCTCGTCGATAGCTTCATCCAGGATGGCAATGGGGCCGGTGGCGGAGGCGACGTGCGCATCTACGTGAACGACACGCTCGTCCTCAGTAGTGTTTACAGCGCAGCCACTCCGCTAAATTTCGATACGGCCTTGGTCGGATTAAAAACCGGGGACACCATTTACGTGGCGGCCGGCCCCAATGGCACCGACGGCTCCGACGCTTTCAACTGGGATTTTTCGCTTCAGAAAGACATCGAAATCAATAACGCCGTCGCGTTGAGCGGAACCGCCACCGTGAATCCGGATGGCGATACCATTACCTACGATCCGAATGGCCAGTTCGAAAACCTCGCGGCGGGTGAAACGGCAACGGACACGGTTTTCTACGGGGCTCGGGATGCCGACCTCGGTCAAAACCAGCCGATCACCTTCATCGAGCAAGGCGGTCTCGTTGTCGGCGACGCCATTCATTTCTCGAATGCGGTTGCGGCTCCGGGCGGTGATGAGTGGCAAGACGTTGCGACGGGTGGGAATCCCAATTCGCTGACCGCTTCGCGCAGCGGTGATTTTCTTCAGGTTTTGCCGGATGGAGGTGCGGGAAACGGGTCGATTCCGAATGGTGGGCCCTACGTGGATTACAAGGTCCACATCACAACGGCTGGAAATTACGATCTCTTTGTCCGGACAACCGGTTTCGATGGAGGGAGTGATTCGCTTTACGCCTCCGTTGTCGAACTCCAGGACGGAGTCGGCCCCAACGCAGACTATTATGCGATTCAAAGCAATGGATCCACTGCCGCGCCACCGGCAGGATCGACGTTCCAGTGGAGAGGTGGCGGCACCGCTGAAAGCACCAGCCCAAGCAACACCGGAAGCGCAACCTTCGCGCTGGCCGCAGACACCACTTACACCCTGCGGATCATGCCGCGAGAAGATGGGGTGGCCTTGGACGCATTCGCACTGATCAGACAGGGTGTGGGGATCGCAGCACCGGGCATCAACGATGTTGGTCCGGCGGAATCCCTCAATGTGACCGGTCTTCTCGGTAGAGCGACCGTTACCATCACGGGAGAGAACGACGCCCCGGTTGCGGTCGATGATGCGGCCCCGCTCACCACAGTTTGGCAAATTGGCAACGATGATAATTCCACAGCCGAACTGGTTGCGGAAAACGGCACTTCCAACGCGGGCCCCGGTACCCCGGGAGATGGGGTGAACGATGATTTCTACATTGGCGACCCGGACAACACCTTTGAACGGGCGTTGACGGCGAACGACCCGACCAACCGAATTTACTTCGATCTGACCGCGGCTCAGGCTGCGAGTTCGCAACTACAACTCATCGCCAAGGCCTTCGGGACCAGCATCCCGAATGGCGCGCAACTGCAGATTCAGTTCAACGGCAATACGATTTATGACGCCACCATTCAGGGCAGTCATACGCTCTCCATCCCGACGTTTTCGGGGGCCTCGGTTGGTGCGGTTGTCGGCCAGAACGTGATTACGATCACGGGAGAGGTTCCCAGTGGAAATTGGGTTCCGTTTGATTTCCTGCAGCTGAACGCGGCTGAGGCCCCTTACAGCGTGACCGAAGACGCGGCTGTCACGACCGAAACCGGTAATGTGCTGGCGAATGACAGCGATGTCGATATCAATGGGGCTGCTGCGGAGGATACGTTGAGCGTGGTTCACGTCGGCAACACCGAGACGGGCGACAAGGCGGTGGCTGCCGCCGGGACGACGAATATTGTCGGGATCTACGGTTCGCTGGATATCGATGCGACCGGAGCCTTTACCTACACCCTCGACAACAACGATGCCCAAACCAACGCCCTGACCGAGGGACAAGTGGTCGAGGAGAAGTTCACCTACGCCATCGTGGATAGTTCCGAAATCCCGGGAACCACGATCAATGCCTTTACCGGCAGTGATCCGGGCGAGGGGCTCGATCTGACGGGGAATTTCGTCTATGCGATCAATGTTGGTGGAGGAGCGACGCCCACGATCGGCGATGCGACATTCACCGCAGACAACACGACGCTGGTGACTTCCCCAAAGGCACCCGTCGGCAACTGGACTGATCCCAATTTCGATGACGGCGACGGCGGCACCAACGCCGGCACGGAAGGCGATCTGGAGCAAGTTGTGGAATCGATGAGGTGGGCCAGCACCAGCTCCGGCGAGGAAATCGTCGGCACACTTCCCAATCTGGTGGTGGGCGAGGTTTACAAACTCCAGTTGCTTCTCAGCGAACTCTCCGGAAACCGGGCGATCGACATCGAAGTCGACGGTGTTTCGGTCGCGACCAACTTTAACGCGGACGCGGTCCAGGGTGGAGCCTCCGTAACGCCGACTGCGGGTGCGGTGGTGACTTACACCTTTGTGGCCACGGACGATACGGCCAACATCCGCCTCTTTAGCGATGGCGATCACGGCGGCTTGACGGGAGTCGATCCGAATCCGGTGCTCAATGCCCTCACCCTCGAAAAGGTCAGCCAAACGGCTGAGATCACGATTTCGATCACGGGTGCCAACGACGCTCCGGTCGCGAATGACGATGCGGCCAACGCGGTCGAAAATGGAGCGGCCATCGTGGTTCCGGTAACCGGGAATGATACCGATGTGGACTCCGGTGACACCCTGACGATCCTTCCGGCCAGTGTAACGACAAGCACTGCGGGCGTCCCGCTTTCGATCATAGACCTCCCTGCCCCGACGGCGGTATCCGGGCTGAATCTGGATGGGAACAATGAGTTGGTCGATTTGACGGTGACGCGCGGCGGAACGAACTACACCTACACCGCCAGCGGTCTCGTTGGGATCGACGTGACCGGGTTCAATGGCCAATTGAACACCTCCAACATTCTGGCGAGTACCTCCGGTGCGCCTGCGGCGGGAAGTCGCGCCACGTTGCTGGAAGACAACGCTTTCGACACCGGGATCATTAATCCGGGGAAT
The DNA here is from genome assembly GCA_964351855.1 of uncultured Verrucomicrobiales bacterium. Lineage (GTDB taxonomy): Bacteria > Verrucomicrobiota > Verrucomicrobiia > Verrucomicrobiales > DEV007 > JBCDHN01. The sequence continues at coordinate 16,416 of CAYGQD010000129.1, forward strand.
ACTCCGGCAACGGGAATTGAGGTTCGGTTTAACGCGCCGGTAACTTCGGCGGTCTTCTTTGAAGTCGATGCAGCGGGAGAGCTTGGCGATACTCCCACGATTCAGGTCAGCAACGACGGAGGAAGAACCTGGACGGCTGCCTCGGCCAGTGCCTACGCCGATTTCGGTGCCAGCCCTTCCTACCAACTCCATGCTACGCCGTCAGGAACCGACACGTTGGACGAGTTGGAGAACGCGGTTTTGACCGCTGCAACTTCCGGCTCGCTCAATATGAAGGGCATGGTGATCACTTCTCCAACCGCATTCACCATGATGCGTTTTGGCGGAGGCGGAGTCGATCCGGTCTTCATCGCCGGTCTGCCGGATCAGGCGATTTCCTACGACACGAGTTCGACGACGGTGTTTGAGGGACTCGCCGAGGGCGAAACAGCGACGGACACGTTCACCTACTCGATTACCGATGGTAAACCTTCTAACGTTTACAGCGAAGATTTTGAGAGCTGGGCGGGGCCGGGGAGTACCTCGCTGGACAACTTCGGCTTGACCCAATTTGGAACCGCTTCGCAGGTGGTCCAGAACGCTGTTTGGGCTTCTGATCCTTTCGGCTCTGCGGGCAGCGGAGTTTGGCTGCAGGGCAATACCGCAAATCAAGACGGCGGTTTCTACAAGGAAATCGCAGGTGTTGCGGGAGAAGCATACGACTTCACCGCCACGTTCCGGATCGAGCCGAACTTTGTTCCAAATGGTGGAAATGTGAGCCTCGAATTGGTTTATCTCGACGCCGGAGGCACCGTTCTCGGCTTCAACAGTGTGGATGTGGACGCCAGCAGCGTTCCTTCCGGGACGTTCGTGGCGCGCAACGTCTCCGGAATTGCCGCGGCGGGAACGGAATCTGTCCGAGCCCAAGTCAGTTGGACAACTACCGGTTCTGCAGGTGGTCCTCAATCCGCCGCACTGATCGACAACCTCTCACTGACCGGCCCGAGCGTCGAAACGGCTACCACAACGGTCACGGTCACGGGCACGAATGACGCGGTGACCGCGAATGATGACGGGAACTTCGCCAACATCTGGCAACTCGGATCGGATGATAACTTAACGGCTCCGTTCGTTCCTGAAGGCGGCAACACCGATGAACACTATTATTTCGCCGGCTCCTATTCCAGCCGGGCTGATGGATTGACGCCTTTCAATCCCGCAGTGGACGAAGCCTTGAACACGTTTGATCGCGCCCTTCTTCAATCCGGGAGTGACAACAGCAACTCCATCCATTTCAACCTTCCGAACGATCCGACCGATGACAATTTCCGGCTCATCCTGGATATGATTCAAGCGGGAGGCAATACCGGAGGTTTTGATCTCGAAGTGGTATTTAACGGGAATGTCGTTCACACGGAAACCTTAACTGGGGCTGGAATCATCACCGCGAATTTCACCGGAACATCGGCCGGGGCCATCGCCGGTGAAAACACCATCGAAATTCGCCGGACGGATACCGGTGGTGGGTATATCCAGTTCGATCACATCACGTTGCAGAGCGAGTTGCCCGTGACTGAGGACGGCACGGTTACGCAGGTGGGTAACGTGACTGCGAATGACACAGATATCGACATTGATGCGGGAGCCGCACTCAACGACTCCCAAACCGTGATTGCGATTACCAACGCCGAATCTGGCGACACCGTGGTCGATTCCGCAGGTAATACCACGATTCAGGGCACCTACGGATCGCTTGATATTGATGCCACGGGCGCGTTCACCTATACCCTCGATAACAACGATCCGGATACCAATGCGCTGAATGCAGGCGATGTGATTCAGGAGACGTTTACCTACACCGTGGCGGATCGCGCGCCTGAGGAATTGGCACGTTATGGGTTCGCGGGTGGTTCGGGAGCCGATTCAATCAACAGTTCGTCCATTGACGCCAGTAGTGTGGTGGCCAACAACACGACGGATGAAGGAGACACCTCCACCGGTGGCGTTGACATCTTCATCTCTGGTGGCACGAACCAGTCGCTGGTTCGTGGCGACGCAACCGGCGCGGATCAAACGGCTGCATTGGCGGATGACGACTATTTTGAGTTCACCGTCACGCCAGCTAACGGAGGACCGGTGACGCTGACCTCGCTGGAGTTCGATCAACTGGCCAACGGCGGGACCGGCGTGAGCACTGTCTATTTCACCTCCAGCCTGGACGGCTATGCAGCGCCTGTTGGTTCGTTCAGTGTTTCAAGCACCGATGGCACGGTTGCAAGAACCATCCTGCTCGGCAGTAATTTTGCCAATTTGGTGGCCCCAATCACTTTCCGTTATTCGTTTTCGGACAACTCCAACAGCAACGGCTTCATCAACCGGGTGGACAATCTGGTGGTAAACGGCCTTCCCGCGGGAACGACCACGGACACCGCCACCCTCAACATCACGGTCAATGGAAGCAACGACGATCCGGTCGCCACGAATGACACGGGCCTAGCCATCGAAGCTGGCGGCGTGAACAACACCACTCTCGGCACCAATGCGACGGGCAACGTGATCGAGGGCCTTGGGGTGTTTACTGGATTGAAGCCCGCCACCGGGACCTCGGTAGACGGATTTGCCGATCCTCAGAACGAGCAGATTCTCAACAGCATCACGGTTGACGGGGTGACCTACACGGAATTGACAGGTGCAGTTGCGGCATCCGCGTCCGGGACAGGCGTCGGCGGCCCTTATGGCGCGGATAATGTAGGTTCACCTGCTTCAATCGATGCGGGACTCTCAGGTTTGGTTCTGAGTAATTTGGTGACCAACCCCGCCACCACGAAATTCACGTTTGCCTCTCCGGTTAACGACGGGAACACGGCAATGTTCTTTGGCGAAATTGGAACCGGGGCGCAGGCAGCGGATGCCGTTACGGTCTACCCGCTCGATGGTGCAGGGAACCGGATTGGTGATTTTTCACTCAGTGTGACCGATGCTGACTACGGTGCTGAATTGGGTGGGATGGTCACCACCCAGGGACCCGGCTTACTGTATCCGAGAATGACCGCGTTTACCTTAAGCGCGTTCACCGGGACCGGGACGCTGACCGGCGTCGCAGGAATCGAATTGGACGACACCTCCGGACCCAGTATCGATCCGAACGTGGCGGGCACGTTCCTGATGGCCGAACCGGACAGCGACGTCGACAGCAATGACACCGTCGGAACCGGAGCGGCCACGGACCTCTTCGTGAGCCAGATCAACTTCAACGGGGGAACTGATCAAGCTGTCGCGGCGAATTCCGCCAGTGCCAGCAACGGCACCATCATTTCCGGAGACTACGGAACTCTTACCATCGGTGCCGACGGAAGTTATATCTATACGGCTGGTGATAATCTGGATCCCGGCCAAGTCGAAGTGGAGGTCTTTACCTACACCTTGAGCGATGATTCGAATGGGACCGATACCGCGACTCTGACCATCACGGTGACCGGAACAGCTGACGAACCGTTCGCGGGCGATGACACCGCTGAGGCGGTTGAAAACGGGCCCGTGATAACGATCCCGGTTACCGCCAATGACAACGCGAATGATCCGAGCGACACGCTGACCGTGATTTCCAGCGGAACCAGCGCCAAGGGTGCCACGGTGACTCTCTCCGGTCAGGATCTGATTTACGATCCGAGTTCCACGACAGCCTTTGAGTATC
>CAYGQD010000130.1:0-20002 GCA_964351855.1 uncultured Verrucomicrobiales bacterium
TCCGCATTGTGGATCCGGATCGTGGGGCGTTCGCGGAGATGGTGAGTGAGGAATCGGGCGAGCCGACCATCCATTTCGATCAGAACGAGATTTTCGGTGCGTTCGAGAACCTCTCGCGTCAACGAGCCCGCGCCGGGCCCGACTTCGACGACCGTATCGCCGGCCTCCACTTCCAACTGACGAGCGATCCAGGCCGACACGTTTTGGTCGATCAGGAAATTCTGGCCGAGTTTGCGGCTCGGGGTCAGGTTGATTTCGGCGAAGAGTTGCTGGAGGTCGGTTTGAGTCACGGGAGATCGAGACTTTCGCCACGATTTGGGCGAGGCAAAGCAGGAAACTCGGCGATTTCCGCGATTGAGATTTAGGGTAGAATATTGGCTTCAGGCGAATTTTCTGGCAGCGTGCCTGTGGTCGGCTTTCCGTGCGGAAGCAGCTTGGACGCCTCAATCTTGGTCATCCTGAGCTTGTCGAAGGATCTCCCGGCTTTCAAACGACCTCGCGAGGACTCCCACCAAGGGCAACGATCCGTAATGGATGGTGGAGAGGCGGAAGTTCTGTCGATATTGATCGGAGAGATCCTTCGACAAGCTCAGGATGACGAGACTTGCGCTCAGGTTGAGAATTCTGGGGTTTGCAATGGTGATTAGGAGTTTACGGTTAGGCCGCGATGAACTGGAAACCTTTCCTCATTGAATTGACCGAATTGCCTCAGGCGAAAGCAGCCAAAATGGACGTGACGTTTTTCACGGCTTTGGACGAAGACGGGTTGAGCGATTGGGAGTCTTGCAACGCGGTTCGGCTGCCGAAATCGTTGCGATCGTTTTACCTTCAATCAGACGGGATGGAGGCGCAAAAGGGCGAATGGCATCCGATTTTGCCACTTTCCGAATGCGAGTTATTGCCTCAAGGTTGCGAATTGTCCGAACCGTGGTTGGAGTTTGGTCGCTCGTTCAGCCATCGGTATTTTTCGAAGCTCGACGAACCCGGCTCGATTTATCGGGTGGAGTTTTTCGGTTCCGAACCGGAATTTTTCGCCCAGAAGCTGGAGGATTACTTCCGACAAATTTTCCGGGGTGCATCGCCCCGAAAATAATTGCCTGCCCAGATGGGAGATTGATTCACCAGACTTCCATCCACCTACCATGTCGATTTCTACCACGATCCAAGCTAGTTTTGACCGATCCTTCACCCTGTATCGCGATCTTGTCGATTCCCTGGATGAGACGGCGTTGAGCGCCAAGCTTCCGGATCTTCCCTCGAACACGATGGGCTTGCAGCTTTGGTGTGTGGTCGGGGCTCGGGAAAGCTTTGCCGCAGCAATTTCTGCGAATGAGTGGACGGGTTTCGCCTGTTCCTTGGAGGAGCCGACGAGGAAGGCATCGGTGGAAGACGCGCTTCAGCGTTCATCGCGTCAGGTGACCGAGGTCCTCGGTAAGATCGATTCTTTCACCGACGTTCAGAACCGACTGATCCTCGATTTGCTGGAGCATGAGGCGGCTCATCATGGGCAGCTGATCCGCTATCTCTACGGTCTGCGCCTGACGATTCCGGAGAGTTGGAGGTCGAGGTATGCGCTTCGACCCTGCGAATAGCTGCAGCTCACGGCTTCTTTTCGGGCGAACCGAGCGCACCGTAGGGGTCGTCACCCTGGAGGGTGGGGCGACTGAGTTGGATCGGCTGCGGCGCCGGGTTCGGGATGACGATGGTTGGCTCCAGATTTTGGATCGGGATCGCAGGGATGCCTTCGTCGGGTGCGGCGATGATGGTTGCTCTCGGTTGAGTCGAAATGGGGCAGGAAATTTTGGCGTGCTCCGGGTTCTGGCAGTCGCTGCAGTTGTGCGGGCAGATGCTGACCAGCGCGGCGTTCCGGGGCCTGAGCAGCGGTTCTCCGGAGTCGAGCGATGAGGCGAGGGTGGACCACAGGGTAAACGCGGTTTCCTTGGCGGAGAGACGATCCGAAATCTTGATCGGGAGATCAAAGCCAACCCAGACGCCCCAGGTGAATTGGGAGTTGTATCCGAGAAACCAGTGATCATTCCCATCGTAGGTGGTGCCGGTCTTCCCTGCCAACTGTCCTTGAACTTCGGGGCGAGCGCCGTGGAGTCCGCTTTGAGGCAGGGACTCTGTCATCAGGCTGTTGAGTTGAGCGGCGGTGACTTCCTGGACGACCCGAACCGGTTGGTTCGCTTGAATCCCGTCGTAAACCGTGGTTCCGTCGGTCGTAGTGATCTTGCGAATGAGGCCGGAGCGACTGGAGCGCCAGCCCAGATTCGGGAACATGGTGTAGGCGTGAGTGAGCTCGGCCAGATTGACTTCGCTACTGCCGAGGAAGGAGCTGGGATACTCTCGCAAGGTGGAGGCGATGCCGGCTTGCTGGGCGAGGTGATGCATCGGGAGCAAGCCGGTTTCGAAACCGAGCCGCATCGTGGCGCTGGTCTTCCCACGCAGAAAGGCCCAGGCGGCAGGCATTTGGCCCTCGAACCGATTCTCCGGCGATTCCGCGAGCCACTCGCCGAGGATTCCGGAGCGGCCTCCGACCATCACTTCACGATTGTCGAGCGGAGCATCGAGGACCAAGGTTTGGGGCGAAAGGTCGGGATTCTCAAAGGCGGAGGCGTAGAGAATAGGGAGAAAACTGCTGCCCGCAGGGCGAAACGAGCGCCAAACGCGGTCAAACTCGCTCTCCCTGTGATTCCGAGTTCCCACGGCGGCAACGACATCGCCGGTGGCGTTTTCCAACACCAGGACGGCGGCCTGAAGATAGGGAACCACGCCGTCCTTCATCTCCACTTCGCCAGAGACAAATTGGCTGCGGGTCGGATGGCGGAACTCGTTGGTGGCTTCGATGTCGAGTAGGGTTTGCTCCACAGCGGATTCGACCTGGCCCTGAATGCGAACATCGAGCGAAGTCTCGATGACGAGATCTTCGAGCGAATCCCGAACCAGAAGCCGGTGAGCTTCGCGACCAATCTGAGCGAGCACGTAAGAAGAGGCGGTATCCTGTTGCTTGAACCGGCGGACTTCGGTGCGGCGTGAAACCCATTCATCGCGAGCTTCCGGTTCCAAGAGTCCGGAGCGGACCATCCGATTCAGGGTATCGTCTCGCGCGGCGATGGCTTTGTCATAATCACTGAACGGAGAAAAGGGGTTCGGGCTCTTGATGATGCCGCAGAGCATTGCGCTTTCTCCGAGATCGAGATCCGCGACTTCTTTGGCGAAGTAGCCCTCCGCCGCCGCTCCAATGCCCCAGTAACCGCGTCCCCAGTAGATTCGATTGAGGTAACCGACGAGGATTTCGCTCTTGCTGTAGGCACGCTCGATTCTCCAGGCGAGCAAGATCTCGGTGAACTTGCGGTCGAAATTGCGCTCGGTCAGGGCACAGGCATTGCGCGCCAGTTGTTGGGTGATGGTGCTGGCTCCCTGACGAATTCTCCGGGAGCGTAAGTTGATCATGCCCGCGCGGGCCATTCCCCAGAAATCATAGCCTTCATGCTCGTAGAAGCGCTCATCCTCCGTGGCGAGAAGGGCATCGATCAAGTGGGCGGGAACGTCTTCCAGTTCGACGATTTTGCGATTCTTGGGAACGATTCGGCCGACCAGCGTTCCGGACCAGTCCACGACATCGGCACCACCCTGAACGTGGGCCACTTTCTCCAAATCGTAGCGATACGCTTTGCCAAAATAGATCAACCCCATGACCGCAGCGGCCAAGACGACAAAAAGAGCGCCGCAGAGGGCGACCTTGATTGAGAAGTGAATGCCGGGGTGTTCCTTCTCGATCAGGTCCAACTGCATTCGCCAGGAGCTGAAGCGCAGCCCAGTTTCGCCGAAACGGTTTTTGATTGGCCCGAACAATCGGGTGAAGAACCCGGGTCCTTTGGCTCCGGGGAGCGGAAGAAGAATGCGCTGGGTTTTCGACAGCGGATCAGGATTCGGGTCTCGCTTTGCGGGCGATTTGAGAGGGCGCTGGTAATGCTTCATGACGCAACGGAGGCTAGCGACGGGTGCGAACTCGGTTGGGTTGGATGATGCGCGCTCGAATCACCGGACGTTCCGGCCGGGCCTGGGTTTCCGCGACCACATTGCGAGTTCCCTGGTCGGGACTGAGCGCTTCGTTGGCCTGCTTCCGCTCTTCTTGCTCTCGGCTCGCCATGGTCCGGGGCGTGGAAAGGTAACGCGTGTCGTTGAGCGAATCGTTCCAGCGCGACTTCGGCGTCCGTTCAATGTGATACTTGCTGGGATTCGCGTAAATGGCTCCGATGAACTGTCGGGCCAGCGGGGCGGCATTACGTCCTCCGGAAAGGCTTTCCCCGACTTTTCCCTGGCTCAAGACGGCGAAGGCGATCTGGGGATTCTTTGTTTTCACAAAACCGGTAAACCAGGCCAGGCGCCGCTCTTTCCCATTCGCATACCACTGGGAGGTGCCGGTCTTTCCGTAAACCCCGGGATAGCGCAGGGCGGCGCGTTCTCCCGTTCCTGCCGGGTGATTCACAACGCCCCACATCCCGTCCCGAACCAGTTCGATATCGCGGGGACTGTAGGGCAAGGTCTTGAACCGGGTCGGAGGAAATTGCTCGATGACTTCGCCGGTGGCGGCGTCCTGAGTGTGCAGAACGAGCCGGAGTTGCGGGACATATTCCCCGTTGGCCAGACCAGCCATCGCCATCGCCATTTGCAGCGGCGAGACGAGCAGCTCGCCTTGGCCGATCGACAGGTTGGCGATCGCTCGGTTCACCAAATAGCCTTTCGGGACGTTTCCGGCGGCCCGGTAGCTGAGAGGTAGCGGAATCGGCGGAATCGCGCCGAGCCCGAAATTCCGTGCAGCCTGAAGAACGGCTTCAGAGCCGGTGTCGATCGCTACCTGATAGAACCAGGTGTTGCAGGAACGGAGAATCGCGAACCGGACATCGAGCCGCCCCTCATGGGACCCATTCCAGTTTCGGAACACGCGTCCGTCCACGTCCAGACTTGGCGGTCCGGGATAGCGGGTCAAGGTGCCCTTCACCGTTTGGGTATCCAGCGCGGCCAGGGCCACGAGCGGCTTGAAAGCCGAGCCGGGCGGATAGGAACCATCGATCGCTCGGCTGAAGAATGGGGCGTCGGGCAAATTATCCCAGTCTTCCCCGTAAAAATCGACCGGGGAATTGGGCGGAACAAAGGCGTTCGGATCGAACGTCGGGTAAGAGGCGACCGCGAGAATGTCTCCGGTTCGAGCATCGACGGCGGCAATGGCGCCTGGACGACCGCTTTCCTTCAAGACCCGCATCGCCAGTTCCTGCATCGCCAGATTGATGGTCGTTACCACGGTATGTCCGGGCTGAGGCGTTTCGGCCATCACTCGACTCGTCAGGTGACCATCCGCATCGTAGAGCAGGCTGACTTTCCCGTCTTTTCCGCTCAGCACTTCATTGAGCGCTTTTTCCATCCCCATTTGGCCATCGAAAGGGGACCAGAGATGCTCAGAGGCAGCCATGGGGCCGTGTTGATCGGGCCGATCGCGGCTGACATAGCCGATCAGGTGAGAAACGGGTGAGCCGTGGTGGTATACCCGGGTGTAGACAGCTTCTTTTACCAATTGAGGAATATTGGCAAACTCCTCCAAAAGGTTTTCCTGATCCTTGGTTAGGACATCGGTGATCGGAATCGGAATCCAGCGTCGGTGTTCCCAATGTTGTCGGATTTCATCCGCCGCCGGGACTTGGACGGCCGGGTAAACGGACTGCAGCTCACAAGCTAGCGACTGCGCCTGAACAATGATCGATTCCACATCGTCTGGATTCTCGAATCCCAGCAATCGGAGGGCACAACGATGAGCCACCACAGAATGCGCCAGAATCTCGCCTGTCCGGTCAGAAACCGCTCCACGTGGAGCTGGAATACTGAAAATGTGGGTGTAGAAATCGGTCGTTGACTGTCGTGGCGCGGGAAATTCAGCGAGCGAGTTCGGTTTGGCTTCGGGAGCAGCAACGACGAAGCCTCCCAGCCCACAAAGCACGACCGTCATGAGGAGAACGGGTCTCCAGCGGCGGTGTTTCAGGGTTGGGAAGGGTGCTGTTTGGAATGTTCCAGTTTCGGCCATGATGCATCGAGCCGGTTGGCTCGGGCAAGGGGTCGCTTGGTTTCAAGAGGCGACCGAGTATCCACTACCGACGTTGACTACCTTCCATCTTCTCTAAGCGCTGCTGGCGCTGCCCAAGTCTGCTAAATTGAGAACTCCGTGCCGGTGAGAAGGAAGGACATCAAACTACGATAATTGATACTATGATCATGTCAGCGAGACTGGCCATATCGTCCAGGTTTTCTTTGCTGAAAATTGCCCATTTCCCAGCCTCAATGCGGCGGAATCCTGTCCGATTGTATAATCTTTTAGCTTTCAGTCGCGCTGAAGAATCGAGCGGGCTGGGTAGTAGAGGGCCGAACTTGTAGTCGTTATATAACGGTGTGTGTCCATCGGGCTGGTCTATAACTGCAACAGGGTGAAGCATCGGCCGCTATTGGGTCGGCAAGCGCGCATTGAGCTGCTGGAGAAGATTTCCCGCCAATTCCGGCTGTTGCTCGGCCAGATTGCGCGTTTCGGCTTCAGGGGAGCGGTGATCGTAAAGTTCCAGGTGACCATTGCCATGGGCGATGAGGCGATGGCTGTCCGTGCGGATGGTGCGAGCGTTTCGGGTATAGGCAAACGCCGGATGTCCCGGGGTGCTTGGGTCTTTCAGCACCGGGAGGAGCGAAACTCCGTCCAATTCGTTCGGGTCGGGAAGGTTCGCCAGTTCGGTCAACGTGGGGAACACATCGAGGGTTTCGACGAATGCGTCGGTGGTCTGACCAGGGGAGGGGATGCCCGGATAACTGACGATGAGAGGGGATCGCAACGATTCCTCAAACAGGGCGTGTTTCCCCCAGATGCCGTGCTCACCGAGATGCCACCCGTGGTCTCCCCAGAGTACGATGATGGTGTTCTCTCGCAACTGGAGTTCATCGAGGCGGTCCAGAATTCGGCCGACTTGAGCATCCGCGTAGGTCACGCAGGCGGCATAGTGCTTGCGGACTTCGGTGGCGAACTCCGCGTCGAGGTCCGGATTTCGCCCATCGCTCTGATACTTGCGGAATTCGCCGGATCCGTGCCACGTGGTTTTGCCCTCTGGCTTGCTTGGATGAGCGATCGGCGGCAGTTCGACATCGCGGTAGAGGTCCAGATACTTGGCGGGAGCTCCGAAGGGGAGGTGGGGACGCAAAATCCCGAAGGCGAGAAAGAACGGCTTTCCGGAGGGATCTTGGGCCAGTTGGTCAAGTTGTTCCAGCGCCGCATCCGTATTGGGTCCGTCCGGGTAGATCGAATCAGGACCTTCGAGGGCTTGGATCACGTTCATGTCCTTCGCGTTGCCGCGGATTTCGCCATGGGCCAGGCCGTGCATCCAACCTCGCGGGTGTTGCCAATCGCCGGAAGGCAGTAAATGGCGATCCCAGGAATTCGGCATCTCCGGAATGAGATCGTCATTCCAATCTCGTCCACCTCGACCGCCCGGATGATGGGAAACCTTCCCGACCGAAACCGTGGCGTAACCGTGTTGACGAAACCAAGCTGGCAACGAGGGCGAAACCTTATCCGGAGCCGTCTTCAGCTGCTTGGCCCGTTCGAACAACGCCGAATTGCTGGTCGGTCCATAGCGCCCCGTCAACAAGGTGAAACGCGAAGCTCCACAGGTGGGAGCCTGCACATAATGCTGGGTGAATGCCCGACCGCGCGCTGCCAGCGCGTCGATGTGAGGCGACTGGATGTAATCGACCCCGAAGCATTTCAGCTCCGGGCGCAAATCATCGACGCAAATCAACAACACGTGAGGTTTCTCCAAGGCAAAGAGGTTTGTGCTGAAGGCGAGGAGAATGGCGAAAACAGAAACGGAGTGATTCATCGGGAAAGGGGGTTTTAGGAGCCAGAGCGGCAGTAAAAGCGGGGAGCGAAGATAGGGAACCGTTTATTGGGGCTTTCTCAATCTCGGAAATGAGCCCCACGTGCGATTTGGTTGCAAAGCGAGCGTCCCTCACTACGATGCCTGACCCAAATTACGGGTTTACTTTTATTTATCTAACATTTAACTTACCCAAACAAATGGCAATCGTCGCAACCAACCTCCGCAAGGGACAATGCATTGAGTACAAAGGCGAAAAAGGCCTGGTTCTTCACCTTGAACACCGGACTCCCGGCAAGGGCAACGCGCTGATCATGGCGACGGTTCGCTCCTTCTCGACCGGCAAGACCAAGGACATCCGTTTCGCCTCCGGAGATAAGGTGGACATCGTCAACGCCGATCGCCAGAAGCTGGAGTTTAATTACAACGACCAGGAGGGCTACCACTTCATGGACCCGAACACCTACGAAATGGTGACCCTGAACGCGGAACTCCTCGAAGGAAGTGAGCTGCTCTTGACGGAGAACCTGCCTTGCGAAGTCCTCTTTCTCGATGCGATTCCGGTCACGGTGGAATTGCCCGCCAGCGTCGAGCTCGAAGTCACGGAAGCGGCTGAAGGCTTGAAAGGCGATACTGCCAACAATCCAACCAAGCCGGCCAAGCTCCAGACCGGTTTGGAGATTCAGGTGCCGCTCTTTGTCAAAGAAGGCGACATCGTGAAGGTCAATACCGAGGACAAAAAATACGTGGGCCGCGTCTAGCGGTGCTGGTTTTGAGATGGCCCGGAAATCGCTGACCGAATCCCAGTCGCTTCACGCTTATGTGAACGGGGCCATTTCCCGGACCAGCCCGGGCCAGATTCGGTTTAATCCGGTCAACATCCTCCTCGGGGTGGTGCTCCTCCCCGTCGTTTGGGTCACCTTCGTCACGATCTGGACCACTCTGGCCACGGTCACGGTGGAACACGGTTTCTGGCGAACTCCTCAGTTTTGGTTTTTTCATCTGGGGATCGCCCTGTGGACGCTCTTTTACGTCGGGTTCAAGGGCCCGTTCATGGTTTACACCTATGTGTTTGGGCACGAATGGACCCATGCGTTCTTCGCTGTGATCAGTGGGGGGCGGCTTCTGCGGCGTCCCCTCGTCACTCCGGAAGGCGGGGAAGTGGTGACGACGAAGAACAATCTGCTCATTTCGCTCTCGCCCTACTTTGTTCCCTTTTACGTGGTCTTTGTCGGGGCTCTCTACCTCATCCTGGGTCACTTTTACGAGCTAGGGCCCGTGCCAGAGCGGTGGTTCTACGGGTTGACCGGCTTCGCCTGGGGATTTCACATTACCTTCACTCTCTGGATGCTGGTCCGCAGCCAGCCGGATCTCCACCACTACGGACGATTCTTTTCGCTCACCGTCATCATTCTCGTGAATCTGCTCATCCTTGCCTCGCTTTTTGTGATGGCCTCTCCCACCGTGGGCTGGAGCGAATTCGTCGCGGAATGGTGGAAAACGGTCCAGGTTCTGTTAGGGGCAGTAGGCGGTTCCTAACGGGGTTTCGCACCGGGAAGAGTGATCTCAGTTCAAGGAGGTAGAAAGTTGGCTTTCTCAGCTCTCAGATTTTCAAATCTTCTGAAGGAATTTGCGAAAAAGGCGTCGAAATGGTCGGTAAATAGTCCCCGGGGCCACTGAAAAATCAAACGCAGGCGGGGAATAGGGTGTGGATATGTTAGGGGCGCAGCTGTGAGCAATTCGGAAAATTTACCTATCAAGTAACTAATATTTCTAAACCAAGGTTACCGATTATCTTAATTTTGGAAATTCAAGTTTCATTGTGTGAAAAGGATTGACGTGGGGCACAATTTCTGGTTTCTGAGAGTCAGTTATGAAATCGCTAATCGCCACGTTCACGTCGATCATGCTTGGAATCGCAATGGTTCAAGCTGGTCCCTACATTGATAAGAACCCACCCATCATTGATGTCTGTGATTGCTATCCTCCCGGATTGCAGTTCGGAGGTTACGTCGGGGGATATTTCCCTGACAGCGGCAATGAAGACGCAGCCATCGGTGGAGGTATCACCTTGGGCTATTTCTTTACCGATCGCATCGGTTTGGATTTGGGCTACGGGGTATTCGATACTGAGCCTGATGTCACTCACTTGGTGACGTTAGATCTCATCTATCGTTTGTTTATCAACGACAACAACTGCTTCTCACCTTACCTCATTGCAGGTGGTGGTGGTGTGTTCAACGACATCAACCGCGGTCTCTATCGCACTGGTGCCGGTGTTGAAATGCGCTTCGAAGATAGCTGTTGGGGATTGTTCGCCGATGGCACCTTCAACTGGCTTGCTGACGGCGGAGATGATCCGATCGTTGCTCGCGTAGGTGTTCGCATTCCTTGGTAAATCGGAGTTCTTTTCGATAACTATTCAACCTGAAAAGCCGGGGCCGAAAGGCCTCGGCTTTTCGTATTTTGTCGAGGCGCGAAATCTGAGCCGATCGAAGGATTCTCCTGACGTTGTGCGAGTTTCCCGAAAATGTTGCTCGTTTCATCCTTCGGTTCGTCTTATAAGCACTCGATCTCATGGCAGGCAAAATTCCAGACAAAGCGCAAATCGATCTCGTTCCCATTTTGGTCGGAATTGTTGGGCATCGCGATATCCCGGAAGCAGATCAGGAAGGCTTGGAGCTTCGCATTCGCTCCGTTTTCAAAACCCTCCGCAAGAAATACCCTCACACGCCGGTCGCTGCGGTCACGGCCTTGGCGGAGGGAGCCGATACCATCGGGGCGCGGGCAGCCCGAGCGGAAGGCTTTCCGATCATCGCGCCGCTGCCGATGCCTCCGGAGGACTACAAAAAGACCTTTAGCACCCCGGAGAAAGCTGCCGAGCTGGATACCTTCCTCCGGAATTCTCTCGCTCACGTCTGTCCCTCCTATCGCGACACGGAAGACTCGATGGATCACCAGTTTGCCCGGGCCGGGGCCGCCGTGGTCCAGTATTCCCATCTCGTCATCGCTCTCTGGAATGGCGAAGAGTCAGGGATGGAGGCAGGCACCTCGTTCCTCATCCGGCATGCGCTCAAAGGGATCCCGAAAGACATCGTCTTCGACCTGGAAGGCTCCAAGCCATCCCCGCTCGACCCCATTTCCACCGCGATGGTCCGCCAAATCCCCGTTGAGCGGAAATCGAAACCCGGCTTCAAAACCGAAGGAGCCTTTCCGGATGCTCCCGATGGGAAATTCGCAGTGATCCGCTTCGGTCGCTCCGAGAAAGCAGACTTAACCCTGACCCGGATCCAGCGGAAAACGTTCGAGCAGTTTGACGAGTTCAACAAGGTCATCATCCGTCATCGCCCCAAAGACGGCAGCTGGGCGCGGCGCTACACCACTCAAAACAAGACCCGGAAGGAGCCGCTCACCCCGCAAGTCGCGGCCAAAGACCTGCCCGAAGGCCTTCGCGTTCTTCGGGAGCGCTTCGCCATGGCAGACTATCTCTCCCATCACTTTCAAATGAAACGGCACTGGCGCATTACCCGCTACGTCGTCATCCTCGCTGCGTTGGTCGCCTTCACCCACCAAATCATCGGCTCCAGCCTTCCGTTGACCGAGTGGCTCAGCCCTCCGCAGTCCTGGGTTGATCGCCTGCCTGGAAATGGGCAGTTCGACTACACGGAAAACTGGCCCTACATCGCCTACGCTCTCCTCCTCGCCGTCGCCTACGGCACGGTTTTTTATGCGCGCTACCGTCGCTGGCAAGTCCGCTATCTGGACTACCGCACCATCGCCGAGGGAGCCCGGATCCAGTTCTTCTGGCTCATCGCCGGCATCCGCACCCCGGTCGTTAACTATTTCCTCCGCAAGCAGCGCGATGAACTGGAGTGGATCCGCGGCGTCCTCCGTCTCTGGTACCTGCGCGCCGTCGTCAGCGATGGCGTCATCGAGGAAGCCACCCCCGAAGAAGCTGCCTTGATCGAAGACTACTGGATTCGCGATCAGTTCGAAGAAAGTAGCGCCAAGGCCCTCCGGTCGAATCTCATCGACCGCTCCCTCACCTGCCTCGCTTTCGCCTTCCTCACCATCCTCTTTCTCGGCATGGGTGCCCAGCCTTTTCTCAGCGATGAAGAGTTGAAGCAATCCATCGTTCTGGCCACCGCCGGAGCTGGCTCGCTCATCCTTCTGGTCTCCTCTCTCCGCTACTTCCTCGGCTATCGGGAAATCCACAAATCCAAGTCCCGCATGACAGTCCTCTTCGCCGACGCCGACCACTTCTACGACCCGACCGACGGCATCCAGGAAGAAGAGCGCGAAATTCTCGGAGAACTCGGCCGCGAAGCCCTCACCGAAACCGGCGACTGGCTCCTCTCGAATCGCAATCGCAAGGTGAACTTGCCCAAGGCACCGTAGTTCGGAAGTGACCTGCCGATGCGATTCGGGGTTCGCGGACTCTGCCGGAGTCGATTCGGGGTCAAGAACTCCTCGCGGATGGACATTCGCCGGAGGTTGTCTCAAACTGAGGTCATGAAAACGAGATGCCTGTTCTGGATCGTGTTGGTGGGGACCGCCTTCGCGCAGGAGGCGACGGTGCGCCCGCATGAAGTTGCGCCAGGAGTGCCGAAAGCCGAAATGATGTCGGATTGGCTGAAGGAGCAGATGTTCGAGGCGCTGGATCAACGGGAGGAGGCCTTGGCGAAGCTCGATGATGAGGAATCGTTACAAGCCTGGCAGGCGGAACGCCGCGAAGCCTTCGTCAAGGCGCTGGGCGGATTTCCGGAGCGGACGCCGCTGAATCCGCAGATCACCGGGAAACGCAGCTTTGACGACTACCGGATCGAGAAGCTCCGGTTCGAGTCCCAGCCCGGTCTTCACGTTACCGCGACGTTGTATCTCCCGCTAGGCGATGGCCCGTTTCCCGCCGTTTTGCATCCCACAGGTCACAGTGCCAGTGCCAAGAATCGAGCGCTCTATCAAGAGGCCTCCATCGTCATCGCCAAAGGCGGTTGCGCGGTATTGTGTTATGATCCCATCGGCCAGGGAGAGCGCGTCCAACTGACCAAGCCAGGTGGCGGTCTCTATTCCTCGACGCAGGAGCACATGCTGATGAATCAGGGCTGTATGCTGCTGGGTTCGAATCTGGCGCGGACGATGATCAGGGATGGGATGCGGGCGATCGACTATCTTCAAAGCCGAGTCGACATTGATGGAACCAAGATCGGCTGCACGGGTATATCTGGCGGAGGGACGAATACCAGTTATCTAATGGCGCTGGATGATCGCATCGTCGCGGCCGCGCCGGGTTGTTATCTAACAGGCTACCGTCGCCTCCTCGAATCCGTGGGTGTCCAGGATGCGGAGCAGAATATCCCCGGGCAGTTGGCTTTTGGAATGGATCACGCGGATTACGTTCTGATGCGGCTTCCGAAGCCGACGTTGATCATGGCGGCGACGGAGGACTATTTCGAAATCGAAGGAACCCGCGAGGTGTTCCGCGAAGCCAAGGACTTTGCCAGGAAGCTGGGCTCACCGGATCGCGTGGAGATGGTGGAAGTGGAGGCGGAACATGGATTTCCGCCAGAGATGCAGCTGGCCGCCGCCAACTTTTTCCGACGTGAGTTGCTCGGAATCGATGAGCCGATGGCGATGCCGAACATTGTGACCTTGCCAGAAGAAGAACTGAATGTGACGCCAACGGGAAGGGTGCTGGATTTGGAAGGCGCGCGGTCGCTTTACGCATTGAACGCAGAACGAGCGGCGGCGTTTCTCGATCGCGATGGAACGTCAAAGATCGATCTCGGGAAGGTTCGGGAGTTGATCGGTGTCCGTCCGCTCGAAACCCTGCCGGAGCCAAAAAAACATCGCTTCGAAGCTGACACCAAGGTCGGTAAATCCCTCTCCAAAAACCGCGAGGTTCTCGAGGTAGAACCTGGGATCTATCTTCCCATCGAATCCCATGGTAATAGGTCGAGCGCTCGGCAGTTGAAATATGCGATCTATCTTCGCCACGATGACGTGACTCCGGTTGATCTCAGTTATATGGATCAAGGTGTTGCCCTGCTCGTGGTCGATCTTCGTGGTCTCGGGGAAACCCGACCTAAATCCGAGTCGCCCCACTTCGATGAACTGGTCGGTTCCGACTGGCAAGAGACCACCATGGCGAGTCTGCTGGGGAAATCGTATGTGGGGATGCGGGTGGAAGACATCTGGCAGTGCGTCCGCTTTTTGCGTGAGGAATCCGGCTTGGCCGAACTGCGGCCCGATCTGATCGCGGTGGGGGAGGCGGGGATTCCCGCGCTCCATGCCGTGGCTCTGGAACCGGACCTGTTCGGCAAGGTGACCATTGAAGAATCGCTCCATGCCTGGGCAGACGTGGTGGAGACGCCGCTCGCGTTTCGTCGGCAAGCCAGCTTGGTTTTTGGGGCCCTGCCACACTATGATCTCCCGGATCTCGCCGCGACGCTCGGTGGTCGCCTCACCCTGACTCATGCGCTTCGTGCGGATGGAGCCGTCGAGCCACCACCCGCTTCCAGTCGAGCCGTTGGGCAAACCGCTGCGGTCGCCACGGGCCATCCCCTGGCCACGCAAGCGGCGATCGAGATGCTTCGGCAAGGAGGAAACGCGGTCGATGCCGCTGTCGCCGCTGGATTGACGCTGGGAGTCGTCGATGGGCATAATAGCGGAATCGGTGGCGGATGTTTTATGCTGGTGAGGACGCCGGACGGTGAGGTCTTCGCCTTCGATGGTCGCGAGATGGCTCCCGCTGCGGCGCGCCGTGATCTGTTTGTGAATGCCGCGGGCGAGGTCGATCGCGAAGGGAGCAAAGTCGGGGCGCTGGCCTCGGGGATTCCCGGCTCCCTTGCGGTTTACAATCATGTGCTGAAGCAATTCGGGATGCGAGCGCTGGCCGATTGCCTGAAGCCGGGAGCGGTCATCGCGGAGCGCGGGTTTCCGGTCGATGAGACATGGGCGAGAAAGGCCCAGAGCGGTCGCGCAAATATCCAGCGATTTGAGGCTACCGCGAAGGTCCTCATGCCGAATGGGGTGCCGCTCAACGCAGGCGACGTTCTCCGCCAGCCGGATCTCGCCGCGACCTATCGCGCCATCGCGAAAGATGGAATCGGCCATTTCTACAACGGCCCGTTCGCGGAGAAGACCGCCGCCTGGATGAAGGAGAACGGCGGCATCATCACCGCAGCGGACTTCGCCAACTACAAGCTCCGCCTGGGCCAACCCATCCGTTCCACCTATCGAGGCTACGAGATCATCGGGATGCCACCTCCCAGCTCCGGAGGGATTCATGTCGCCCAAATCCTCAACATCATGGAACGGTTCGACGTTGCCAACCTGGACGAAACCGATCGCACCCATCTCTTGATCGAAGCCATGAAGCTGGCCTTTGCGGATCGCGCGCATTGGCTGGGAGACTCCGACTTCGCTCCGGTGCCGAGGAACCTCGCCAGCCCAGAATACGCGGAGGAACTGGCTCGGCGCATCTTCCTCAGCAACGCCACGGAAGTCCCCGGCCCCTCGGTTCCGCCGAATCCGGAAGACATCTTCGAGAAACACACCACTCACTTCACGGTCGCGGATGCGGAAGGCTGGTGGGTCGCTTGTACGACGACGGTGAATACCGCCTTTGGCTCTTATGTCATGGTCCCGGAAACCGGCGTCATCCTCAACAATCAGATGGATGACTTCTCCATTCAGCCCGGCGTTCCGAACGCCTTCGGGCTGATCGGAGCGGAGGCCAACGCCATTGAACCGGGCAAGCGCCCGCTCTCCAGCATGAGCCCCACCATCGTCCTCAAAGAAGGCGAGCCCGTCCTCACCGTCGGAGCTGCCGGCGGTCCTACCATCATCACCCAAGTGGTCCAGGCCATTCATCGCTTCATCGATCTCGACTTGCCCTTGGCGGACTGCCTCGGCCAACCCCGCGTTCATCAGCAGTGGGTTCCGGATACAGTCCGCATCGAAGCGGGATTTGATCCCGAAATCGTTGAGGCTCTGCGCGAGCGTGGACACAACCTCAAAACTTCATCCACCGGAACGAGCCAGGCGATTCGTCGCTCGCAAGAGGGCGCGTTCGAAGCGGTGGCAGATCCTCGGCGGAAGGGGAGGGCGGATGCGATCGACTAGTGCATCGTCTCGTAAATAAGTGTGCAGATTCGTGGCCCTTTTCCAGAGCACAGCGAGCAAATTTTGCGATACCGCCTATCAATCATTCATCTGTGCGGTTATTTTCGGGACGATGCACTAAGCGCCGCCGCCGCACAATCACTTGTATTTTTTGAGGGCACGGGCTCTGGTGAAGGCGTTCATGAAAACCTCACTGTTCACTCTCGTTCTTGCCGCGTTCGTGGTCCTCACGGCATCGTTGATTGGTGCCGCTCCCGAGGATGCGAAGAATCGTTCCACCGGAAAACCGGAGCCCGAGCGCGATCCGGAGCTGGCCCAGTATGGGATCTACGAAAAGACGGCGCCACGCCCGGAAGCGATTGAGCCCATTGTCACGGAGTTGCCCCTGACCTTGAAGAAGGGCGATCGGATCGGGTTGATTGGGAACACGCTCTTTGATCGGATGAAGGACTTTGGCTATTTTGAGGCCGCACTTCAGCAAGCTCATCCTGGCAAAGAACTCGTGGTCCGGAATTTGGCTTGGCCAGCGGACGAACCGGCTCTCCAGCCGCGCCCGGATAACTTCGCGGACACCGAGCAACACCTCTTTCATGAGAAGATCGACGTGGTCTTCGCGACTTATGGCTTTAATGAATCGTTCGATGGTCCGGAAGGCTTGTCGGATTTTCGGAACGACCTGAAAACCTACCTAGCGGGCTTACAGGGGAAGGCGCTCAATGGTTCTTCCGCGCCCCGCATCGTGCTGGTTTCCCCGTCTCGGAATGAGAATGTGCCCGGGTTTGAGGAAGCGGAAAAGAACAATGCCAACCTGAAGCTCTATAGCGAAGCGATGGGAGCCATCGCGGCTGAACTGGGGATCGGATTCGTGAATCTGTTCGAGCAGGATCTGGGGAAGGGCGAAGCGTTCACCTTCAACGGTTGCCATCTTAATGCGCACGGTTACGAAGCGATGGCGGCGGTGTTGCTAAAAGCCTGTTTCGATGTGGATGCGGCGGAGGTGAATGAGGAGCTTCGCGAGGTCGTGGTTGATAAGAATCGGCAGTATTTCCGGCGATTTCGACCGGTCAACACCTTCTATTATACCGGAGGAAGAAGCGAGACCTATGGCTACCTGGATTTCCTGCCCGCGATGCGCAACTTCGATCTCATGGCGTCGAATCGCGATCAAGTGATCTGGGCGTTGGCGGAAGGGAAAGACGCGAGCGTTGATGATTCCAATCTCCCGCCGCTTCCCCCGACTGCAGAAAGCCGGGGAGCCAATGAATGGATGACTGCGGCCGATGAACTGAAGGCGTTTCAGATCGATCCCCGCTTTGAGGTGAACCTCTTTGCCGGCGAAGAAGAGTTCCCGGAGATCGCCTGTCCCATTCAGATGCGGTGGGATTCTCAGGGCCGGATGTGGGTCAGCTGTTCCACCACCTATCCTCACGTCTATCCCGGAAATGAGCCGAATGATAAGATCGTCATCCTGGAAGACACGGATGGCGATGGCAAGGCGGATCAGTCCACCGTCTTTGCCGAGGATCTCCACATCCCCTTGAGCTTTGAATTCGGCGACGGAGGCGTGTATGTATCGGAAGAGCCTCACCTGACCTTCCTCAAGGATACCGATGGCGATGGGAAAGCGGATCATCGTGAAATCTTGCTCACCGGGTTCGGTTGTGAAGATTCCCACCACGCGCTGCATGACTTCGTCTGGTCGCCGGATGGAGACTTGATCTTCCGGGAATCGATCTTCCACCACAGTCAGGTCGAAACACCCTATGGTCCGGTTCGGCAGAATAATTCCGGTTGGTTTCGGTTCGAGCCGGAGTGGCATCGCCTGACATCGTTCGGTTCTTATCATAGTACGAATCCCTGGGGTGTGACCTTTGATAAGTGGGGACAACACATGGCCAGCCATCCGGTTTACGCGGAAGCTTTTCACGCGCTGGATCCCATCTATCCGGAACAACACCCCAAGCCCGCCGGATTGAACGCCTACTCCGGAACCTGCGGCCAGGAATTTGTCGACTTCGCCAGTTGGCCTGCGGAGATGCAGGGCGGCTTTATCAAGGTGCGCTATAAGCCGACCAATCGCGTCGAAATCCATCAATGGGAAAAAACGGAGTTTGGTTATGATGAGAAGTATGTCAGTGATTTGATCTTCTCCACGAACCTCAGCTTCATTCCCGTCGATCTCCGCTTTGGTCCACGCGGAGCGATGTATGTCTGTGATTGGTACAATCCGGTCAAAGGCCATATGCAATATTCCCTGCGAGATCCGCGCCGTGATCGTCACTCAGGCCGGATCTGGCGGATTGTTCCGAAAGGGGCCGAACTCCAGGATCCGCCCACCATTGCGGGCGCGCCCGTTTCGGAGTTGCTCGATCTCTTGAAGCGCCCGGAATATCGCTATCGCTATTGGGCGAAGCGGGAGCTGCGGGAGCTCGACCCGGATCAGGTCGAAGGAGCCTTGGATAGTTGGGTCTCCGCCCTGGACGCGAAGGACCCGGACTACCGGCATCAACAGCTCGAAGCCCTTTGGGCCTATCGGGGAATCGATCGCGCACGACCCGCCTTGCTCATGGAATTGCTGAATTGCGAAGTGCCGGAAGCCCGGGCCGCGGCGACGAAACAACTGCGCTACTGGTTCCCTCTCTTGCCGGATCCCATCGCTCAGCTCCGCGCTCGCGCCAATGACGAAGATAGTATCGTCCGGATGCAGGCCGCCATCACCGCCAGTTATCTAGGAACGGAAGACGCCCTCACTGCGATGCTGGATACCCTCAGTCATCCTCATGGACAACACCTCAGCTACGCCATCCGCACCTCACTGGGATCGCGAACCCTCAAACCGCTCTGGCAAAACAACGAGGCGTTCAATGCCGCCCATCCCCAACTGCGTGAGTTCCTCCTCGCCTTCGAGCAATCCCAGAAGGTCAAGCCGGTCAAACGCAACGCTGCAGATTCGAACTTCGATTCCCAGAAAGGCCTCAAGAAGGTGGAGATCAGCTGCGTCAAGGAACAGATCCGCTACACGCTGGAAAAATTCCGTGTGCGTCCCGGACAACCCGTCAAACTCACCTTCACGAATCCTGACGCAACGCCGCATAACCTCGTCATCGCCCTCCCCGGAACCGTCGAAGAAATCGGCATGGCAGCCAATGAGTTGGCCAAAGATCCTCAGGAGATGGCCAAGGGACAGTTCATCCCCAAATCGAAGCTCAACAAGATTCTCCACCGGACCAAGATGCTCCAGCCGGAGACGGTGGAGGTTCTTCGCTTCAAAGCGCCGACCGAGCCGGGGATCTATCCTTACCTCTGCACCTTCCCCGGTCACTGGATCATCATGAAAGGGGAAATGATTGTGGAAGCTGCCCAGGAATGACCCTCACGGAACGGCTGAAAGAAAGTAGCGCCCGCTATGAAGCAGGTGACCTGATCGGTGCGAAAGAACTGCTGGAACACGCGGTCGCGGAAGCGCCAGATTCCTTCCAGGCACGCTATAATCTCGGCGTCGTTCATCGGGATCTCGATCATTGGGAAGCGGCTAGGGCTCAGTTCGAGCATGCTCTCCTCATCCAGCCGCGCGATCCTCTCACCCTCAATAATCTCGGCCTGGTTCACGATCATCTCGGTGCTCATCCCCAGGCGATCGGTTACTTCCGCGCCGCGCTCTCTCTCGCCCCGGAGCTAGCCAACGCGAACTTCAATCTCGCGCTCAGCCTCCTCCGGCTCGGCCACTTTGAAGAAGGCTTCACCCGGTTTGAAGCCCGGTTCGGCACCGGCCAGGTCAAAGCGATCGACTGTCCGCATCCCGCCTGGGACGGACGCGCCTTCCCCGGCACCCTCCTGATCCACACCGAACAAGGAGCTGGAGACGCGATCCAGTTTGTCCGTTACCTCCCCCTCGTTGCTCAGCGGGTCGGGCGGATCCTCTTCGTCTGTCCGGAAGCCCTCATGGGACTCTTCGCCTCCGTCCCCGGCAT
>CAYGQD010000131.1:0-19896 GCA_964351855.1 uncultured Verrucomicrobiales bacterium
GAGCTGCGACGACAACACTTGTTTGCCTCCGAAGACGGAGAACATGAAGATCGAGCTTCCCGTCGCCGAAACCAGCGCTCCTTCGCCCGTCGCCGCATCGATCGAACAATCCCGATCGAAGCTTCCTGCAGCCCCTGCCAATAGCACGTTCGCTGCCGAGGTGAAGGAGGGAGAACTCCAGGTGACGGTGCAAATTCCCGGTCAAGAACTCAGCGGCGATGGTTCGGTGCTGTATCCGATGCGTTCGGGGATCGTGCAGATCGATCAACCTCAAACCGTGGCGGTTTCCGGAGATTCCGTCGTGTTCCGCCAGCCCGTGGTCGAGGATCTGGAAGCCTTGGAACAGCCTTTTCAGGCGTTGGTCAAAGTTGGTGGAAAGGCCTTCATTCTTTCGACCGGAGAAAGCTCTCCGCCAACCACCTCACCTCCAGCGGAACCGGTCTTAGTTGCGCCAGTTGCCGAGGCCGAACCGCAGGACTCGCTCGCGATTCAGAAAGCCGCCGTGGCCACGATGGCTTCTTGGGGCGCGATCAAAGCGGCTGCCGTAGAAGGAGAAGACGCCGCGGTGGTCAGCCTTCCCTTGCTGCTCATTTTCGCCATTTTCGGAGGCATCATTTTGAACCTCATGCCCTGTGTGTTCCCGGTTTTGGGGATCAAGGTCCTCGGATTTGTCCAACACGCCAGTGAAGGAGAGGCGACAACCCGGAAACACGGATTGGCGTTTGGTTTCGGTGTTCTGGCTTCCATGTGGGCCCTGGCGCTGGTCGTCTTTATTCTGAAAACGGTCGGAAGCGACCAGTTGCTCTGGGGAGCCCAGTTCCAGAATCCCGTTTTCGTCGTCATCATCGCGGTAATCTTGTTCGTTTTCGGTCTCAATCTGGCCGGGGTTTTCGAAATCGGCACCGGACTTACCGGAGTGGGCCAGGGGTTGCAGTCCAAGGAAGGGTTGGCCGGGTCGTTCTTTTCCGGAGTGCTCGTCGTGGTGGTTTCTACGCCCTGTAGCGGCCCCTTCATGGCGGTGGCGCTGGGACCTGCTTTGAGTGGCCCCAGACTGACGGAGTTTGCGGTGTTTACCGCGCTGGGGATCGGACTGGCTTTTCCCTACGTGTTGCTCAGCTACATCCCGGCGCTCGTCAAAAAGTTGCCCCGGCCTGGCGAATGGATGGAAACCTTCAAGCAATTCATGGCCTTTCCCCTGTTCGCCGCTGCCGTTTGGTTGATCACGGTCTACGGCAAAATCGCCGGGAAAGATGCACTCGCCGCGTTCCTCTACGGATTAGTCATTCTCGCGATGGGAGCCTGGATTTATGGCCGCTACAACTTGCCCCATAAGGCGGCAAAAACGCAATGGATCGCGCGGGCTGCCACCCTCCTCTTCGTTGGTGGATTTGTCTGGTTAACCCATTCCGGCTACGGGAAAGCAAAGGAAGGAGAGGCTCTTCTCGCCCTGAATCAAGTCTCGGGCGATGATCGCATCGTCAAATACGGGATCATCTGGGAGAAGATTGACGCAGTCGAAGTCGTCCAGAGCCGAAGTAAGAAACGAACCGTCTTCATCGACTTCACGGCAGATTGGTGACTGCAGTGCAAACAGAACGAGACAGTTGTCTTCGCCAATTCAGATACCGTTCGGAACAAGCTCAAAGAGTTGAACATCACTCCCATGCTGGCCGATATCACCAAGCCGAATCCTGTGGTTGATGAGATCCTCCATCAATTCAACCACCCCACTATTCCCTATTACATGGTGGTCCCTCCCGAAGGTCCGGTCCTTTACCTGGACGCGATCATCACCCCGGGACAAGTCGTTGCCGCCTTGGAACGAGCGGCGGGCGGCCCTTAAAGGTTGCTACAGCTTCGAATGAGCTCCATCACAAAACGGAGCGCCACCGGTGTGCTTGCAATTGCACAGGGCGACCGTCTTCTCTTCGTCGATCGTCACCTTTTGCGGCTGGAATCCCGATCCCTTGTGACTTCCGTCGCAGAAGGGCTGGTTGGCTGAATTTCCGCAGGAACACCACCAGTAATCGCCAGGTGCGAGTTTCATCACGGCGGGTTTCTTATCGGCAACGGTAGGCTCTTTATCCATGTCAAAATCCTTGGGCAAGAATCCGTGATTGTCGAGCAGAGTTCAGCGGAGAATCCTAACGATTCGGCGGACGCAGATTCTTGCGATAGTCTCGTGGGCTCATTTCCGTCTGCTTCTTGAAGACGACGTTGAATCGCTTCGCATCCGCGAACCCGGTTCGTTCCGCGATCTCCGCAATGGGAAGCTCGGACTCCAGCAAAAGAAGCTTGGCCCGGTCTACCTTCGATTCATGGATTACCGCAAGAATGGTGCGATCCAATTCCGCGCGAAAGCGGCGTTCCAACTGACGCCGTGAGATTCCCACGGCCCGGGAAACGTCATCAACTTGGATGCCGGTCGAAGCTTTCTCCTGGATCAGCTCCAGGGCCGCTTTCACCGTGGGTTCAGCTGTCGCGAATCGATCGGTCGAAGCCCGCGTGACGACGGGGAGTGGGACCACAAAAATTTCCCGATTCGGCGGCGTGCGTCCTTCCATGATCTCCGCCAGCATTCGAGCCGCTTCATAGCCGATTTTTTCGGACGGCGTATCGATGCTGGAAAGATGCGGATTCGCGAGTCGACACTCTGAAACATCGTTGTCGACTCCGAGAATCGCGACCTCGTCCGGCACCCGCAGTCCACGAGCCAGGCATGCTTCCGCCACGCGCCGGGCTGGCAGATCGTTGGAACAAAAAACTGCGACCGGCTTTGATAACCCTTCCAGCCAGTTCTCCAATCGACCGCTCGCGGGACGCCACAGCTCAGCCAACGGCGGTTTGGGAAGGAACTCGATGGAGAAAGAATCCGCAGTTCGTCCCGCCTCAGCCAGCGATTCGCAAAAGCCGTCCCAACGAGCCACCGAGAAGCGGGCAGAACGGCTCCCAAGGTAGGCGAAGTGTTTGAACCCGCGGGTCATGAGATAGCGAGCAGCGTCTCGGCCGACTTGCCGATTGTCCACATCGACCAACGGAAACTGCGGCGAATTCAGGGTGTCCGTGGTGCTGACCACCGGGCATCCCATGCGTTCGAGACCGCCCGCCAAGTGCCGGTCGTAGAGATGGGCGATGACTCCATCCGGCCGCCACCGCGACAACGCAGGAAGCAACTCAGGATCTGGAGGCCCGTCGCGGAATTGCCAAGCACACTGCTCCTGCTGATTGGCAAAACGCAAGATCCCGAAGAGGACGCGTCGGCAATAACCGATTTCCTGTCCCATCAACACGGCAATGCGCTTCAGGGGCTTCTCGCTCCGTCGGTTTGGTGGATCAATTCGTGAAGTGGCCAACGGAAACGTTACAGTTCGGCCTTGGGTGCCTGGTAGAGAAAGGGGCGGCTCAGAACGATTTCTTGCATCAGCGTTTTGGTCCCGTAGCCGTTCTCTGCCAGAGCAGCAAGGATGTCTTCGACGGCGGGTTGGTCGAAGAGTTGCAGCTCGCGGCCAAGGGCGTATGCGAGCATCTTCTCAATGACCGTGCGGACGAAGTCTTCCTGGCGGTGTTCGAGCAGATAGGCTTTGAGCTCGACCGGACCGCTGAAGGTGATCCCGCCCGGGAGGTCGCCGCTGGCGTCAATGGCCCGTTTTTGCTCGTCGACATCGCGCCATCGGCCAATCGCGTCGAAGTTTTCCAGACCAAAGCCGATTGGGTCAATCCGATCATGGCAGCCTGCGCACTCTTCCCGTTCACGATGCTGGGAAAGTTCTTCCCGCAGAGTTTTCGCCTTGGTCCCGGCATTGGCTGGAAGGGTGCCGGCATCGGCGGGAGGGGTGGGGATTTCTTCGCCCAAGAGCCGCTCGACGACCCAGGCCCCACGGATGACGGGGCTGGTTCGGGTAGGGGTAGACGTGCTTGTGAGAATGCCGCTCATGCCGAGAAGACCACCGCGATTGGGATCTTGCAGGGCCACCCGTTCAAAGCCAACTCCCGGGGCTGAACTAATCCCGTAGAGCTTGGCGAGCGCCTGATTGACAAAGGTCTCACGTGCATCCAGCAGCCCCAAGAGGCTCTTATTTTCGGCGAGCAGGTGGCGAAAGAAATAGACAGGCTCCATCCGCATCGCTTCGCCTAATTCATCGGTGTAGACTTGGCGGAAGGCGCGGATGTCCGGCTTGTGGGTGCTGCCCAATCCGGCAAAGCCGAGCCACTGACCCAGGAATTCCTCGCTCATGATGCGGGAGCGAGGATCAGCTAGCATCCGATCGACTTGGCCACGTAGAACCTCGGGATCGCGGAGTTTTCCCGCTTCGGCCAGTTCCCGTAGCTCGTCATCGGGTAGAGACATCCAGAAGAGGTAGCTGAGACGAGACGCCAGTTGGTAGTCGGTCAGGGCAAAGGGTTCGTTGGCCTTGCTCGGGGCCAGTTCGACCCGGAAAAGGAAGTTTGGCGAGACCAGAACCGCGCTAAGGGTCTGGCGCATTGCCGCATAAAAGTCATCCCCGATTGCTTGTGATTGCTCGAACAAACCCAGGTATTTCGCCACTTCGACAGCTTCCACCGGGCGTCGGAACGCGCGCGGCATGATATGCTCAAGAATGTGTTGGGCGGCGGCGCGATCACTCAGCTCGGGACCCGGTTTCGCCACAAAGAGGTTCGATTCCATTCCCTCTGGCCGGACGGGACCAGCGACCTCGATCCAGTCAATCCCCACATTCCCCGGAGGCTGACTGCGTGCGGTCGCATCCCGCAGTTCCTTGATCGCCCGAGGGCTGACATGGGCTCCCAATTTCAAAATCGCTTCGTTCCTCGCGATACGCTCCGGGTTTTGCTCGCGCCATTGCTGCTCGAATTGCTCCCGGGAGAGGCCGAGCAATCTGGCCAGTTCTTGCTGATGCTTGTGCAAGGGGATGCTGCGTTCTGCGATGTAACCGCGGAAGCGAATAATCTCGTGAGGATTACCGTTTTCTCCGTGAAGGTTCAGCCACTCATAGGGGCGCTGAACACTTCCTGCGGAAGAGTTGGCCCTCTGCGCGGCAGCCCGCACCTCCTGGCTCAAATCCGGGGTGATGGGCCAGCCGGGCGCTTCCTGGCCACTTTCGCGAGTTACAATCGCGTTCGCGTCCTCGGGCAGGACGGTATAATTCGCTTTCTTGGGGCTGGCCGCTGATTTCACTCCCTTGGCGAGGGCCGTTCCGCCGGGCTTCTGAATGTTCCAGGCGATTTGTTGGTAGCCTTTTTCCGCGAAGGTGCGGAGAACAATGACTTCCGGGGTGGTGCTGGGGACGGCGATGTCTCCGCGAACCTCGTCGTTGATCCGCAGACGCGCTCCCGTCGGGCCTCCGGTGGTCCAGGCGCGAACTCGGAACTCGTAAACGCCGGAGACAGGGAATTCGACGGAATCATAGAGTGTCATTTGGCCGCGATTCAAGACGTAGCCCACGGCATCGTCCTGTTGGGTCGTGACCGAGCGGCTCTCCGTCATGAACATGTCCTCAGATTCCAGCATTGTGACGAGCCGGGGAACCTTTTCTTCGACCAGCGAGCCGACCGCTTTTTCTGCCGCTTCGAAGTATTTCTCCATCTGGCCTGGCGTAATAAAGAGGGCGTCCCGGTCATTCGTAAAACCGCTGTCGCCTTGCCCGTCTTCGCTGAATTTCGTGGCCACGTCGTAGTCGATTCCGAGCAAGTCCCGCACGGTCCGATTGTATTCCAGCTTGGTGAGGCGAGGGATGGTGACCCGCCCGGGATGGTTGAGAGCCCGGTAGTCCAGGTTGTTCACGTTTGCCTGAATCCAGGCGATCATCGCCTCATATTCCGCCTCGCTGGGGAGCGGCTTCTTCGTGGGCATTTCCCGTGTTTCCAGCTGATGAAGCACCTTCAGCCACAGTTTGCGATCTCCCTGAACTTCTTCCAGGGTGGCAAACGGCGTCAGCTCGACATCGCCTTTCTGGGAATCTTCATCGTGGCATTGGATGCAGTAAGCTTCCAGAAACGGTTCCATCTCGCGCTGAAAAGGATCGGCGGCGACGCTGAAACCGGCGCTGGCGAAGCTAAGCACTAAGGCAAAACGAAAAAAGCGGGAAGTCACACCGTTTACACGGCGGCAAATTCCTCCGCTTTCAAGCGCCATTTGGATATCGGCAGAACTGCGTGACAACATCCCTCTCTTGGGCGAAGGCAGGGACCTGAAAATCCCATCGTTTTTTCCCGAATGAAGCCGTTTTCCCCGTTCCTCCTCGCTGCCGCCCTCACGTTTCCCCTCGTCACCGCAGCAGAAGTCTTCGAGCCCTCGCGCCTCACTCCCACCACCTTGACCATGGAGATGGATCGACCGATGGAGCTGGAAGTCGCCCCGGATGGTCGGGTCTTTTTCATCGAGCTCGGTGGCAAACTCCGCATCTTCGATCCCGCGACCCAGAAGATCATCGAGGCAGGCCAACTGGAGGTCACCACCGCTCAGGAGAATGGCTTGATCGGAATCGCCCTCGATCCGGATTTCTCCCGGAATCAGTGGATTTACCTGCAATACTCGCCGCCGGACTTCTCCGGCCAGCACGTCAGCCGCTTCACGATGCGGGGCAATCAACTTGACCTCGCCTCGGAAAAACGTCTCCTCAAGTTCGAGGAACAGCGCCTTCAGTGTTGTCATCACGCCGGCTCCCTCGAGTTCGGCCCGGACGGCTGCCTCTTCATCGCCACGGGGGACAACACCCATCCCGGCGGCGATTCCAAAGGCTTTGCCCCCATTGACGAGCGCCCCGACCGCATGCCCTGGGATGCTCAGAAATCCGCGTCCAACAAGTTCAGCTACAATGGCAAAGTGCTCCGCATTCGTCCCCTCGCTGATGGAACCTACGAGGTCCCCGACGGCAATTTGTTCCCCAAAGACGGCTCGGACGGCATCCCGGAGGTTTATGTCATGGGATGTCGCAATCCCTGGCGCATCAGTGTCGATCAGAAATCCGGCTATCTCTATTGGGGCGATGTCGGGCCCGACGCGGGCGCGCCCGGAGATCGCGGTCCGGCCGGTCACGATGAAGTGAACCAGGCGCGCGTTGCCGGAAACTTCGGCTGGCCCTATTTCGTCGGGCCAAATCTCGCCTACCCGGATGTCGACTTCGAAACCGGCGAAATTGGCGAAACCGAAGACCCTGCCGCTCCGCGCAACGTCTCGCCCAACAGCCAGGGAGAACAAATTCTTCCTCCCGCTCAGCCTGCCTTCATCTACTATCACCGCAACGAGACGGAAGACTTCCCGCTGCTTCGGACCGGCGGCCGGACTGCCTGCGCCGGACCCGTTTATCACTTCGATCCCGATCTCAACAGCGAGGTCAAATTCCCCGAAACCTTCGACAACACTCTCTTTATCTATGAGTGGTCGCGCCACTGGATCTTCGGCGTGAAGCTGGATAGCGATTCCCAAATCGCCTCGATGAAAGAATTCATGCCGGATTACGGCTTCACCCGCCCCATCGACCTCGACTTCGGCCCCGAAGGCGCGCTCTACCTCATCGAGTACGGCGAAACCTGGGGCAAGAATGACGATTGCAAGCTGGTCCGGATCGACTACATCCGGGGAAATCGCCCCCCTCGCGGCATCGTCCAGGCTTCCGGAACCGCAGGCAAGCCACCGCTCGCGGTTCAGTTCTCCAGCGAAGGAACCATGGACCCGGACACCGGAGACACCGTCAGCTATGAGTGGCGTATCCTGCCCGGGAACGAAGACGAAGTCGTCTCCAATGAGCCGAACCCAACCCTGACCTTCGATGCGATCGGTTCCTGGCAAGTCACGATGACGGCCAAGGATCAAAACGGCGCTTCTTCCACCACCACGTTCCCCGTTCTGGTCGGGAATGATCCGCCGGAGGTGCAGCTCACTGCGCCGCAGGATGGCGATTTCTTCGACTTCGATGAGCCCATCACCTGGGACGTCGCCGTGTCCGATACCGAAGACGCCGAGCCCGTTGCCGACCGGGTCAAGCTCTTCCACCGCGTCGTTACCGGTCGCTTCCAGAACACCGGGGCCACCCTCACCGGCACCGAAACCCTGCCGCCCGGCCTCGAAATCATGAAAGCGAGCGATTGCTTCAACTGTCACATGGTCGACCGCCGCCTCGTTGGCCCCTCCTACCTGGAAATCGCCAACAAGTATCGCGGCGATTCGGAGGCTTTGGATCGTTCCGCCAAGCGCATTGTCGAAGGCTCCAGCGGCGTCTGGGGACCGGTTCCCATGATTCCCCATCCCCAACACGGGATCGAGCAATCGCGCCAGATGATGGAGTGGATCCTGTCTCTCGGGGAGGATTCCAGCGACTCCGTTCTCAGCGGCTTTCAAGGCGAGTTTCAAGTCGCCATGCCCAAAGACTTCGCCAAGAAGAAAGAACCCGTTGTGCTCATTCTGGAAGCCTCCTACTTGGATGGTGGGGCTCCACCTATCGCCCCGCTTTCTGGTTCCCAGACCATCCGCCTGCGTCATCGCCGTGTTCAAGCGGACGACGCTGCTTCCTACGAAAAACTGCGAATGCTCGGCGATAAGGCGGGGGCCATCGAAGACCGGGCCTACCTTCGTTTCGATCGTATGAACCTCACTGGCGTGACCCGGGCCACCGTCAGCGTCGCCAGTGCCGGAGCCGGGGGCGTCATCGAACTCCGTCATGGCAGCGTCGATGGTGAGCTTCTCGGGCAGATCGAAGTCCAGCCTACCGGCGACTGGGGTAAATACGTTCGCAAAGATCTTTCGCTCACCTCTGCCCCGGAGCGCGGCGATCTCTTCATTCGCTTCGTCAATCCCGGCAAGACCGGCCTCATGAATTTGGACTGGGTCGAATTCCGCCGTTAGGCTCCGCTTCCTCGCCCCACCTCTCAAAACCCCATGCTCACTCTCGGTAAATACTCCTTCGGGATGGGCGATCGCTTTGCGCATCAAGGCGTCGCTCAACTCCGAGCCTGCATCCTGGCAAAGTCGGAACTCGGCGTCGACATCGTTCCCGTCTGGAACAAGTCGCATCGAGAACACACCACCATCGGGTCGGAACCGGCCTCCACCCGTGTCGCTGCCGACGCTGCCGTGGCCGAGTTGGGCTGGACTGCTCCCCACTTTGTCGATGCGGACCACATCAACCTGGATACCGCCAAGCTCTTCACGCCCTCCAGCGACTTTTTCACCATTGATGTCGCCAGTTCCATTGGCCAGGCCGCTGATCCCCAAATGGTCAAAGCCTTTGTCAATCGCCACCCGGAACTGATCGGTTCCCTCTCCATTCCGGGGATCGATGCTCCCCTGGAAATCACCCGCGATGACGTCACCCGCATTGCCAATCACTTCCTGCTTGCCGTGATGGATGCCGCTCGCATTTACCGCCTTATTGAGGCGCTCAAAGGGGAGGGGAACTTCGTCACCGAAGTTAGCATGGACGAAACCGATTCCCCTCAGTCGCCTACCGAACTGCTCGTCATCCTCGCCGCCATTGCCGATCAAGACATCCCCGTCCAGACCATCGCGCCGAAATTCAGCGGCCGTTTCAACAAAGGCGTGGACTACGTCGGCGATATTGCACGCTTCGAGCAGGAATTTACCGAGGATCTCGCCATCATCGCCCACGCCATCGGCAGATACGGCCTCCCACCGAACCTCAAGCTGAGCGTTCATTCCGGCAGCGATAAATTCTCCATCTATGCCCTGATCCAGCGCGCCCTCCGTCAAACCGGCGCTGGCATCCATCTCAAAACTGCTGGCACCACTTGGCTCGAAGAACTCATCGGCCTGGCCGAAGCCGGTGGCGAGGGGCTGGATCTCGCCAAGGCCGTTTACCGCGAAGCCCTCACCCATCGCGAAGCCCTCTGCGCGCCCTACGCCGCCGTCATCGACATCGACCCAGCCGCCTTACCCCCCGCCGCCGAAGTCGACCATTGGACCTCCGCCCAATTTCAAGACGTCCTCCGCCACGATCCCAACTGCCCCCAGTTCAATCGCCATCTGCGGCAGCTCCTCCACGTCGGCTACAAAATCGCCGCCCAGATGGGCGACCGCTACGTCAGCATGCTCGATCGGCACGCCCCGGTCATCGCCAAAAACGTGACTGAAAACCTCTACCAGCGCCATCTCCAGCGCCTCTTTGGTTAAAAAGGAGGAATGGAGAGGCCATTTCCCGGGGAACTTCGTTGGGGAGCAACCGATCGTGCAGCCAACGAAACCGGTTGCAATATGCCGCCTGAAAGCCACCACTACTGACTATGAACCCCACTTCGATCTCCCGGCGCGACCTGCTCGGCGCGTCCTCGTTGGCCACGGGCAGCCTGCTCGCTTCCTCCCTCACCTCGGCATCAGCCCAGTTGAGCCCGAGCACCTTTAGATACTGCCTCAACATGAGTACGATCCGCGGCCACAATCTGGACGCGGCTCAAGAGATCGAAGTTGCAGGAAAAGCTGGTTATGATGCGATCGAACCCTGGTTTCGCAAGATCAACGAATACGTCGCTGCCGGGGGAGCCTTGGCGGATTTGCGCAAGCGGATCGATGATCACGGATTGACCGTCGAGAGCGCGATTGGCTTCGCACCGTGGATTGTCGATGACGAAGAGAAACGCGCAGCCGGGTTTGAAGAAGCCAAGCGGGATATGGACACGATCGCTCAGCTCGGCGGAAAGCGGATCGCCGCGCCCCCCGCCGGCACTCGCGACCCCGTGGATCTGGACAAAGCCGCCGAGCGCTATCGACAACTCCTGGAACTTGGCGACGAAATGGGAGTCGTCCCGCAGGTAGAAATGTGGGGTGGGCACGCCGCGATCGGCACTGTCGAAAAGGCGCTTTACGTGGCGATTCGCTCCGGCCATCCCAAGGCCTGTTTCCTTGGCGATGTCTACCACACCTACAAAGGCGGAAGCAGCTTTGAATCCTTCAAACTCCTCGGCCCCGGCGCGCTCCAGAATTTTCACATGAACGATTACCCGGCCGATCCGCCGTGGGAAACCATCAAGGATGAGCACCGGGTTTATCCGGGGGATGGCATCGCCCCTGTGGTCGAACTGCTCCGCATCTTTGTCCGCGTCGGTGCCTATCCCTCGCTCTCTCTGGAACTGTTTAACAAGAGCTACTGGGAGCAACCCGTTGATGAAGTGGCCAAGACCGGCCTGGAGAAGATGCAAGCCTGCGTCGCGCAGATTTAACGGGACATGAGCATGGACGAAGAAGAATCCAACGAGCCGATGATCACCTTCACCGAGTCTCGTGTGCTCGGTTGTCTGCTGGAGAAAGAAGCCACCACTCCGGATCATTATCCGATGACGCTGAATGGCCTGCAAAGCGCCTGTAACCAGAAATCCAGCCGCGAACCGGTAACGGAGTTCGAAGAAAGCATCGTGGAAAAGGCCCTCACCAGCCTGCGCGATAAACACCTCGCCGTAATGGTGCGGCTCGCCGGTTCCCGGGTCCCCAAGTACAAGCACAGCCTCGATCGCGTCCTCAATCTTGATGAAGCCCAGAGTGCCCTCCTCTGCGTCCTCATGCTGCGCGGAGCCCAAACCGCTGGTGAGCTGAACCAGCGGACCGAGCGCATCCACAAATTCTCCGGCGTCAGCGCCGTGGAGCATACCTTGGGCACCCTGATCGATTACCCGATCGGCCCCCTCGTTCGAGAAATCCCGCCCGGTGGAGGTCGAAGAGTCACCACCTTCGTTCACCTCCTCTGCGGAGAACCCGAAAACCTCCCCACCGCCCTGGCCGCCGCCTCCGGAATCCCCGTTTCCACCGAGCAAATCGTCCTGGAAGAAGAAGCCTCCTGGCGCAAAAAACAGGAAGATGAAATCGCGGCGTTGCGGTCGGAACTCTCGGCGCTACGCGAAGCCTTTGCGGAGTTTCGGCAGCAGTTTGAGTAAGGGCTTGTTACAAAATAAGTTTACAATAGCTGCTTGTCTCTCGCCCCGTTGCCTGCGTTGGAATACACCTCATTTAGCTCGCTAAACTCCGGTCAACTCCGCCTTGGTGACAAGTCGAAATTCTGCGCATCTCGCGCAAACTTATTTTGTAACAAGCCCTACGAGAGCTTCCCGTCGCATCCGTGGTGGCACGGCTTCCCTCCACCGCGTTGCAAACTTCCCGCCACTTTTTGATCGATTCGATCGCGCAACCATCGCACGATGGATGGGTTTAGCTGCCCTATGAAAACCTATTCCGCTCCCTCCATCGCGACCTCCTTAGCAATCCTGTTCGGACTCCTTCCGAGCCTGTGTCACGCCCAGAGAGGCGGCGGACGGTTTGCGGAAATGGAGAAGGAGGCGATCGCGCAGCCGTTTGTCGGGATTACTTCGGATGGGACGGTGGAGAAAGGGCTGTTTGAGATTGCATCGACTGGAGTTTCAACGAAGGAAGTGGTGGATGCGACGAAGGTGTTTTTGGCCGCGTTGACGGAGGAACAGCGCACGAAAACCACCTTTCCAGTCGACGATAGCGAGTGGCGGCGGTGGGCGAATCAGCATAGCTTGCCGAGACAAGGAGTGAGCTTTGAGGAGATGGACGAGGCGCAGCGCCAATTCGCCTTTGCCATGATCGGCGCGGGACTGAGCGCTCGCGGGCTGAAGACGACGCAGGACATCATGAAGCTGAATCACACCATCGCGGAACTTTCCGGAAGACAGGGAGAATATGGCTACGGACGCTGGGCCTACTATCTAACGGTCATCGGCGAGCCTTCGGAGACCGAACCGTGGGGTTGGCAGTTCGATGGTCACCACTGCATCATGAACTATTTTGTGCTGGGCGACCAAGTGGTGGTGACGCCCATGTTTCTGGGGTCGGAGCCGGTTTGGGCCGATGAAGGGGAGTATGCAGGTACCATCGTTCTCCAGGAGGAACAAGAAGCTGGGCTGGCCCTGGCGCAGAGCCTAACCGAGGCCCAGAGAGCGAAGGCGGTGCTCGATACCTCAAAGGCGGGGACGAATACGAACACGGAGGCCTTTCACGATAACGCGGTCATTCCCTATCAGGGAATCCCGGTTTCAGAACTCGATGAAGCGCAGACGGCGCAGTTCCTACAGCTTTGTGAGCGATGGATCGGGAATATCCGGGAAGGACACGCCACAGTGAAGATGTCCGAGATTCGAAAGCATTTAGACCGGACCTTTTTTGCTTGGATTGGCGGGATGGATGAAGCGTCCGTCTTTTACTACCGGTTGCACAGTCCCGTGGTCTTGATTGAATTCGATCATCAGCGACCTATTGCGTTGGGCCGTTCCGGCGTCGCTACCCGGAACCACATTCACGCAACGGTACGGACACCGAATGGTAATGACTACGGAAAAGATCTCCTGCGACAGCATCTGCTGGATCATCCGCATTGAGGGCGGACTCCCGCTGGGTCGATAAGAATCTACTCTCGAGAATTTGTGGGTTGCCAGGAATTTATCCTACGGTTTCTTTCGACCATATCGCGCAGGAATTCCAAACGTTTGGTAACCTATGAATCCAACCCCTGACATTCGCATGCTACGGATCAACCGTCTGATCACCACCGTCTCAGCAATCGGCCTGTTATTGCTTCACGCATCGGGTGACGAGGTGCCTACCTCATTCGAGATTTTCCACCGACTACCCGCGAGCAACGAAGCAGAAGAGACCTTTCAACGGAGACAATATAGCGATGCAGAGGATATTTTTCACATGATCTCCCCGAAGGATGATCGCTGGAAGACTTGGCCCTACTTTCTTCTGGTGAGGCAGGATGGCCGTACCACCAATGAATCCCTAACGTTTGAGATTTGGGAAGGAGATCGCCAAACCAACAGGGTTTCAAAATGGGGCTCTCGCCGTGTTGATCGAAACGTCGTTGGTCGAGAATTGGATCTTGAGTTGGAGTTCTTCAATGCGTTCGTGCCAATTTCGGTCGAAAAAATCCGAGACACCCTGCTTTTTGAGATCAAGAACGAAACGCCCTGGCCTCTCTACTTGCGTCAGGGATCCAATAGTCTTGGCACCCGACTTCATCCCGCCAATCTTGAAGTGGAAGTGCGGCTATCCAACACGAATCGGAAATTGATATTGATTCAAGACAACCTTCCGCTCGGAGTGATTCCACCAGAAACTAGCTTCAAAGTTCAGGTAGAAGCGTCGCTGGACTCGAACCCCTCCGCCGTTAGATGGAAGGACGTTGATGATCTCTTCGTGTTGTCAAGTCGATCACCTATCGATGAGTTTCTGGTTCCCTTTGAATGGGAGGGAGCAGCGAAGTTTCTCGAGGATACGGGGAACGTAGAACATGCGCAATTGTTGCAAATGCTGAAAGAGTTGGCGGATGGATCGATAGAGCCTATCGCCACCAAGTTGGCTCCCGTCGTTCTAACCAAAGCAGAAACGCCATTGGATAGCTTTCGGCGAATCCTTTTTTATTCGGCAATGGCATTTCACCGAGGAGATACCCGTAATTTGGAAGCAGACTGTATCGAACCCTTGCGGGAAGTTTACCAGGCCTTACCGAACGATGAAACCGGAATCCTTGTTTTCGTTTACTGGAACGTTTTGCAGAATCGACGATTGCTAAATCTTACCCAATCCAATGATGATATTCCCTTCTATCCGATGAGCGAATGGACTTCCAAGGACGGACGGATTGTCCAAGCCGCTATTCAGTCCGCGACGCGTGACAGAGTAGTGTTTTCAATCAATCAAAAAAAGAGCGATGGCCTGTTGATTCAGCTCGATCAGTCGTCTCAACAATTACTAGCACTCGCCGGGCTTTCCCACTCGGAATCGTTAATGGACTATCTTCAGATCCTGGAAATGCACGACGCATCACCAGTAAGCCGACGTAGTTGGTTGCCGGAAACGGCCACCGTTGACAGCCGGAGAACTGCAGGCGGACCGGTTTCCTGGTTGAGAATTGATGCGACCCGGAAGGTCGTCGATTCTAGTCAAGAGTCGATGTCCGGAAATCCAATTGCGATGACGGGAGCGACGTTTTCGATGTCCAAGAAATCGAGGACTTATCGTTATGAGATTAAGTTGCGGAATGATGAGCGAGAACCCCTCAAAAAACCGATCGTCAAACTCCATGTCTATAAAAGCAATGGAACGTTTGTTGAAGAGATATACGAGTTTGAAGAAATTGGTGTGTTTGAAGAAAAATTGATTCAAACCGTGACGGAAGAAACGCTATCGAAAATCACCACGAGATCGAATTCGGTCACGTCTACTTCGCCGGGGTTGACCGTCACCATCATTTCACCGGACTCGACGACGAAGTCATGGGTCGAAGGAGGAAGGCTGGCAGGGGTCTGGGTGAAAGTGTTTGTGGAAGGAAAAGAGATTGCGGATTACCGAGAGATGCCAGGAGATCTTAAACCGATTCCGTGGCAATCGCTGGAGCCCAATGGGAACTGAGCCTCAAAGCTCTGTTGCGCTGCCTGACGGTAAAGATCAACTATTTCGAGGAGTTGAGCGCTACTTCTTTCTCACAAACCCCAAACTTCCAAATCCGCCCCAAGCCGAGCACTCCGTTGCCTCTGAGGCATAACCCTTTGCGTCATGTTGATACAGCGTTGAGATGAAGTGAGGAAAGGCGGCATTCATAGCCACGTCATGAGAGGTGAGAAATCCACCGGCGTTCAGCTTTTTCCAAAAGAACTCGAACTCCTTCAACTGGTAGTCATAGCAGTGAACACTGTCATGAAAGAAGAAATCGGTCTTCTCTGGGATTTTGCCAGCTTTCGCCATTTCGAACGCATCGCCTTCGAGCCGAACCAAATACTTTTCGCGATCCTGATCACTCAACACGATGGATAGATCGCGTGATTGGTCGATATCGATGGTATAGACTTTGCCATCGATCCCGAAATCTTTGAATGCCTGGATAAAAAAGGCACTTGAGAATCCAAAGTAGGTTCCCGTTTCCACAATGGTAGTTGGCTGATACCATTTCACCAAGGTGTGCAAAATCGCACCGTCGATAATGCCGACTCCACTTTTCAACTGGTTCGCATTCTTCAGGGCCTGCATGCGCTTGGGAAACGCTTCCTCATGATAGCGCGAGGCTTCATCCATAAAGGCATACCAGTTTACGGGGCGATCAATCATGTGCGGTATGCCAAGGCTGAAATTTGAAACATGGAACGGAAAACTGCCACAGAAGTTAAGAATCTATCGGGGTTTAACAAAGATTCCTCTTAAAGGCAATTGCCATTGCTGAATTTATTGCCACAGGCGTCACTTTCAGAGGTTGGGGAGGCGAGTCATCCGCGCTCCAGATGCTGGCCAACCATCCCGATTAGTTCAGCATCCGGAAACTAACCGGTACACTAAATTTTTTTGAGGGAGAGAGATTGTAAACGCGTTCCTCTCCCAAGAATTGGGAATTGCGGATTTTTTTGCCGGATTTCTACGTTGCTTCATCAGTCACGAACCTCGCTTCGTTCATTCTGGGGAGGAGAGACTATTCGGAAATGCAGAAGAGGTGATTCTCTCCGCGGATGAAAAGCTCGCCATCGACCGGAGCTGGGGTGGCATCGACGGTTTCGCCAACCGAGTTCGTGGCGACGACTTCGAGGGTGCCCGCGTCTTTGATCACCGTCGTATTCCCGCTCCGTCCCGTGAGATAGATGTGCCCCCCGGCCGCGATGGGGGAGGCGTAGGTATTCGCGATCCCCGGAATTCGCGCCGGTCCGAAGAGGATGTCTCCGGTGGTGGCGTCGTGGCAGGTCAGGATGCCGGTCTTTCCCTTGTGGTAGTAAAGTCGACCGTTGGAAAGGAGCAGCGATGCAATGTCCGGCGTATCCCGATCCACGCTCCAGACAACGTTTTCGGTCCCGGCAATATCGCCCTTCCCATCCAGTTGAAACGCACCGAGGAATGAACCCCGGAAGCCGCTTCCGATATAAACGATGTCATTCGCAAAAACGGGCGACGCGACAGGGCGTTGGGTCTGTCCCCCGCACCGCCAGAGTTCCTCGCCGGTTTCGAGATCGTAGGCCCGGGCCTGGTTTTCTCCGTTCATGATCACCTGCTCTTTCCCGCCGGACTCGACCACCAGCGGAGTCGCCCAGCAGGTCGGCTCGTCGCGATCTGTCTTCCAGACTGTCTCGCCGGTGCGCTTGTCGAGAGCGTAGAGAGCCGACTGCCCTTCGTGGTCCCAAGGGACGATGATTTTGTCCCCGGCCAGGGTTGGCGAGCTGCCTTCCCCAAAGGAATTTCTTGTCGACATCTTGCCAAAGTCTCGACTCCATTTCAGCTCACCCGCCATCGTGAAGCAATGGAGACCGCGAGACCCAAAGTGAGCGTAAACATGCTCGCCGTCGGTGCAGGGTGAAGCGGAGGCAAAGCCGTTCGTGCTGTGGGTTCCTTCGTGCGGCGTCGCCGTGATCGTAGTTTGCTCCCAGCGCAGCGCTCCCGTGTTTCGATCGTAGCAGAACAGCTTGAACTCACGATTTGCGCTACCCACCGCCGAAACGACGAAAACCTGATTTTCCCAGATCACGGGCGAGCCGGAGCCACGGCCGGGAACGGCGACTTTCCATTTTACATTTATCGTC
This sequence comes from uncultured Verrucomicrobiales bacterium, assembly GCA_964351855.1. GTDB lineage: Bacteria > Verrucomicrobiota > Verrucomicrobiia > Verrucomicrobiales > DEV007 > JBCDHN01. The sequence continues at coordinate 17,518 of CAYGQD010000131.1, forward strand.
ACGCTCCATTCGGTCGGTGGTTGCGCAGTGAGGGAGACTCCATTGCCATGATCGCCCCGCCAATGGGGCCAGTTTTCGGCGTGTGCGGTTAGGGTGAGGGCGAGGGCGAGGGTTGTGAGAAGGAGGTAGAGTGGGGTGGGCATGAGGAGGGTAATGGTAGTCCGATACGCTACGACGAAAAATCTACTTCAGTCGAGCGGAACTCGGTATCGAAAAGATCTGACCGGGAAACTGCCACGGAGGCTTACAGGGCTTTTCGTACGCTGCTCGCCTGGCAACAGTTGACGTGGAGGTTCGGCTTCCGATCTCTCTCGGATCGATCGTCAGGACCGGAGCCACCGTCAGCGATGTCGCGAGTGCGTAATCTTCTCCCGAACTCGATCCTTCATAAAACGCTCCCGTCGAGCGCTCCGTCCCTACCACCTCGACGCCTCGACGGTGTCGCCGAATTCCGGAACCCAATCCCAAGGAGAATTAGCCATCTCAACATAGCGATGTCATTCATGTCGTGTAAATGTCGGTGGTTCGGGGAAACAAGCCAAGGCGTGAGGATGTCCGGAGAAGGCGTCGCGAATCATCGCCCCAAAAACAAATGGTTGGCTCACACCTCCTCCTTCATCACCTAAATTCGTGGTCCTTCACCACGCTCCCTGCGAACGGCAACGCCGTTCCGCACTAAAGCCCGGGGTTGCCGAGCGAAGCGGCGCTACCCCGGGGATTCCGTCAACGGCGAAATTCAAGGCTGAAGGCCTTGCGGAACGGTCCGGATCACCTTCAGCGATCCCTTGAGGATGTGCTTTGAACACCCCAGGTAGACCGTCGCTTCACTTTGGCCAACCTGGGGCTAGGAATGCGTAACGGCGTTGCCGTAAAAGACAAACGCACAGCGAACGGCAACGCCGTTCCGTGCTAAAGCTAAAGCCTGGGGTTGCCGGAGCACTGCGAAGGCTACCCCGGTGATCCGGTCAACCGCGAAAAGGCCTTGCGGAACGGTTCGGATCGCCTTCAGCGATCTCTTGAGGATGCGTTTCGAAAACCCCAGGTAGGCCGTTGCTTCGCTTTGGCTAACCTGGGGCTATGATGCGTAACGGCGTTGCCGTAAAGGGCTAACGCACCGCGAACGGTAACGCCGTTCCGCACCAAAGCCCGGGGGTGTCGAGCGAAGCGGTGCTACCCTGGGAATTCAATCCCCGATCGACGATCAATCCCAACGGGATTGCGAAACCGTTCAATCCCAGACATAGCGCTGATCACACTCAACTTGGTGACGCTGTAGAATCTCCCGGTATTCGTCCTGAAAAGTCTGGGTGCGATGATGCTCCGGTTGACCCGCAATATAGCGCATCACCTTGTCGATCTGGGATTGGGAGACGGAAAACACGCCGTAGCCTGCCTGCCAATGAAACTGGCTCCATTCATCGCCCCGTTCTTGTAACCAAAGACAACTTACGCGTTTGGTTTCCTTCACAAATTCCGCGATCGTAATCGTGCGCGGCAACCGAGTGAGGAGGTGGACATGATCAGCGACTCCTCCAATTTTGATCGCGGTACACTTCAAGTTGCCGGTGACGGAGGCAAGGTAGGCGTGAACCTCCCGTTGCAGTTCGGGCGATCGGAAGAAGGCGAACCGGTCTTTGGTGGAGAAAATCGTGTGAAGGTAGACTTGGTCGAGAGATTGCGGCATGGAATCGAGATTACCGTTTTTCGGCGGCGCTTTTCAAGGGCGAGGGGCGTTTCCGCAAACCCGTTACGGCTTCTCCAGGACGCAGCGGAAGCCGTAGTAACTGTAGCGATCAGTGGGCAGATTGGGGATGCTTTGGGTCAGCAAGCCATCGGGAAATCCGTAGGCCCAGGAACCTCCGCGCATTACACGGAACGTTTTCCCACCGCCATATTCTTTTAGATAGGACAAGTTTCCGGAGCGCAGGGATGCCGGGTTCATGTCCTTGAGATACCAGTCGTGGCACCATTCGAACGCGTTGCCAACCAGATCGTAGATCCTAAAGCGGTTGGGCGGGAATGTTCACACGGGAGACGTTCTGGGATAGGAGTCGTGATGGTTTTCGATCGTATCGAAAAACTCCGGCCAGGATCCCGTTCTGGCTTCAGCTCCGGCCAAGTTGGCGGTATTTGCCGGAGGCGGAAACTGCTGCCCCCAGGGATAAGTGCTACCACCGATGGCTGCGCTCCATTCCTCACTGCTGGGGAGACGATAGGTTTGGCCCTCCTTGCTGCTAAGCCATTCGCAGAATGCAACCGCGTCCTCCCAATTGGTACCTAAGGCAGGGTGCTGCGAGGTCTGATCCAATTTTGCATCTGGATTTCGCCAGGATCGCCCTGCCTGATTCCATCCATTGTCGATCTTTGAACTCCCGGTCG
>CAYGQD010000132.1:0-19831 GCA_964351855.1 uncultured Verrucomicrobiales bacterium
ACCGAAACCGGCACCAACCGCGAAATCCTCTGGGCCCTGGACATGCCGCGCAAAACCTTCGCCGAGGCCGACCCGGTGCTGCACGACTTCATCGAACGTCGGCAGGCGAAGGAATGTTTTGAAAACCTCTGCGATCTCTACGTCGCGATGACCCGGGCCAAGCACGCTACTTATGTCGTGACCGACCCGCCCAGCGCCTCGAGCCAGACCTACGGTCGGTTGCTGCACGACACCCTTGACGATGGATCCGCCACCGAAGCATCCTTCGGCGAGGAAATGGCTACCGTCGTCCGCGAAACCGGGGACAGACAGTGGTTTGGCCGCCGCTCGCCCAGCGGTGACGAGCCGGATGAAGACGCCCAATTACCGCCGCCCATCACCGCGCCACTCGGAATGCGATCATGCCCCGCGCTGACTACGCTGCGACCATCAGTTGCGGGCCACGGAATTATCCTGACCGGGCACCAGATTTTTGGTTTCGTCTCAAGCTCAACCACGCTCAGCTCAGCGGTTTACGGTTCGCTCGTCCACGCGCTCTTCGAGCGGATCGAATGGCTCGACGATCTGGGAGATGATTACGCTGATAAACTTCGCTCCAGCTGGGAAGCGGATAAGGTCCGAATCCTCGATCAGGCCAACTTGCCGGATGCCGGTTCCGCCTGGAACCGCGCCGTTGTCGAGGTCCTCGGCTGTCTTGAAGAACAGCCTGTCCGGCAGGCCCTCAGCCATCCGCCCGGCGTTCCCCCAGAACGCTGCGAACTTTGGCGCGAGAGGCGTTTCGAACTGTTGATCGACGGCCAGCGGCACTCCGGCACCTTCGACCGGGTTACTCTGGTTCGCGACGCCGACGGAAAGTTCGAATCCGGCACTATTCTCGATTTCAAAACCGACCAGGCAACGACCGAAGAGGCAATCCGCGATGTCACGGAGAAGTATCATTCGCAACTCGAATTGTATGGCCAAGCCCTGGCGAAGTTGACCGGTTTGGCCCGAAAGGTGATCCGGAGCGAACTGCTTTTTACCAAGGAGCGAAGGTTAGGAGCGCCCGTTCAGAAATCAAGCGTCCTAAGCTTGACCTAAGAACCGAATTTAGTAGCCTGACCTTTCTAATGTTGAGTAGCACAATCGTACCGAGGGTATCGACTATAAATACCATAGTGGCGAGTATGGGGCGCGTAGGCTACGCTGCCCAAAGGATGGAATGGCTGGCTCGAAATTGACTTAGTACGAATCAACCTATGAAATATTGAGAGTTATGAAATTGGAAAATATCGAACTCACCGATGACGGGTCGGATGATGACACAAAGGAGGAGACCGCATTGGACGAGGGGGTGGCTTGTGGAAGCATACGATGTCCAGTCTGCGGAGAAGTGTGGCTTCAAGCAACTCCCACCGATGTTTCGGTCGCTGGCACGATCATTTGCCCTCACCTTAGGTTTACGCAGGAACCGATGGCTGAAGAATTCAAATTCCACAATGGCCTCACCAATGAGGAGTTTTGCGCCGATTTTGCGAGAGCCTACCAGAAACTGGAGATGGGGGATGATCAAATGACAGCCGCTGAAATCTTGAGGGAACGTGATTTGCCCATCGATACCTGTGATGACTTTTGGAAACAATTAGACTTGGAAATTGCCGACACACTACTTATCTACAAGGAACAATTGGGGCCTGGCATGGGAACTTCCTACCGAACATATTTCGGCGCATTACTCCATACGACGACAGGCTAGAAGCGTATTGAAAACCATGCAGTGAGAAAAAAAGGATCGGAGAAGTGTTGCTAGGGAGCGGCGGACTAAAACTCGAGCCCGGCTGCGAGCTATGGCAGTGTGGGGGGATCCCTTTCATCGCTTCGGTGTAGGCGTCGAATAGGCTCCAGGCGGTTCTGGGTGTTGTACTCGGCATGCAGCGGTTGACACCATTCGCTAAGCGCCTCGGGGTATGAGAGAGCCTGCGAAAGAAGACCGGGTAAACCGACTGCAGAAGTTTCGATGAGACCAATCATTACGAGAGTATCGTTCAATGCCGAGCGGGGAGGTGGTGACAAGCTTTTCGCATTTTGAACGCAGCTTCCACAAATGCCAGAAATCGTGGATCCGGCTGTATTGGAAGAGGGTCCATTCCGCTGACGCTTGGCATATAGCGTTGAGTTAGCGCTTTCGTCAGGCATTAGCTGGAGGCCACCTGTCTTCGCGGGCCTCTGCAGGCTGCCTCCGCCGACGCCTCGGTCCACTACTTAGTAGCGAAGGACGTTTCCTAACGGCATATTGCAGGATGCCGTCTGAGCTAATTGATCCAAATTTACCGTCACCACATACCCAGAGATTTCAGCATGATCGAAGAATCATTCAACATGCAGTTTGCTGGATTGAAAATGCACGGGCCTGTTCTACCATCGAGTAGTGGAATGGATAACTTCCACCTGACTTAAACCGCATCGAATGAAACTCGAAGACATCACCAAAGACATGGTCCTAACCGGAATTCTCTCTGGATCCGCTGTCAAAGTGGTGACGATCGATCCATCCGGCGATGACGCGATCACTGTCTACTACAAGACGGACGATGGCCGAATCGGTGAGCAGATGCTCTTTCGGTCGAATGAGTCAGATATTGAGCAAATTGAAATTGGGCGTCCATGGTCTCTCGATGCAAAGCCAGATGACTTTCGTCTCGGTGCCGAAGCCCTTCGAATTCATCTCGCTCATCTCTTTGACCCTCTCATGGCCATCCACACTTCCAATGTGGATCCGCTCCCGCACCAGATCACGGCGGTCTACGAGGAGATGCTCAATCGACAGCCGCTTCGGTATATCCTGGCCGATGACCCCGGGGCCGGAAAGACGATCATGTCAGGTTTGCTCATATGCGAGTTGGCGTAGGCTTTAGGGATAGTCCTTACATCAGAGTGGCGTCTCAGCGAATGACCCCGCCAGATCTATCAACGGTGGACTAAACGAAAGCCCCGCGTTCCGTGTCAGATTTGCGGCGAGCACCGGCACCACGGTGGCAAGATCAAGGGGAAGAATGACAACCTCCAGCGTCTCCATAATTCTTTTTGGCGGTTGCGGAGGAGTTTGGCAAGCGGAATTTTGGGAAGCTCCACTGGTAGCGGCCATTCAAATACAAAAATTTGACCGAGCTGGATGGTTGCTTTACGAGATTGGACCAACGGAGGTGTCTCATCCAAAACCGGGAGCCTATACGCGGCCTTTGCTGCGTCTTTGTTGTTCGTCTCACAATCTTTCGCAGGAAGTCCATTCGCCCAAAAAACAATGAGTAAGACCAATCGTCGTGGATGCCTCAAAACCATGCTTGTAGGGGCGGCAGTTGCTGGCAGCGCCCCCCTGTGGTGGCCCCATTTTACCACGCTTTATGCTACGCTTTCTGCCAGAATGCGAGTTCGCGGTCTCGTCAGACCAATGGAAAGAATGTCTACGGATAGTCTTACCGCATTCCTGAATTCTCTCGCCACCGACGAATTAGTGGTCATCAAACATTCTCTTAATCTCCCAGATGATGAGGCTCTGGACATCAATCTACTGAAGTGGAGAATTAGTGATCTCTCCGGTCACAAGGTGATCAACTGGGGCAGAAAAATTGTCGCCCAGTTCTCAGGAGAGCCACCCGCAATTGACTATCATGAAAAATTGGTTTGGGCAGGCAACGGATTTGAGGTCGATACCGATTCGGACTGCAGTTTTCTGGTTGAGCGACGCGTGTGTGAAGGAGTCTTTGCCAAGACCTGGGATGGACTAACCATCGAACAGCGCGAGGAATACCTTGAGAAAGCCAGCATCGGGCGCACTGGAGCGGAGCGTGCAGCCATGGTATCCATGGATGGGGCCAGCGCGGTGATTGATCTGACCGGAGAAGCCGTGCGCAGGGCGGGATTTCAGTTCTACACAAGAATGAGCCAATTCATTGCCGCAGCGGGCCGCCTTGTGGGCACAACGCTGCCCTTTACTGTTTACACCACGGCCAGTACCGTAGTCGCGTTTCTTGCTGGGCCCTGGGGTTTGGCTATTTCTGGAGTGATTACGGTGATCCAATACGGGGTCTTCGGGTTCCCTAAAGCAAAAAACTTAGCACCGTTCATTGTCGCGGTGCATTCATTGAAAGCCAGTCGCTTGGAAGAAGTCGACTCTCTGAATGCCGTTAATCGTAAGCTGGGAATCAGCTGAAGAGCGGTTGCTTGGCCGGACTTGGCGCAACCAGATTGGAAAACACAAACGGACGCCGAGAGTTTGTGGAACTTCTGGAAATAACCATCCGGTAGATCTTTTCCCGTTTGGAACCAGTTGGGAACGGGAACGTGGTTTCCGGGCTGATTCGAAGGGCCATTCTAACGGGGAACTAAGCTCTTGCTTAGTTCCTGTTTGGCGGCTTTTTTCATCGCCTGAAATCAAGCGTTGAGCACCGGTGATTCACGATCGTTATGGCCATCAAAAAATCTGAACTTTACTCGTCTCTCTGGGCGTCCTGTGACGAGCTGCGGGGCGGCATGGATGCCAGCCAGTACAAGGACTACGTCCTGTTCATGCTGTTCATCAAATACATCTCCGACAAATACGGCGATTCCGATGACTTTGCCCCGCCGGTGGTGATTCCCAAGGGGGCCAGCTTCCAGGACATGGTCGCGCTCAAGGGAAAGAGTGACATCGGCGATAAAATCAACACCCAGGTGATCCAGCCGCTGATCGAGGCGAACTCCCGGCTTGCCCGCACCGACTTTCCCGACTTCAACGATCCGAACAAACTGGGCGAGGGGAAGGCGATGGTGGATCGGCTTACTAATCTGGTCGCCATCTTCCAGAAACCGGAGCTGGATTTCTCCCAGAACCGCGCAGAAAACGACGACATCCTGGGCGATGCCTATGAGTATCTCATGCGGCATTTCGCCACGGAGAGTGGGAAGAGCAAGGGCCAGTTCTATACCCCGTCAGAGGTCAGTCGCATCATGGCCAAGGTCATCGGCATTTCGCCAGAGAAAGCAGTCGCTTCAACGACTGCGTATGACCCGACTTGTGGCTCGGGTTCGTTGCTGCTCAAGGTTGCGGCAGAGGCAGGCACCCACATCACACTGGAAGGACAGGAGAAGGACGTCACCACTGCCGGTCTCGCCCGGATGAACATGATCCTGCACGACTTCCCGACCGCCAACGTCCTCAGTGGCAATACTCTCTCCAATCCCAAGTTCAAGGACGGCGAGCAACTTCGCACCTACGATTACGTCGTCGCCAATCCGCCTTTCTCCGACAAAACCTGGTCCACTGGGCTTACCCTGGGAGAGAGCGGCGATGGCGATACATTCCAACGCTTCCCGTGGGGCGTGCCTCCCGCCAAACAGGGCGACTACGCCTACCTCCTTCACATCATCCGCTCGATCAAGAGCGAGGGCAAAGGTGCCTGCATTCTTCCCCATGGTGTCCTTTTCCGGGGCAATGCCGAGGCCACCATCCGCCGGAAACTCGTTCGCTCCGGTTACCTCAAGGGCATCATCGGCCTGCCCGCCAACCTTTTCTACGGCACCGGCATCCCCGCCTGCATCCTGGTGCTCGACAAGGAGAACGCCACCGCCCGCAAAGGCATCTTCATGGTTGATGCCAGCAAGGGCTTCATGAAGGACGGCAACAAGAACCGTCTGCGCGAGCGCGACCTGCACCAGATCGTCGATGTCTTCACCAATGCCGAGGAACACCCCGGCTACTCCCGCCTCGTTCCGCACGACGAGATCGAGAAGAACGACTTCAACCTCAATCTGCCCCGCTACATCGACACCCAGGAGGCCGAAGACATCCAGGACATCGGCGGCCACCTCCACGGCGGCATCCCCACCCGCGACATTGACGCCCTCGGCGACTACTGGAAGATCTGCCCCGATCTCCGCGCCGCGCTCTTCAAGCCCAAGCGCCCCGGCTACCACGATCTCCTCATCGAGGCCGCCCAGCTCAAGCCCACCATCCACGGCCATCCGCAGTTCGCCGCCTTCATAGCCGGGCTGGAGGACCACTTCAAAACGTGGCGCAGCTCCGCCGCCGTCAGCCTGAGAACACTCCAGCTCGACTGCCTGCCCAAGCAAGTCATTCACGACCTCTCGGAAAACCTCCTCGCCCACGCCGAGGGCCAGCCGCTCATCGACCCCTACGCCGTCTACCAGCACCTCATGGACTATTGGGCCGCCACCATGCAGGACGACTGCTACCTCATCGCCGCCGACGGCTGGGTGGCCAAAACCTCCCGCATCCTGGAGACCGACAAGAAGGGCAAGACCAAGGACAAAGGCTGGACCTGCGACCTCGTGCCGAAGCCCTTCATCGTCGCCCGCTACTTCGCGAAGGAACAAGCCGCCATCGAAGCCCAACTAGCCGCGCTGGAAGCCGTCGCCGCCAGCAAGACCGAATTGGAAGAAGAACACGGCGGCGAAGAGGGGTTCCTCGGTGCCCTGGATAAGATCGCCAAGGTGGAAATCACCCACAGACTCAAGGAGATCGCGGGCGACAAGGACGCGAAGGAAGAAACCGCCGTCCTCAAACAATGGCTGAAGTTCTACGCTGAGGAAGCCGATCTCAAAAAGGCGATCCGGGAAGCCGAGATCGCGCTCGATCAACTCGCTTACGACCAATACCCGCAGCTCACCGAGGCCGAGGTCCAGACCCTCGTCGTGGACGACAAATGGCTCACCACCCTCGGCAGCGCCATTCAGGGCGAGCTGGACCGCGTCTCCCAGACCCTCACCAGCCGCATCCACCTGCTCGCCGACCGCTACGCCGCCCCGCTCCCGCAGATCGTCGATGAAGTCGCCGCCCTCACCGCCAAAGTCGAGGCCCACCTCAAAAAGATGGAGGCATCCGCATCATGAAACCCGGGTACAAACAGACCGAGGTCGGCGTGATCCCGGAGGAATGGAAGGTGAAGTCGATTGCTGAGCTCGGCGTGATCAAAACAGGCCCGTTCGGCACCCTGCTGAAAGCCAGTGAATATTCGGGAACAGAAGGCGTCCCGTTAATTTCAGTGGGCGAAGTGGGCGCGGGTGCCTTCAAGGTAAAGGAGCATACTCCACGCGTTCCGGAAAAGGTTGTTCGTCGGCTTCCGCAGTATGTTCTGCGGACCGGGGACATTGTGTTTGGTCGGAAGGGGGCCGTAGAACGCTCGGCTCTTGTTACGGAGGATGAAAACGGGTGGTTTCTCGGCTCGGATGGAATAAGCGTCCGGCCCCATGCGCTGTGTTTTCCGCCCTACCTCGCGTGTCAGTTTCAGAGGCAAGCAGTGCAAGGGTGGCTTCTTCAGCACGCCATTGGCACTACGATGGCTTCTCTGAATCAGGGAATCTTGAACCGTGTGCAAATCCCGTATGCCCCCCTCCCCGAACAACGCGCCATCGCTACGGCGTTGAGCGATGTGGATGGGCTGCTGGGGGCGCTGGACCGGCTCATCGCCAAGAAGCGCGACCTCAAACAGGCCGCCATGCAGCAGCTTCTCACCGGCCAAACCCGCCTCCCCGGCTTCCACGGCGAGTGGGAGGAAACCACGCTCGGAGAAATTGGTGAATGCATTATCGGCCTGACTTACAAGCCGGAGAATGTGGTCAAACACGGCTTGCTCGTGCTGCGTTCCTCTAATGTGCAGAATGGTCGGCTTGCCTACGACAACAATGTCTACGTGAACCTCGGCGTATCAGACCACCTATACACGCAAGTCGGAGACCTTCTCATCTGCGTAAGAAACGGAAGCAGAGCGTTGATTGGCAAGTGTGCGGTGATTGATAGTGCTGCCGCCGGAGTTACTTTCGGCGCGTTTATGGCGATGTATCGAACCAAGCATTGGCGCTTCGTTGTTCACGCGTTTCGAGGCGACGACATACAACGCCAGATTCGCGACAATATAGGGGCGACCATCAATCAGATCACAAACAAGGACATGAAGGCGTTTCGCATCAAGTTGCCGCCTGAAGCCGAACAAACCGCCATCGCCGAGGTGCTGAGCGAGATGGACGCGGAGCTGACGGGCCTGGAGCAGCGGCTGGACAAGACCCGCGCCCTCAAGCAGGGCATGATGCAGGAACTCCTCACCGGAAGGACGAGGTTGATATGAGTGAAGATTCAGAGACCTTTGATTCCCTGTGGGCCTATTGCACGACCAACCGCCGCCTGGTCCCGATGCCGACACCCTGGAATGAGGTTTTTAGAATGCTGAAGAACACCCGCCAAAAGCCTTCCGGCGGATGGGAGCCGCCGCTGCCGCTGATCCTGGGTGCCTGGCAGCATTCCATGCCTATTGAGAAACAACTGCGGTTCCAGGAGCACCTCCGGTGGGCTGAGTCCCAAGGACAACTCGAGGAAATCAGGGATTTTCTACGTTCGCTCCCAGAGGACAAGTGGTGCCATTTCGGCGAAGTTTGAGATGAGCGCGTCCAACACAGTCGAGGTCGATGTCCTGAGTTTTTCGAGTCTCTTCGAGAACTCGGCTCTGCCTCTCGCGGTGGATACCTATCAGCGGGGTTTTGTCTGGAATGATGAGAAGATCCGGCAGCTTGTTGATGATCTCACCGATTACCAGGGCTTACCCGATCCCAAGCCTCCCTATTACATGGGCACGGTGCTGTTGCACCGCAACATAGACAAGGGAAAGCGATTCATCATCGACGGGCAGCAACGGCTCACGGCCCTGTGCGTGCTTTATCGACAACTCAGGGGAGACTTGCCCAGCAAGTGTGCACTGACCTATTCCCCGAAATCGGTGCGGCGCATCCGTGCGGGTGCCGGGATTTTTCGAGACCATTCCCGCCACCCAAGTTCCGAAATCTTCGGGCAGATCGTTTTCACGGTCATTTGCGTTGAGCGGGTGGACTTGGCGTTCACCTTCTTTGATACGCAGAACAACCGGGGCGTGCCGCTTCATGCGACCGACTTGCTCAAGGCTTACCATTTGCGGGCCGTGGATGAAACGTCGGTCGAACGCAAGGAAACCTTGCAAACCCTCTGCGCCCGGCGCTGGGAAGGGATCCAGCAGGGAGCGCCGGTGATGTCCCATGATCAGGAATTCGCTCCAAGTCTGTTCAGCAGGTTCCTCTGGCGAGCACGCTACTGGACCGGAGGACGGGTGATTTACGGGGATCACGATGCCTTGATGGAGGAATTCCAGAAACAGACGTGGAAGTCTGAGGGAGATCACGCCACGATTCCGCTCTATCGCTCGCGCCACAACCGGCTCGGCACGGCGTTAACGATGACAAGGGACGGTCACAGCGAGATCCACACCAACCGGATTTCGCTCAGTCCCAAAGCGGAGGATCTGCCCTTCGCCATCCGGCAACCAATTCAGAAGGGCATCGGCTTCTTCCTTTATGCGGACAAATATTCCGCGTTGCTGCGACGGTTGGCGGTGGAACCGACCGACTCCAGCGAGGTCCAGAGGTTTAGGGAGGTTTACGAGAGTCTGCTGATGACTAACTCGCTTTTCCTGCGGGAGATCTTCCTCCTGGCATCACTGATGTATGCCGACCAATTCGACGACGAGAAGCTGTGGGAGTTTTCGCTCTGGTTGGATCATGCACTGGGGGCGATCCGTTTGGAGAAGCAGCAAGTGCGTTACGAAGCGGCGCAGAACTTCTTCAAGCATGATGCGCTGAATCTGCTCGATGTGATCGCGAGCGGATTCCGGCCCGAGCAAGTCATTGCCCATCTGCAAACGCATCACACGCGCCAGAAAATCTACGCGGAAGAAACCATCGAGACCGGCAAAGGGGTGCAGGGAGTCTATAAGCAGGCGGTCCTGACCTATTACAACCAGACCGGGGACTCACTGCGCGGCAAAGAGAGTTGGATCCCGGCAAAGCTGAAGGGAGGCGTGGCGTGAAGATCGAGTCCAAACTTTACAGTCTGGCGGAGATCGTAGAAGAAAGCCCCCGCTGGCATTTCACCATCCCCATCTACCAGCGGCTCTATGTTTGGGGAGAGGATCAAGTGCTCACGCTGCTCAACGACTTGGTGAATGCCTATGAACGCGGGGAAGTTCTCTTTTTCCTCGGCGGCACTCTGCTCGTGGAGCAGGACGATGCGAAAGGCAGGCACTTCGATCTGATCGACGGGCAACAACGGTTCACGACTTTGTGGATGCTGTGCCATGCTTGGCGCGAGGCGTTGAAGCCGTTTCTTACCGTCAACGAGGACAAGTCCATCAAGCCACGGCTGCGTTTCGCGATCCGTCCCGAGGTAAACCGATTTCTTGAAACGCTCGCCTTTGGGGATCGCGATCAATCCATACCGGAGGAGGAGGCGACCAAGCGGATGCGCGTGGCGCTCGATCTGATGAAGTCGGTGTTCGAGAAGCGGCCTCTCCCCGCCGGAGTGAACGATCTGAGCGTTCATCTTGAAGGATTGACAGAGTTCGTGTTCGGCAAGGTGAAGTTCGTCATCACAACCGTTCCTCGTGAGACCGACCTGAACAAGCTGTTCGAGGTCATTAACAACCGGGGTGTGCAGCTTCAGCATCACGAGATTCTCAAGGCGCGTATGCTGGACGCGCTGAACGAGGCGGAGCGCGGACCGTATGCCTTGCTCTGGGAGGCGTGTGCCGACATGGAAAACTTTGTGGAACGCAACCTGAGCGGAAATTTCAAGGGCTTTGCCAGCGATGTGGCGGATTGCTACGAGCGAGGTGAACTTCCGAATGCGAAGGCTGTGCGGGAACTACTGGGAACACGGATGCAGGACCAGCGCGACCATCATGCGCTGTCTTTGGATGACGTCCTGAATTCAACGGAGGAAACGTCTGAAATAGATTCCGCCTCGGAAAGCGAGGACTCCGATCCCACTTGGGTGCGGAGTATGTTTGGATTTCCGCTCTTCCTTCAGCACGCGCTTAGGATCTGGCTCTTGGAAAATGGACGTCCAGATTTGCCCCGACTGCTGGATCGGGAACTGCTCGCCCTGTTCGAGGCACACTTTTTCCACGAGACGACCCGGCGAGCGGAGAATGTGCGCTCGTTCATTGACCTTCTTTGGAGGCTGCGCGTCCTCTTCGACGAGCACATCATCAAATGGGCCGACCAAGGCGAGGAGGAGATTCATCTGATTAGTAAGATCAGCGTTAGCACAAGTAGCGGGAAGCGATACATGAGTCGATCACGAGAGACGGAGTCGCATCGCGCTTTCTCACTTCTCCAGAGCATGCTTTACCACTCGCAGGAAATCACAACCCAGTATTGGCTGACCCCACTGCTTCTGTTCATGCACCGCAATCCTGGTGGGAAAGCGGACCGGTATTTCGAGTATTTGCGTCATCTCGACAATCACTTGCTGGGTTCTGCTGCCGATGATTCCTTGGTGATGCGGACGCTGGAGTTCATGAAAGACCCGTGGCAGCGCCGCTCTCTGATCCATCAAACGGAATTGGCCAAGGCGAACGGCGTAAAGTTTGCCCACTACTGGTTCTACAAACTGGAGTTTGTGCTGTGGTTCCAGGAGAAGCGCACCACTGAGAGATGGAGAAAGTTCCGCCTCACCGCCAAAAGCTCGGTCGAACATATCTCGCCCCAGAAGCCCACCGAGCGGGACGATAACCAGGTCCATCAAGCGCTCGATCATTTTGGTAACCTGGCGCTGGTCTCCCGAAGTTTGAATTCGGAGTATGGAAACCTGCCCTATAACGAAAAACGCCAAAGATTCCTTAATAAGAACAAAGCCCGGCTCGACTCCCTGAAGATGGATTTGATTTACGAGAACGAGCGATGGAATGACACCAAAGCGCTCGAACACCAACAACTGATGATCGAATGCCTGGACGCCTACTGCAACGAAACTTCGTAGAATAACCGAGAATGCCTCTTGAACCAACCTTGCCTGAACAGCCCAGATCCGAGCGCCGGACTCAAGAGCGTGTCATCAAGCTGTTCACCGACCCAAGCCACCCTGACTGCCTGGGTTACGAGTTTCTCGGCGATTGGCACCAACGGGAGAACAATCGCTGTATCGCGACGGAGTTGCTGCGGACGAATCTGGCGAAGCGTAGTTACTCCGATGGCCACATTTCTGCCGCCCTCCAAAAACTGGAGACGGCTGCGGATGCCACCGGAGTGACCCTCTACCAAGCGAACCTGCGCACCTACAACCTGCTGCGCTACGGTGCGAAGGTTCAGCTCGGAGCCGGAGAAAACCACGAGGACGTGAACCTGATTGATTGGGAAACGCCGGAGAACAACGATTTTGCCATCGCGGAGGAAGTCACCCTCAAAGGCGGCTATCAGCGCCGCCCGGATCTTGTGCTTTACATCAATGGCCTGGCCATAGGGGTGATTGAGCTGAAACGTGGCTCGGTCGATGTCGTCGATGGCATCCGCCAGCTCATTACCAACCAGGAAGAGATTTTCAACAAGCCGTTCTTCAGCACGGTGCAGTTTGTCTTTGCGGGCAATGATTCCCAGGGGCTTCGCTATGGCACCACCGGCACTCCCGAGAAGTATTTCCTCGTCTGGAAGGAGGAAACAGAAAAGCCTCCAGCCGCTGACTACCTTCTCGATCGCCCCCTCGCGCAGATGTGCGAGAAGTCGCGCCTGCTTGACCTGATCCGCAACAGCATCATCTTCGACTCAGGAACCAAGAAGGTGCCCCGCGTGCACCAATACCTCGGTCTCAAGAAAGCACAGGAACGGATTGAGAAACAGGAGGGTGGTGTCATCTGGCACACCCAGGGCAGTGGCAAGAGCATCCTGATGGTGCTGCTCGCCAAGTGGGTATTGGAGCATGATCCCAATGGAAGGGTCCTGATCATCACGGACCGTGACGAGCTGGACAAACAGATCGAAAGCGTGATGCGGAATGCCGGAGTCGTTGGAGAAGAGGACCCTTCTCCTCGTATCACCTCCAGAGCAGAATTCGTGCAGAAGCTGAGCGCCACCAAGCCCCGCGTGCTTTGCGCCCTGCTCCACAAATTTGAACCTGACATGAAGAGCCCGCCGCCACCTGTCCACGGACGATTCTACATCTTCGTTGACGAATGCCACCGCACCCAGGGCGGTGACATGAACAAGCAGATGAAGAAGTGGATGGAGAACGCGATCTTCATCGGCTTCACCGGGACGCCACTCTTACGCAAAGACAAGAAGACCACACGATCCGTTTTTGGCACCTACATCCACAGATACAAATTCGACGAAGCGGTGGCCGATGGCGTCGTGCTCGACCTGAAATACGAAGCCCGTGCCGTGCCGCAGCGCCTAACCTCACAAAAGGCGATCGATGATTGGTTCGATCAAAAGACGCGAGGGCTGAACAATTTCCAACAAGCCGTTCTTCGCAAGAGGTGGGCGACCATGGAGAAACTAATGAGCGCGGGGGAGCGCAAGCAACGGATCGCAGCGAGCATCATTCAGGACTTCGCCTTGAAATCCCGTCTCAACAATGATCGAGGCACCGCGATTCTCGTTGCTGCTTCGATTTACGATGCCTGCCATTACCTCCGCCTCTTTCAGAATACCACCTTCGGTCAATATTGCGGTATCATTACCTCCTACCAGCCGAACGCGACAGAGATTTCGAAGGAGCCAGCGAACAGCGATAAGCGTTACAAGTTCGACACCTACACGAAGCATGTGTTGGCAACGGATCAGACGACCAAGGACTACGAGGACAAGACCAAGGCGCGTTTCATCAATGAGCCCGCCAACTGCAAGCTCTTGATTGTCGTGAGCAAGCTCCTGACCGGATTTGATGCCCCATCTTGCACCTACATCTATCTCGATAACGAGATCCACGATCACAACCTTTTCCAGGCCATCTGCCGCACCAACCGGCTCGATGGAGACGATAAGGACTATGGCTACATCGTTGATTTCAAAGAGCTATTCAAGGAAGTACAGAATTCTATCGCCGTCTACACCTCGGACGAGCTGGACGTCGATGAGGGCGACGGTAAAGACGGAAACGTTACGGTGAAGGGTTGGCTGGATGAAGGTAAGAAGAGCCTCGACACGGCCCGTGAATCTCTCCGCTATCTCTGCGAGCCCGTGGAGCAACCGCGTGAGGTAGAGCAATACATCCACTATTTCTGCGGCGACGCTAACGACCCAAATGCGCTCGACGACACCGAGCCGTTGCGCATTTCCTTTTATAAGCAGGTAGTCACGTTTCTGAGAGCCTATGCCGCAATTGCATCCGATTTGGTCGAGGCGGGTTACTCAGACATGGAGATTACCGCGTTGCGGAATGAGACAGCCCATTTCACGGATCTGCGAAATGCCATCAAGCGGCACTCCGGTGAGGAACTGGACATCAAGCCCTATGAAGCCGACATGCGTCACCTCATCAATACCTACATCCAGGCGGATCAAGCGGAGGATCTGGGCAACCTGAGCGAGCTTTCTCTGACAGAACTCATCATTGAAACTGGAATCCACGACGCGATTGCCAAAAAACTGAACGAGAAGGGCAAACTGTCCAAGAATGCCGTTGCAGAGGGGATCATCAACAATGTCCGCAAGACCATTATCCGCGATCAGCTCACCGATCCCCGGTTCTACGCCGAGATATCCAAACTGCTGGAAGATCTCATCACCCAGAAGCAAAAAGAAACGATTTCCTATGAAGACTTCCTCAACCGTGCGGAACAGTTGGTGAAACAAATGGGGAAGAAGAATACGGGAAGTCACCCCGCTGTGCTCAATGGGAAACCGGAAGCCATCGTGCTCTTCAACAATTTACCAACAATCCCAGCGGCCACTTTTCAGTGTCCCGCTGATGAAGATGAGAGGGCTCAGTTGGCTCTCGATCTCGACAGGACGATGCTGGAAAAGGCTCCGGCAGGCTGGAAAGGAGACGTGGCAGGGCCGCGCGGCATCCAGGTCATCAATGCGATTGCACCTCTGCTCGACAAAGACTCGGAGGCGATCTACGCAATGTTTGACATCATCAAGAACCAACCCGGCTACTAATGCCTGAAACCTTTGAACTGGGAGACGTCTCGATCTCCGTCACCCGGAGAAACATCAAGAATGTTCATCTCTCCGTTCATCCACCGGATGGACGAGTTACGCTGTCCGCTCCCAAAGATACACGCCTGGATGTCGCCCGCGCCTACGCGATCTCGAAACTCGGTTGGATTCGCAATCAACAGGAACAACTAGCCAACCAGGCACGAGAGACTCCTCGAAAGTTCATCGAGCGCGAAAGTCACTACCTCTGGGGACGTCGTTACTTGATGACGGTGAAGCGCAAAAATGCAAAGCCATCTGTTTCTCTCGATCACAAGCGAATCACTCTCACCGTGCGCCCCGGCGCAACGAAAGAGAAGCGAGCACAGGTGATTCATGAATGGCACAAATCGCTTCTTCACGAAGCCATCCCTCCCTTGATCGCGAAGTGGGAGAAGAAGCTGGGAGTGAAGGTCTCTGCGTATTTTTTGCAGCGGATGAAAACCAAATGGGGAAGCTGCAACCACCGAGCTTCTCGAGTTCGATTTAATACCGAGCTTGTCAAAAAGCCAAAAGACCTGCTCGAATATGTCGTGGTTCATGAAATGGCTCATCTGATTGAGCCAACCCATAACGACCGGTTTATCGCGATTCTGGACAAGCATTACCCGACTTGGAGGGAGGCTCGCGCAGAGCTCAACGAACTGCCGTTGAGCGCGGAGACATGGAAGCGATGATTTTGAGACGCGAAATCAGGTGTTCCCCCGGATCCATAATCGCAAGGGGAACGAACTGGGGGCTGGACCCACCTAAAAGAAAAGCCCCGCCACCGCAAAGCGGCGAGACTTTCCTGTTTCCTGAGCAGGAGCCGATTCGCTCGACTCAGCTCAGACCCACCAGTCCATCGAACAATCCGTGCAAAGCCTGGCTGCGAGCCACGGCGGTGTGAGGGTTGATGCCCTTCAGCGCTTCGGTGCAGGCGTTGAACAGGCTCCAAGCGGTCCGGGGCTGGAACTCGGCATGCGGCGGTTGACGCCATTCGCTCAGCACCTCGGGCACCTGGCTCGTAGTGATGGCGCGGCAGTCGACGGCGCGGACCACGAGGTCGTGGGCGCGCATGTCGGTCAAGCCAAAGCCGCGATAGGCGCTGATGCGCTGGTCGAGGCCTCGGAACCGGTCGCCGAGTTGGCCGACGGCTCGGGACGTGAGATGGCGCAGATCGCGCGCCGCGAACTTGGTGTGTTTGCGGCTGATCCGCACCTCTCCCGTGAACGACTTGTTGTCGCAGACCAAGACGCGAACCCCGGCGACAAGGCCAGCGGGGATCGATTTGTCATGGCTGTTGCGCAAGCCGACGATCCACGAGTAATCGCGGTCGCCGTCTTCCTGGCCGGGGACGGTCACGCCGAGCACGCCAAAGTAGCGCGCCCCATCATGACTGAGCCCGTGGGCCTCCCCCGTGATATCGAACCCGGCCGTAACGAGTTGACCTTCGACTTCGTTGATCAACTCATGGTGCGGCAGGGGGAACCAGGTATCGGTGGGGAACGGGGTCGGCACGTCGAAGACCGTATCGCGGTCCACAACCTGGCCGCCGCAATGTAGCAGCATGCCGGGCGGCGGAGTCTCCACAACGACGGGGACTTCAACGGCGGGAGTTTGGACGGGTGGATAGGGTTGGTTCATTCTCATTGTATTAGGTTAGGTTTAGGTTTGGTTTCTCCAGAGGGGAGATGGGTTTCCTGTGGGAAAGGGCCCGGTGAATCCGGGAAAGCACGAAGGCCGACGCTGCCCAGTGATGAGCGAACGTCGGCCTCCATGCCGTTGGGGTGTTGGGGTGTTAGGGCTCGAAGCCGGGAATCGGCTGAGTCAGCGCTTCTTGCCGGACTGCTCTCGGTAATGCTGGAAGAGGAGCCAGCCCACGCCGCCTAACCCGAGGGTTAGGAGGGCGGGCCAGAATCCGGAGACCAGGCCGAGGACAAAACCGGCAATCGCGACGGCAAGAATGCAGCACAAGAGCAGGCTCCAGTTGGGGCGGAACGGGGAATCACTCATGGGCGATCACCTCCTTCCCGGTCGGAGCGTGGCGGTTGTTGCCGCTGTTCTCGCCCGTGCCTGCGCGTCTCCTCGCCGGTGATCAACGACACGAGGCCGGTAACCAAGGCGCAGAGAACGGCACAAACGCCGACGAACTTCATCCCGGTGCCAATGGGGCCGTAGTCCGGGCCGATGTAGCGGGTGCATCCGGCGGCGGACAGCGCGAGGAAGGTGAAGGCGATCAAGGCCACGCGGCTCACGATTCACCTCCTTTCCAGGCGCGGCATTGCGCGAAGTAATCGCACCAGGCACACTGCATGCCCGGCGAGGGAACGTAGTCCCCGGCTTCGACGCCGAGAACGTAGCTCTCCATCGATCGAACAAGCCCGCGCATCTGATCCGCATCGAGCGGTTCCAGCGGAGTGACGACCAGCTTGGGCTCCTTGGTCTTCACGAGGTGATGCAGCTCGAATCCGCTTTCCGGGTGACCGGTCGCTTCGCGGTAGAGCAGCGCATAACACCCGAGCTGGGTCGCATGCTGGTGGCGGGTCATCGCCGGGTCAGGGGTGCGGGCCGTCGTTTTGAAATCGACGATCACCCCACCCTCGCGGACCAGGTCGATGACTCCCCGGAGGGGCGGCAGCCCGTGGAGGTCGAGATCTCGCTCCACAACGACTTCCACAGCCTCCGGTTTCTCCGCGAGCGGAATCGGTGAGGAACGAAAGTAGAATTCCAACATCTGCCACGCTTTCTCGCGCAGAGCGGCTTCTTTTCCGTTCCAGTCGATCCCGTCCGCCGGTTGATCCGCCTTCCAGTGATGATCGAACACCGGCTGCAGGGAATCGGCGTCGGCGGGTTGGCCCCGCCAGCGCGCCAGGTTCCATCGCTGCAGTACCCGATGCACGATCTGACCGACAAAGAGCGCCGGGCTGGTTGGCGTGGGGATCCGCTCCACATAGTGGAAGAAGAACTTCAAGCGGCATTCCTGCCACGTCTTCAACCGCGAAGCAGAGAGGTATTCCAGGGGAGCACCGCTGAGGCGTTTGGCATCAGAGGGAGCATAGGCTTGCCGCTGCCCGGCTTTCACCGGCAGCGCGGCGGCACGCAGCGCGCTCCCGAATTTCTGGGGAGCCGTGCTCATGATGCGCCACCTCCTTTCGGTGTGCTGTGATAGCGCGAGCGGTGGGCCCCGTTCCCGTTCGTCGGGCGGCGAGATCCGGCCGTGCTCTCCAGTAACTCCTCGATCAATCCGGAAGCTTCCAGCTTGTTGAGCTGGCGCACTCCGTGACCGAAACGTTCCTGGGCGAGCTGATCGACTTCATGGCGATCCAGGTTGTGTTCCGCGACCAGCTTCAGGATCAATTCCTTCTGCTTGTCCGAACACTTCCAGGCGTCCGGTTTGGCGGCTCCGTTGGGTTGAGAGTTCTTATTTGGGGTGGCAGAGTTCTCCATTCCGTAGACTTCATCTGGGACGAAGCCGACGTGTTGGATCTCCCGGTCGACCGAATCCTGGAGCAGCGAATAGAGACGAGTGATCTCGCCCTGAATCTGCCCGACGTCGGTGAGTTCCGTTTCGACCGAAGCCGAAAACGAATGCGAAGAGTAGCCGGGAAGGCCCAGCTTTTTCGCGTAGTTGGCACTGAGGTTAATGGCCATCGTTTTTGTTGTTGTTAGGGTTTAGGTTGGGTTGGGGTGAATCTCCGGAACGCGAAAAAGCCCGGCCGCCTTGTGGGCGACCGGGCTTCTTTCGATTTTGGGGTTCGGGTTTTTCGTTGGTCAGGGTGGTCCGGAGACCGTGCGCGCGTTCGACGCTCGGGGCGTCTCGGCGGCATATTCTTGCTCCGCCTGCGACCAACCGGGAGTGTCCCGAAGGAACCTTGTGATACAGGCCTCAGCCAGGCGCGTCATCGGAATGGATCGACGCCGGGCTTCATAATGGAGCGCTTTGAGAACCAACGGTGAGAGGGCCGGGGCGTAACTTCCGCGTTTCGGCATGGTTACGCTTCGGTGGAATGCTCCTCCGATTCCTCACCCGCTTCCAGGGCGACGAAGCGCCGCCCTTTCCGCCGGTAAAGCCGGTCCTCGCCGTCAGCATCTCCGCTTCCTCCATCGTCGATCAGCCGGTCGGCTTGTTCGACGGCAGCGCGGGCCAGTTGAGAACTGGCACCAGCCCGCTGGAGGATTTCGGTTTCCTGAGCGCTGAGCAGTTCGATCTGCCGCTGCACCAGCCTGCGCTGGCACTTCGGCATTTCTTTCTGCTCCAAGCGTTTGGTGAGAACGCTCTTTTGCGCACCCACGGATTCCAGCACAGCGCCAAAGGCAGCCATGCGTTGCTGAATCTGAGCGACCCGGGAAGCCAGGTCCAATCGTTCCGCCGCAGCTTCCGCTGTGGAGATGATGGATTCGGCCAGAGCATCAATCAGTTGCTCGGCCCGGGACGTCAGTTGTTCAATGTTGCTGGTTTGCATAGTAGACTCTTATGACGCGGTGAGTGGGGATATTTCGCGGATCTGACGTTGTACATCTACCAGCTAGAAGTCCCGAATAGAATTTTCGTATCAGATCCTAGTCCGGGACTGATACAGAAACTTTATATAATAAGACGCTTGCTAGGATCTGATTACAATGATAGAATCGCGAGTTAATGGATTTCGCCCCATCCGACATACCGGGGCGCGCGTAGTCTCCAGCGGGTCATGGCCAAAACCGCCGCTCGAGCCGAAGGGTGCTGCTCGCCGGGTGACCACGTACGAGGCGAGCTTAATATTTCCCCCACCATCATTTGCCGGGGAACACCGCGCATGGCCTGCGATAATAGGCCGTGTCTTCCGATCACATAGGGCCGGACTGGATGCGCGGTGGGTGCGGGGCAGCCGGGGGG
>CAYGQD010000133.1:0-19708 GCA_964351855.1 uncultured Verrucomicrobiales bacterium
AAATTAATGCTCTGAAGCGATTCTTCGATGTGGAGCTCACGGGGGTTGCCGTCCAAGCCTTTTCGATTCCAGTCAAACACCCGATAGGTGGTATCGCTGTTTTGCTGAATTTCGTAGATGAGAAGACCGGCTCCGATCGCATGGATCCTTCCACTGGGAATGAAGAGGCTGTCGCCCGTTTTGACTTCAATTTCGTGAACCTTGTCAGCCAGTTCTCCACTGTGAATGGCCCGTTCCACGTCATCGCGGGTCACTCCTTGTTTTAATCCCGCATACAATTTCGCCCCTGGCATGGCGTGGGCCACATACCACATCTCGGTTTTGGGTTCGCCCCCCAGCGCAGTGGCCGCAGCTTGCGGAGGATGGACCTGGATCGATAAATCGCGAGTGGCGTCCAGAATTTTTAGCAGCAACGGAAAACGTTCCCCTCGGGCATTCGCACCAAAAATCTCTGTCCGGCGCTCCTTCCAAAGTTCACCCAATGTCACACCGGCAAAGGCACCTTCTCGGACTACGGTCTGCTCTTCCGGCCGATCTACCATTTCCCAGCTTTCTCCGAACGGTTCTTCGGTGGGAAGCTGGCGCTTAAGCCATTCTTGTAATTTGCGACCTCCCCAGACCCGCTCCTTATAGACGGGTTGGAAAATCAGCGGTTCATCATGGGGAGGGAGTTGGTTCATGATTTTGTGTTTTTGGACGAGCCACTCTTCAGCCGTATCAATGTCTGTGGAAAGATGCAATGAGCCGATCCGCAAATCCAGTTCTTCAGCGCGTTCCACGCTTTTTTCGAGGGTCGTTTCACAACTCCAGGGAATCCCATCAAAGATGGTGGGATGAAATGCCTTCAGCCCAATCAGGTAATAACCGCCGTCCGCAGCCGGTCCAAAGACGATGTCGCGTTCCTCCAAGCGCTCCCACGTTTCAGAAAAGGTCTGCGGTGAAATCTCCACACAATCGGTCCCAATCGCGGCGACTTTGTGGAATCCGTCCTGAAACGCCGAGCGGAACGCTGCGGTCAGGCGGGTACCCAAATCACCGTCTGCCTGAGGCGACAATTCGGGAAACGGCGTCCCCATTGGCCATTCTGCCTCAATCCACCTTCGGATATCGGACTCGCGATCGGGTGGGTCGAACAGAATCCTCACGCCACTGGCAGGAGATTGAGCGACCACGGTCAGCACGTCGCGCACTAACCGCCGATAAACGATCGCGGCTGCGTCGGGGCCGATTTCGGTAGCCAACCGAGTTTTGACCCGTCCGGGAGTGGGGAGCTTTAGAAAAATCAGAATCAGAGAATCCTTCACAATTAGGGATGGGTGGTAGTTAGAGTCTCCGAAACTTAGCCGTTGCTGCGTGGCCAGACGAAGCGTAGTCTTGATGGGCTAGCATGTCACCCAACCAAGCCACAGCTGACCGATGCTTAAAGTTAAAATCGAGGAAAACCCGCTCTGATTTCCGGAAAAAAGGATTCGGTTTGATGTCTGTTCTCACCCCAATCCCCTTTTGGTTGGCAAACGAGAGACCGGATCGCTGGATACGGGTGGTTGACGGGAAGCCCGGTTCGGCTCACACTCTTAACTGCTTGCTGCCGAAGAAGGTCGTCGGTGTTGGCCTATACAAACGCCACGCTTGCGAAAATCTAATCGCTATCGATGACGATTTCAGCTAAGATCTCCAGAGAAGTTTTCTATGTCTGAATCGATCGGTAAACAGCTAAGGCAAGCAAGGCTCAAGCGGGGGCTGACCGTCGAGGATATTGCGCACGAGACTCGGATTCAGCAGGACAAACTGCGGAGCCTGGAAGAGGATGATTATTCTACCTTTCCCAGCCCAACCTACGCGAGAAGCTTTCTTTCCATCTACAGCGAGTTTTTAGAGGTGGATGCGAGCGAGGTCCTCGAGGCCATAACGGAAGGAGGTTTGGGCGGCAACTTGGATGCGTTGAAGTCCACCTTTAATTTGACGCCATCGGATCAAACCATCCCGATTTTCAAAGGAAGGGAAGAGCCGAAGCAAAACCGACCTGTGGTCATGGTGCTGCTTTTCGTGCTGTTGGTGGTCTTGGTCCCCACCGTTTATCTAATTGGAAAACGCATGGCGATCCAAGAAATCACGGAGCAAGCCTCCACTGAGGATGCCAACTCCAGAGAAAATTCCGAGGCACCCGCTCCCTCTACAGCGGAATCCGTTTCTCCCGAAGGGGACGCGACGTCGGCTGTTTCGAAGCCTAAGACGGAGAGTGATATGCTCAACGAATTGATATGGACTCCAGACACCGCGTCTGACGCGGATGCCCGCGTAACTCCGACAACGCCTCCACCGACGGGGCAGGGCGTAAATCTGATCGCACCAACGGCACGTCCCATCCCCATCCCGCCTCCTGAAGAAACCCCAGAAGCCAACGTCTCAAACTAAGGAAGCGACGACTATTCCTTTTCCGAAGTTAATCTTTGCTCGTTCCATCGTAAACCCCAGCCCAAAAATCCAATGTCTCAAGAAACGAAAGCCATCGTCTACGAAACCGACGGTTGGTTTATGGCCCTCTGCAACGACTTTCCCGGAATCACCGGAGAAGGTAGGTCGCGCGACGAATGCGTCGCGAATCTCACCGAGAAGATTGAGCAGCATCTGGAAACGACTTACACCGCTTCCGAGCCGTCAAAAGCTCAAATCGCCAACGGATAAGCTCAGCGTATCCTGTTGGGGCCCCTTCGCAGATGCGAAGAGGGAGTGAATGGTGTTCGTGGTTGAGGAAGCGCAACGATTTCAGCTTCAGGGGTTTACAGCTCAAAAGAAGCCATTTCCCCAAGCTCGCTCGTCGATTTAGGCCCTTTTCCTCAACTTCAATAATCCCTTGCCCTGGAGGTTGGGGATGCCGGGGTGATTTGGCCGGAAGAACTCCGCCACTTGAGAGCGGGTTTGGAAGACGCTCCCGGGTTTTTCGCGTTTTCGGAGGAGCGAAGGAAATGGCTTGGCCACGATTTTGGACATCGGAGATTGGAAGAAGAAGATTGCTCGTTTCTGGTATTTCTTTCCATGGCGCGATAGCGTACTCGGATCGATTTCCTTGAGGCGGGCAACCAGTTGGATGTCAGACTCACGAACGATGGGTGCAGATGTCCCCAAGCAGTAAACGGTGTCATGGCGTCGAAAGAGTTCGTCCATCGCATCAATCGGTTTGCCTCCCTTGTTTCCGATTCCGCCCCAATTTCCGTAAAAAACCAACTTCTTCACCCCCGGAAGAGCCCGGCAAAGGGAACCGACGGCATTGTGGATCGGCGTTTCCGGAGTGCGTTCGTAGTTTTCCCAGTCGATCGCGAGGTGCTCTTCGTAGTGTCGTCCCCCTGAGGCGAAAATTTGGAAAGGTGTGCTGAGCGCGGCAGCGAAAAAAATTCTTAGAAGTATGGGAGAAAACTTCATCGACAAAGATAACGTTGAGTAGTCAGAATGCTTGTTAAAATTCCGTCTTAATTCCCGGTTGGCAGCCATTGGCAGCCATGCGAAGAGTAAATTACCCCAATCCCGTATCCGTCTTGCACCCAATGATGTTACCCCGCGTCGCGTTTCTTCCGCTCCTTCTATGTGTCGGCCTCGTCAGTAGCGAGCTATCTTTTGCCGATAAAGCAACGACCCAAGCCGCCCGAAAGGTTTATCAACAGCATCAGGATTCGCTGGTGGTGATTACTGCGATTTGTAACATTTCGTTTACAACGGACAGCGAGAGTTTGCCCAATCAAGAGCGCCGAACCCAAACGTTGGGTACGATCATTGATTCGAAAGGATTGATCGTCCTCTCCAATAGTGCCTTGGATCCGAGCGTGGGAATGATCGGTCAGCGTGGTCGCCCGGTAGGAAGTGAAACGGATTTCGTGACGGTGACTCGTGCGGAAGCCCGTTTCCCTGAGATTCAAATCAACCTGTCTGATGGTTCTGAATACAACGCCGCGTTGATCGATAAAGATGTAGATCTCGATTTAGCGTTTCTACGGATTAACCAAAAGCAGTTGGCGGAGCGGAAGTCGGAACTTCCCTTTGTCAATATCTCCAATCGTATTACGGAGGGCGAAATCAGCATAGCCGATGAGGTGATCGGTTTATCCCGCTCATCGCCCGTTTATGCCTACATTCCTTCGGTGATACCTGGATATGTAACCGCCATTTCCAAGCGAGATTATACCTTCTACATTTCTACCGCGGGAACGGCCCAAGGCATTCCACTGTTCGCGTTAAATGGGAAGTTCATTGGGATCACCGTCCAACGGATCGTTGAAGGGAAACGCACCAATCTTTTGGGAACGCTTTCCGCTGGGACCGTGAAAACGATGGCGGATTTAGCAGCGACGCGTCGGTCGCAGTGACGCAGACACCGTCACGGTAACATGACGGTGAAGAGCTTGGTAAAGATGAATTCGGCTCCGAATCCTGTTAGCAGCGCCAATTGAGCGAGGACCACGCGCGAATGGTTCGTGCCTTGTGAAGCGACCTGACCGATGGCAAACACCATCGCGGTCGTGGTGATCGCAAACGGCAGCCATCCTGAACTGAGGATGAGGACATAGGCAATCAGAATCAAAAAACTGACGAGGGCCAATTTGGGGCGCTTGGAGAAGTCCGCGAGTGGCCCGTCGCCCTCGTCCTCGACTTTCCTGCATCCGACCAGAACCAGCATCACGGCGACCAAACTCCCCATAATCAGGGGAAAGTTTGGCAGTTTGATTTCTTTCTTCGCGACCACGGCTTCAAATTGTTCGATGGTCGAAGCCAGAACCGTTTGAAGGGGCTCGCCTTTCATGAAAGTCGGGTCAATCCGGAGGGTCTTCAATTCAGCCAGCACCTTTGGGTTCGCCATCGCCTTTTCAAAGACATCGGTGAGATAGGTCAGAACGGACTCCGGAGTTTCTCTTGGTGCCCACCAATAGTAAGCGCTGCTCAATAAAACATTGATTCCTTGTTCTTGGCTGGTTGGGACGTTGGGGAGTGATTCGTGGCGTTCTGGGCTCAAAACGGCGATCGCCTGGATGTTTTCAGCAGGCGGAGTTCCATCGGGTCTGCGGAAATCGAGAAATTCTCCCAGCGTGAAAATGCCAGCGTCCAAATGCCCGCCGAGAATCTTTGCATAGCGATCCGCGCCACCGTCCGCCGAGACAATGCTGAATTCTGCTCCCGGAACCTGCTGTTCCAATTGCAGCGTCGCGAGATAAGCGGGAGAGCCTTGATTCGCCCCGAAGGTGACCGTTTTGGGTGAGGTTTTGGCCTCTTCCAGCATCGTGGACAAATCGGTGAATCGGGAATCTTCGCGGACCAGCACTACCATCGTCACTTCGCCCGTCATCGCGATCACTTCGAACGCCTCCGGCCCAAAATCGACGACTCCGGAAAGTTTCGTCGCGATAATGGCGTTGTGGTGACAGAGCAGTTTATAGCCATCAGGCCGGGCATTCTTCACATCGCGACTTCCAATCGTCCCGCTCCCGCCCGGTTGGTTGCTGACTACGAGCGGCTGGGGCAAAAGATCGTCTTCTACGATCCCGATTTGCAGCTTTCGCACAAAGGTGTCTGACCCCCCGCCTGCTCCATACGGCACCACGATCGTGATCGGTTGGTTCGGATAGACGTCTTCCTTTCCGGAATTCGAAATCAGCCTCGTCATCCACCAGCCGATGAGGAGAGCAATGACCAGCCACGCCGCCAAGCTCCAAATGCGCAAACTCTGCCAGCGTGCAATCATCGGTAGATCTGAGCCTTCATTTCGAGGAAGCGACTTGTCATCCCTGCGAGCTTACATGGCGAGCGAGGAACGGCAAGACTTCGTAGAATCCGCTTCGTTGGTGGAATGTCTGGTGGCGAAATTTTTCGACAAAAAAATGCCCCTCCGGGGGTGGAGGGGCATTTTGCAGAAAAGGTGATCTTGAGGATCGGGCCTAGCCGGCCTCATTCATGAACTTCAAGGCGAGCGTCACGAAATGGCATTCAGAACCAGGAAAAGGCAGATGTTTCCGGTGAGGCGTATCCAGAGATACGTTGAACCGGAAAATTAAGTTTGACGCCGTTATGGATGCCATTTCGTGGCTCATAGCGGAAGGATCATGAATAAGCCAGGCTAGCTGTAAGAAGCCTGGGCACCTTTGAGGCTCCGCTTCTTGATCCAGGGCATCCGGTCGCGAAGGCGCTTGCCGACTTTTTCGATGTCGTGGGTTGCTCCTTCTTTGCGCAGAGCGTCGAAATTCTTACAACCGCTGTTGTACTCAGCCATCCATTCTTTGGCGAACTTGCCGGTCTGGATGTCTTTGAGCGCTTTCTCCATCCGCTTTTTCACGCTGGCGTCGATGATCTTCGGACCGACGGTGACGTCGCCGTATTCGGCCGTTTCCGAGATAGAGAAGCGCATGCCGCTGATGCCGGACTCATTGATCAAATCGACGATCAACTTCATCTCATGGAGACACTCGAAGTAGGCCATCTCGGGCTGATACCCAGCTTCGATCAACACTTCGTAGCCTGCTTTAATCAGCGCGCTAACTCCACCACAGAGGACGGTTTGTTCACCGAAGAGGTCGGTTTCCGTCTCTTCTTTGAAGTCGGTCTGGAACACACCGGCGCGAGCGCCGCCGATTCCTTTCGCCCAAGCCAAGGCGATCTTCTTGGCGTTCTTGTCCGCGTCCTGATGAATCGCGATGAGGGTGGGAACGCCTTTGCCTTCGAGATATTGACTGCGGACAGTGTGACCCGGTCCCTTGGGAGCCACCATGATCACGTTGACTTCCTCCGGGGGATTCACGAATCCGAAATGGACCGCGAAACCGTGGCTGAAGAGCAGCGTTTGGCCTTTCTTCAGGTTCGGAGCGACGTCGGCTTCAAAAATCGCCGGGATTTTCGTGTCAGGCACGGCCATGAAAATGACGTCCGCCTTTTTGACCGCTTCCGCAGTGTCAAAGACCTTAAAGCCCAGTTCCTCGGCGACGGGGACCGACTTGCTCTTCGGGTAAAGGCCGATGATGACCTTCAATCCGCTGTCTTTCAAATTTAACGCGTGAGCGTGGCCCTGTGATCCGAATCCGATGACCGCGCAGGTTTTACCCTTGAGGTGCATGAGGTCGGCATCTTTGTCCGTGTAGATCTTGGCTGGCATGTGTTTCGTGTGTGAAAAAAGAGGCTCACGGTTGATGCGTACCCTAGTGGGGTCAACCGATAAAATCGGTCCAGATGCGGTTGTTATGGAAGGCTCCTCATCTCGGCGTCGGCCAAGGCAAGGGATGAGCGACCGCAGAGTTGGTTGACAGGTCAGGGTTTGAAACTTAACCATTCCGAACTAATTGACGTTTCGCCAAATTCCCCCTAGCATTGTCAAAACTCTGAACCTTTTGCCTCACCATGCCTGCCACGCCTGACACCGGATCTCCCATGAACATGATGTATGGGGATTGGTTTTTGGACTATGCCTCCTACGTTATTCTGGAACGTGCGGTTCCCCACATCAACGATGGCCTGAAGCCGGTCCAGCGCCGCATTCTCCATTCGCTGCGGGAGAAGGACGATGGAAGATTCCACAAGGTCGCCAACATCGTTGGCCACACGATGCAGTATCACCCTCACGGCGACGCTTCGATTGGTGATGCCTTGACCGGGCTTGGCCAGAAGGATCTCCTCGTCGATACGCAAGGGAACTGGGGCAACCTGCTTACCGGGGACAACGCTGCCGCGCCTCGTTACATCGAGTGTAAGCTCTCCAAGTTCGCCCTGGAAGTCGCGTTCAACGGGAAGACGACTACGTGGGCGGCCTCTTACGACGGTCGAAATAAGGAGCCGGTGACCTTGCCGATGAAATTCCCCCTCGTGTTGGCTCAGGGCGTGGAAGGAATCGCAGTTGGTCTGGCCTGCAAAATTTTGCCGCACAACTTCATTGAGCTGCTCGACGCCTCGATCGCGGCCTTGCGGAAAGAAGAATTCGAGTTGTTTCCGGACTTCGCGCAAGGCGGGATTGCGGATGTTTCCGAGTACAACGATGGCCTGAGAGGCGGGCGCGTTCGCGTTCGGGCTCGGATCGAGAAGACCAAGAGTCGGCTCCTCACGATTCGGGAGATTCCCTACGGAACGACGACGACCAATCTGATGGCCTCGATCGCAGATGCGAACTCGAAGGGGAAAATCCATATCACCAAGGTCGAGGACCTGACTTCCGATACGGTCGAGCTGCAGATTCATCTTCCTTCCGGGAGTGATCCGGATACTACCATCAAAGCACTCTATGCCTTTAGTGATTGTGAGGTTTCGATTGCGCCGAACGCGTGCGTGATCGAAGATAATAAGCCCAAATTTCTGGGTGTGAAAGAGATGCTGCGTCGCAATGCGTTTGAGACGCGCAGTCTCCTGAAGTGGGAATTGGAAATCCTCCTCGGTGAGTTGGAGGACAAGTGGCACTTTTCTTCCTTGGAGAAGATCTTTATCGAGAATCGAATCTACCGCCGAATCGAGGAATGTGAGACGTGGGAAGCGGTGATCGAAGAAATTTGGACGGGATTGAAGCCCTTTCTCCATCTCTTACAGCGAGAAGTCGTCGAAGATGACATTGTTCGCCTGACCGAAATCAAGATTAAGCGGATTTCCAAGTATGATAGCTTTAAGGCGGATGAATATATCAAAGGATTGGAAGATCGGATTGCCGAAACGAAGCGCCATCTCCGGAACTTGACGGCCTATGCGATCAATTGGTATGAGAGCCTGAAAGAGAAATACGGGAAAGGACGGGAACGTCGGACCGAGTTGGGCAGCTTCCAAAAAGTAGAGGCTCGCAAAGTGGCCGTGGCCAATGAGACGCTCTATATCAATCGCAAAGATGGCTTTATCGGATACGGGCTGAAGAAAGATGAAGAGATAGGGCCCTGTTCGCAAATTGATGACATCATTGCGTTTGCCAGAGATGGGACCATGCGGGTCGTTCGCAATGCTGAAAAAGTGTTCGTGGGTCAGAACAATCTTCACGCTGCCGTTTTCCACGGCGATGATCCGACGGTCTACAACATGATTTATCGAGACGGCCGCGATGGTGCCATTTACGCGAAGCGCTTTCAGGTTACCGGGATCACTCGGGACAAAGTTTATGATTTGACCAAAGGAACGCCAAATTCGCGGATGCTCCATTTTTCGGTTCACCCTGACGATGCTGCGTCTCAAGCTCTCAAGCTGCGAGTTTACCTCAAGCCAGCGCCGAGATTGCGGGTCTTGGAACTCGACTTTGATTTTGCGGAGATTGCGATCAAGGGGCGTACCAGCCAAGGGAACATCGTGACCAAGAACGGTGTGGATCGCGTCGTTCGCGCTCCGAAGTAGAGTTGACGCGGCCCTAACTTTACGCCCAAGTCCCCGGATGATACCTGATGAAGGGGAGTCGGAATTTTCAAGTCTTGCCCAGCGTTGCCAGGGCTGGAATCCGTCATTGGCGGTGGTCCTGGGCTCCGGCTTGGGAGGGCTGGTGGAGCGATTTTCCGTGCTCGATGAAGTTGCCTACGCGGACATAGATGGCTTGATTTCCAGTTCGGTTCCCGGCCATCAAGGCCGATTCATTCGGACGAAGATCGGCGACACCAACGTGGTGATCGCTCAAGGTCGGCTTCACTTGTACGAAGGGCTTTCCGCCTATCAGGCGACAGCAATTATCCGCGCGGTGGCGACGTTAGGGGCTGAAAACATCATTCTGACCAACGCCGCAGGAGCCATCAATCCCGCCTTCGAGGATCTGGGTTGGATGGGCATTCTCGACCACATCAACCTCACCGGAACGTCTCCTTTGGTCGGGCATCCGAGTTTTTTCGATATGACCGAAGCTTACGATCGCGAGTTCTTGCGACACATCCGCGAAGTCTCGAATCGCCATCAAATCGACTACGCCCAAGGCATCTACGCGGGCGTGCTGGGGCCGCAATACGAAACGCCGGCGGAAATCCGCATGCTGAAAGTCATTGGTGCGGACGCTGTTGGCATGTCCACGGTATTGGAAACGATTGAGGCGCGCGCTCATCAGATGCGCGTGCTTGGTCTTTCCTGCCTCACGAACTGGGCTTCGGGGATTTCTCCGGGTGAGCTGAATCATGCGGAGGTCGTGGAACGCGGGAAAACGGCGATCGACGATTTGGAGAACCTGGTTCGAGGATTAGTTTCGGCTGAAGCCGCTGAGCCAGTTACGGCTTAGCAGATCCCAGATTCGCGACCACGGCCGAAGCTGCGGCAAAGCCGAACGCTCCCGTCAAAAACGAGGCGGTTCCTAGCCCTGCATCGCAGTTCAAACGCGTTTCTGCGCCGGGCTCTTTCCCTTCACAAACTTGGCCATCGGACCAGGGATAGACCACGTTCTCGATCGAAAATACCGAAGTGATTCCGAACGGCTCGTTCTCCGCGCGCGGGAAATCGTATTCCCGGCGCAAGGTTCGGCGAACTGTTCGCAGCAAAGGGTCGTTGGTGGCTCGGACCAAATCGGCGACCCGGACGGTCGTGGGATCGCGCTTTCCTCCCGCTCCTCCGCAGGTCACCACTGGAATATTCCGTTCCCGGCACTTCGCCAGCAAGAGGCATTTGTGATCGAGCGTGTCGATGGCATCGACCACATAATCGAATCCGGGAGCCAGCAATTCGTCCGCGTTGGCTGCCGTGAAAAAGACCTCTCGCGCTTCTACTTGGCAGGTCGGATGAATCGCAATCACTCGCTCTCGCATCGCCTGCACCTTCGGCCGCCCAATCTGTCCATCCAGGGCGTGGAGCTGGCGATTCACGTTCGTCACGCAAATGTCGTCGAGGTCAATCATCGTCAGCTTCCGGATTCCACTGCGGGCCAGAGCCTCGACCGCCCAGGAGCCGACCCCGCCGATTCCGACGACGCAAACATGGGCTGTGGCGAGCCGATTTTGCGCCTCATTTCCATACAGCCTGCCAATCCCACCAAAGCGATCTGCGTAATCGTTGGCATCGGGAGGTTGATTTTCCGGGAAATCGCGAGTTTTCATGAACACGGTAGATTCCACCTTCCCACCATGCCTTACAACATTCACTTGGCCGAAACCGAGTCCGATGCCCGGGATGCTGATGCCCATTTGAGCCTCAACTATGAGCTGCATCAGCGCATCTTCGATCCCACCAAGGCGAAACTCTACGATCTAACGCTCTTCTATCACCTCTCTGACTACTACCAGGACGCCGTTTACCTGAACGACACCGTCGTCAGTCTGCGGGGCGAAGTCGAAGAGGCGCGCAAGCGGATTCACGATCCGCGTGCCACCCAGATTCTGAGCGAAATGAGTGCTCTTTGCGAACGCGCTCGGAAGCGGAGACTCAGCATTTTCGCCTTTGGCGAATGAAGACCGCTCTGAAGCAGCGTTGGGGGGATCTTTGTGCGGCGCACGATCAATCGGATGCGGACGCGACCTGGAGTCTGATCGAAGGTCACTACTCAGAATCGCAACGTGCTTACCACAATTTGAACCATGTGGCGGCTTGTCTGGATCACTTGGATCGCGTCCGGTCGATCGCGAAAGACCCTGTGGCGATGGAATTTGCTCTCTGGTTTCACGATGTGATTTACGACACTCGCGCCAAGGATAATGAGGCCCGGAGCGCCGATGTTGCGGTGTCCACGCTTCGCCCTCCCATCGATCCCGAGCGCATTCGCGATCTTATTCTCGCAACGCGCCACTCCTCCGAACCTCGAAATGGCGATTCCGCGCTCCTCTGCGATATTGATCTGGCGACGCTCGGGGCGGAACCTGCCGACTACGCCAATTACCGGGATCAGATCCGCGAGGAATACGCCAGGGTTCCCGAGGCCGACTACCGCAGCGGTCGCATCGCGGTCTTACGCGGTTTCCTGGATCGACCTGAAATCTACGCCACTGCTCCCTTTCGCCACCTCGAGGCTCGTGCTCGGGAGAACTTGGCGGCCGAGATTCGCGAATGGCAAGCGCGTTAGAATGGTTGCAATTCTCGTCAGCGCTCCAATAATCCCTCCTCAACCGCCAGTGCTGAAGCTAGCATGCTGGCAGCTACCGCCTAAACTATGAAGTTCGAGGAACTCCACCGCATCTATCACCAGCCCTTTTTTGAACTCTTGAAACAGGGCAGAGCCGTTCACGAAGCCAATTGGCCGGAAAACGAGGTCCAGCTTTGCACCCTGCTGAGTATCAAAACCGGAGGCTGCAGCGAAGACTGTTCCTACTGCGCTCAAAGTGCCCGCTACAGCACCGGCGTCGAGTCTGAGCGGCTCATGGAGAAGTGCGATATCATGGAGCGCGCGAAGATGGCGAGAGAGAACGGTTCGACCCGCTTCTGCATGGGGGCTGCCTGGAAAGGGGTGCGCGACGGAACCAAACGTTTCGACCAAGTCCTCGAAATCGTGGAAGACGTTTCCAAACTCGGGATGGAAGTTTGCGTCACGCTGGGAGAACTCGGTGCCGAAGAGGCGAAGAAGCTGAAGACGGCTGGTGTCACGGCCTACAATCACAATATCGATACCTCGCCGGAGCATTACGAGAACATCGTCACGTCACATACCTTCCAAGACCGGCTGAACACGATTCGCCACGTCCAAGATGCCGGGATGAGCGTCTGTTGCGGCGGCATTCTCGGTCTCGGAGAAACCACGGACGACCGGTTGCGGATGCTCGAAGTCATCAGCGAGTTCAATCCCCAGCCGGAAAGCGTGCCGATCAACAGCTTGATGCCGATGCCGGGGACTCCGCTCGAAGGGGCTGATCCAGTCACGAATTTCGACCTCATCCGCATGATCGCCACGGCCCGGATCGCTGTCCCCAAGGCAAAGGTGCGCCTCTCCGCCGGGCGAACTCAAATGAGCGAAGAAACCCAGACGCTTTGTTTCTTTGCCGGAGCCAACTCCATTTTCTACGGAGAAAAACTGCTCACAGCGGGGAATCCCGCCACGAAGCAGGATCTCGAGCTCATTGCAAAGCTCGATCTCCAGCCTCAGTCGCCGAATCCGGGTCTTCAAGCCCCGGAAGCTGCGAGTGAGGAAGCGTTGGAGCCAGCCTTGAGCTGACGCTTTCCCGTTGAACGGGTGAAAGGCGGAGAGCAAGCGGTTCGTGAATCGTCTATGCAACGCCCTTTCCTGACATTCGCCCTTCTTGGTGTTCTCTCGGCTTCCGTGTTAGCGGACTGGCCTCAATGGCGCGGGCCAGATGGAGACGGGCTTTCGAAAGAGACCGGCTTGCTTCAGGCATGGCCGGAAGGTGGGCCGCCGATCGCGTGGAGCATCGAAAATGCGGGAGTCGGCTATTCTTCGCTCTCCATTTCCGATGGTCGGATCGTGACGATGGGGGATTTGGAAGGGGTAGAGCACATTCTGGCGTTCCGTGAAGAAGATGGCAGCTTGTTGTGGGCCGTCCAGCCTGAGCCCGTAAAGGCCAAGCTCGATGCCGAAGTTGATGCCCAGTTTGCCCGCTACGATGAGGATGGGAATGGGCAATTGGATGAAAAGGAAGCGCTCTCTGGACTCAAAGCGCGTGCTTTTGCTTCAGATGGTCCCGGCGAAGGAGATTCCGCGGCCATTGCGAAGACGCGGGCTGCCGCCTTTTTGGCCGCGTTTGATGCCGATGCAGATGGGGCGCTTGGGCCCAAGGAGATTCCCGCAGCCCTTGGCAAAGAAGTCGGGAAAATCGATCAACCGACTGGAAATCGCAATGAGATTGGAGCAATCGCCGAAGCCCGCACCGCGCTGATGCTGAAAACGTTTGATGCTGATGGAGACGGTCAAATTTCGAAGAAGGAAGCCCGTGGAAGTGTTGTCGACAGCCTTTTCAACGATGCTGACGAGCGGCTTCCCGATGAACGTCGGGGCGACGGCATGCTGACCGCCGCAGAATTGGGCGAATTCTTCTCGAAAAAAGACAGGGGCCGCGATGGCATCATCCGGGAAACGGAGTTGGAGGCCTATTTCGCCAAGTTTCACCCTGGCAGAGACGGCATTCTGAACAAGAACGATCTGAAACGCTCGATCGGCGGTTATCGCAACGGCCAAGGTGATGGTCCTCGCGGTACGCCGACCATCATCGGGAACCATGTTTACACGGAGGGCGGCAATGGCGATGTCACCTGCCTGAACCTCGAAAACGGCGAAACGCTCTGGCACGTCAATCTGGTGGCGGACTTTGGTGGGAGCCGGCCGGGCTGGGGCTACTCGGAGTCGCCCCTCGTCGTGGGAGATCACCTCATCGTTACACCGGGCGGAGACGGGGGCACGGTCGTCGCCCTGGATCGCAACACGGGCGAAGTGGCCTGGAAAAGCCAGGAAATCACGGAACGAGCCCACTATGCGACGCCTGTTCTCGCGGAGATCGCGGGAAAATCCACGATTGTGCAGTTCGCGTGGGATCATGTGTTCGGCCTGGATCGGGCAACCGGGGATCTGCTCTGGAAATACGCGGGCGCTAACAATGGAACGGCCAACTGTTCTTCGCCCGTGATCGACGGAGATCACGTGCTCGTCTCCAGCGCCTACGGAACCGGAACCGGGATGGTGAAAGTTACGGCGAATCCGGAAACCGGGTTCAAAGCGGACGAAGTCTACTTTCAGAAAGAGTTGCAGAGCCATCACGGTGGGATGGTGAAAGTGGGCGATCACCTCTACGGTTTCAGCAGCGGCTCATTGATTTGCCTGAATTTCCTGACGGGCGAAGTCGCTTGGCAAGATCGCAGCGTCAGCAAGGGGGCCGTTGTTTACGCCGATGGCATGCTTTATTGTCTGGGCGAGA
The DNA here is from genome assembly GCA_964351855.1 of uncultured Verrucomicrobiales bacterium. Taxonomy (GTDB): domain Bacteria; phylum Verrucomicrobiota; class Verrucomicrobiia; order Verrucomicrobiales; family DEV007; genus JBCDHN01. Next base: position 14,748 of record CAYGQD010000133.1, read on the forward strand.
AGCACGAAGTCGCCTTGGTCAAAGCCACTCCGGAAGCCTATACCGAAACGGGACGTTTCAGCATCGAAAGCCACGGTCGCCCTTCTTGGGCTCATCCGGTTGTGGCCAACGGCAAATTCTACATCCGGAATCAGCACACCATCACCAGCTACGACGTGCAGGCAAAGTGACTGGTCCCTCCGACGTCTTTCCTCTCAACCTTCGACGATTTCGTCTTCGACGTAGTGTTGGAAGATCACGAAGAGGAAAATGATCAGGAAGACTTCGGCAAGACCGATGATGCAGGAGCCGATCGCGGAGACCCACCAGGTGTCCAGTTCCTCAAAACCCAGCGGAATACCGACCATGAAGCCCATTCCCATGATCGGAATCGTGCCGAGGATAACGTAGCCTAAAATGGGCCAGAATTTTCCTCGGGTCAGGTCCCAAGTGCGGCGGATGGCGTCGGTTCCGGTGAGTTTTTCTCGAATCACAACTTGGTCGATCAAACTGAGACGAACGGCGACCCAGATGAGAGGCAGAACCAAGGCAATAAATGCCCCGATCAGGCAAAACCCGAGAATGAATCGGGCAAACCAGAGGCGTCCCCAATTGGTGAATCCCCCGGCGATCGCCCTTCCAAAGCCAATCGACTCTCCGTCCCAGGCCGCATTGCAGATCGTCAGGACCGCACCCACCGCGATGATGCCGAAGAGGCCCTCCGCGACATTGGTCAGTCGGATCTGCATCATTACATACTTCATTTCGTCTCCGCCGAAGTCCGTGTTGTAGAGAAAGTATTCGATCAAGCCATTCAATGGAGCCCAGACAATGAGAAAAGAGGCCATTAAGAGGCCGAAATGTTGACCAAAGATGTGGAACGTCTGTTTCATGACCGCTTGCAGGCCACGTCCGCTCCAGTCGAGTTCCCCGGCGCTCGTTGTGGCCTCCGATACGGGCGCCGCATAGGGGTTGAGGCTGCTCGCCGTGGGAGAAGGGAGCACCTCAGGGGTGAGAGTCGTGGCCGGAATCGGAGACGGGGCGGAAACCGCCGAGGGAGGAGGAAGGAATTCGCTGGCCAGTTGTCCCATTGTTTGCCAGTCCGCCATTCCCTCACGCCAGAGCAAGGAAGCTTCGTCGAGGAAGCCCTGGTTTTTGAGTTGGGTAAGATCTGCAGTGCTGACGGGGCCGACCTGCTCTCCATTTAGGACATAGTACCACTCCATCACCGTTTCTGATGGCGTTAGGAGTCCGAGTCAAATCTGAAATTGATTTCGCGGTGAGGTTTTTGGAGTGTTCAATTCACGGATTTGGGCCAATCTGAAGGTGTGAGTCGAGAATTAGCCAGCATCGAAGCAACCTTGGATTTGGGCCGTGAAATCGCGGAGGCGGCCCGTCCCGGTAATGTCGTCGCGTTGGTTGGGGATTTAGGTGCGGGGAAAACGCATCTTACGAAAGGGATCGTCGCGGGCTTAGGATCGACGGAGGAAGTGACCAGTCCCACGTTTACCCTGATTCACGAATACGGCGACGGTCGATTACCGGTGGCCCATTTCGACTTTTACCGTTTAGAGCATCCGGAGGAGCTGCTGGCGATCGGCTGGGATGAGTATTTGGAGGGTGATGGGCTCATCATCGTCGAATGGGCCGACAAATTTCCCGACTTGATTCCTGATCAAGCGATCTGGTGGAAGCTGGCATTCGACGGAAGTCAGCGCACGGCGACCGCATCGCGCTGACATCTCTTTTACAACTTCGTTACGCCCATCTGACGCTTTTTCTGACAGCTTGAGCCACGCTAACGTCCTCATGAATCGAAAAATCATCAACCTCCTTGCCTGCCTCGCCGCGATCGGCTCCCTGCAGGCTCAACAAGTCCAAATGGACGTCGCCTTGGCCAATCCTTACCTGGAAGCCGGGAAGAAAAATGTCACCTACCTCAAAGTCGGCCTCACCGGTTTCGAGGTGTTGGACCGGGATCGAACTCCGGTCAATGTCGCGCTCGTAATCGACAAATCGAGTTCGATGAATGGCGAAAAAATCGCGCAAGCTCGCAACGCGGCCAAGTTGGCAGTGGAGCGTCTCCGGCCGGACGACATCGTTTCGATCGTCACTTACGACTCAAGCGTTCAAGTCTTGGTTCCCGCGACCAAGCTGACCGACAAGGCCGAGATTCTGCGTCGGATCGATCGCCTGGAAGCGGGCGGTTCCACGGCGTTGTTTGCCGGAGTCAGCAAAGGCGCGGCCGAGTTGCGGAAGTTCCTTTCCAACGATCGGGTCAATCGGGTGATCCTGCTTTCCGACGGTCAAGCGAACGTCGGGCCGAAAACGCCGGGCGAATTAGGCGAGCTGGGGGAGTCGTTGGTCAAAGAAGGCATCTCCGTCTCGACCATCGGACTTGGGCTGGGATACAATGAAGATCTCATGGCAAAGCTGGCGGTGAAGAGTGATGGGAATCATATCTTCGTTGAAGACGAGGATCAGCTGGTCGCGATTTTCGACGAGGAGTTTGGCGATATTCTCTCCGTTGTCGCTCAGGAAATCCTCGTCGAGATCAATTGCGCGAACGGGATTCGGCCTATTCGGATGCTGGGCCGCGAAGCGGATATTTCCGGGCAAAAAGCGATTACCAGCCTCAACCAAATCTACAGTGGTCAGGAGAAATACATTCTCCTGGAAGTGGAAGTCCCCGAAGGAAAAGCGGACGCGATCCGTTCGGTGGCAACGGTCTCCGTGGTCTACGCCAACATGGCGACTCAAACCCAAGATGAATTGGCCAGTAAGCTGAGTGTGCGCTTCACCGATTCCACGGAGTTGGCCGCTGCGGAGCAAAATAAAGAGGTGATGACTGCGGCTGTTTTCCAGATTGCCAGTGATCGCAATCGGTTGGCGGTGCGGTTGCGGGATGAAGGAAAAATCGCCGAGGCACAGTCGGTGCTCATCGGAAACGCAGCTTACCTGGAATTCAACGCCTCCGCTCTCGGGAGCGATGAACTCAACGACTATTCCGTGTTGAATCGGGTAGACGCCGAAGCGGTTGAGTCGAAAGACTGGGAACAGCGTCGCAAAATGATGCGCTACAAACAGAACGAGATTCAAACCCAGCAAAAGAGTCTGAAGGAAGTCTTGGGCTTCTAATTCTCATCGAGAAACCTCGATCCCCCAGCCAAGTCAAACAGCCTGGCTGGGGATCGACTGAAAGAGAAAATGGCTTACGAGCCGAGACTGAAAGCCCCGCCTTGCGTCGTGCTCCGAATATAAACTTTCCCGTTGGCCAGAGCCGGAGTGCTCCAGCATTTCCCGTCGAGCAAATCGTCGCGGGACTTCTCGGTATATTTTTCAGGAGTAGCTTCAATGATGACCAACTCACCTTTGTCGCTCAGGGCCACCAGGTCATCTCCCGCGAGGATCAAATTTCCGGGGCCGAATCCTTCTTCCGCCCACTCTGTTTCTCCCGTGCGGATGTCGATACAGGCCAGTGGAGCCTTGCCGTATTCTTTGAAGCCATACATGCCGTAAAGGTAACCGTCTTTGACGACCGGGGTGCTCCAGTGATTGATATTGTCATTCTCCGTGCGCCAGATTTCGGTCGCGGCCAGTCCATCACCGGATTTGCTGACTTTCACCGCACCGGCACCCACGCCATAACCCGCAGAACAATAAACGATGTCTTCCCAAACCACCGGAGAAGCTGCGGTGGAGACATTGTAAGGAAAGTCATAGCGCCAAAGGACGTTGCCATCTTCAGGAGTGAGGGAGACAAGTCCTTCTTGAGTGAAGAAGATCACTTGGCGGGTGCCGTGGATCTCAGCGATGACCGGAGTGGCGTGCGTCATGAGATCGTCTTCCGTTTTCCAAACCACTTCGCCATCCGCTTTGTTGAGAGCGAGGAGCGCCTGGCCCTTGCCGCCACCAGCGACAAAGAGCAGATCTCCATCGATCACGGCGGAAGCCGCATTGTGCCATTTGATGTTCTGGCCGTTGTGCTCCTTGATGATGTCGCGCTTCCAAACCAAATCGCCGGAAGCGAGTTCGAGGCAATAGACACGAATGTGAGAGTCGATCACATAAACCTTGTCGCCATCGATCGTGGGAGTGGCGCGAGGACCGTCACCGCCGCCATTATCCTTGGTTCCGGCATTGCCGCCGCCATTCCATTGACCGGCCAGCCAGAGTTCGTTCGACCAGACTTCCTTTCCGGTGCTCGCGTCATAGGCAACGCAGACTTCCATCGGGTTTCCGTCGATTTCGCGTTGGACCAGGGTCAGGGCTTTTCCATCAGCGATCGAGAACGAGCTGAAGCCGAGTTCAGTCTCCGCTTTCCAAATTTCTTGCGTGTTGAGGCCCGCGAGCGCTTCCGAGGTGATCCCGTTCAAGCTGGGGCCGCGGTAACTGGGCCATTCCTTGGCACTGCCCGAACCAAGTCCAACGAGGGTGATGAGTGACGTGAGGAGGAAAAATCGTTTCATGAAACCTACCAAGCGAAGTGTCAGAGTTTCGTCAAGGAGCAAAAACGTCTTCGGATCGAAGAAATCGGCGTGGTGGGGCCAGCTCTTGAAGATCAGGGGAGCAAAGCTTATGGAAACGGCGTTCTCATGAAACCCCGCCTGCTACTGGTTTTTCTGGTCATCGTGCTCGTCCCGGCGGGGTTGGTGGCTTGGTTGGGGATGCGGGTCAGTGAGGAAGAGCAACATCGCGAGCGCCGCCAGCTTCAGGCGATTATGACGGAAACGCTGGCCAGTACGCGAACAGGGATTGATCGATTGGTGGAAGATCGTTCCCGGGAAATCTATGCGGCGTTGGAAAAGGCGACCGTGGTTTCGAACGAAGAGCGGCGCGAGATGAGTCGCCAGCATCCCTGGATTCGTCAGCTCTTTCAGGTGACGTCGACCGGCGAGTTTCTCTTCCCGGACGTGAATCAGCCCGCCGCGTTGACGCAACGTGAGCGCGATTTTTTCACGCGAAGCCAAGCCTTTTGGGAT
>CAYGQD010000134.1:0-19594 GCA_964351855.1 uncultured Verrucomicrobiales bacterium
ATTCGGGCCGGTGAGAGCGTAGGCGAGAAAGATCATCGCAAGGATCGGCAGCGCCCAACCCATGCAACGACGCGCTGACTCCAGCACGAGAAGGAGGAGAACGACCGCGACCGCGATATCGATGCCGGTCTCCTGCCCCGGCCGGTTGCCGAGCGGCTGGTCACCGATCCAGAGCGAACGAAAGACCGGCTCGGTCTGCGAAAGGATAAAACCACAAGTCGCGACCGCGAGCACGGCGAGGACGCCATCGAGGACCCGTGACCATTTTTTCTCCCTCCACTTTTTCCGCGTCGGAAAATTCAGAAAGCAGAGCACGAGCCCGATCATCGCAAAAATCGCGAGGTCGGACTGAGGTTGGAGGAGCGGGTAATTGACCTCCCACAGGGTGAAGAGGATGAGAAATCCCGCGATCAGCGAATTCAGTAATTTCATCAGATGGAGACTCACTCCGTCCAGATTCCGATCTCCTCGTAAAACCGGATCGCGCCCGGATGAAACTCGGTGCCGACGGAACGGGCCGCGTTCTTGGGATTGATCGCCTTGCCGGCCGGGTGCTTCGCGACGACCTCTTCGCGATTCTCGTAGAGCGCCTTGGTCAGTTGATAGACCATTTCCTCATCCTGCTCCGTGCCAGTGATGAGATGCATCGAGCCGACATTGAGACAGGGATAGTCCTGGTCCTGCCCGCGATAGGTGCCGGCCTCGACCAGTGCGGGATGGAAAAAGGCATACTCCTCGATGAGCTTCTGCCGCGCCGTTTCCTCGAAGGGCACAAAGAAAATGTCACCCGAGGCAGAGGCCTGCGTGATCGAAGCCGTCGGGATCGCGCCGCCGAGGAACGCCGCCGCCGCGGAACCGTCGGAGAGCATATCGACGGCAGCGGGCTGCGTACCATACAAAGGAGTGATGTCCGTGAGTTTGACCCCGTGCGCTTCGAGGATAGGCTCGACGAAGTGCTCAAACCCGGCCCCGGGAGGGCCGATCACGACGCGCTTGCCTTTGAGGTCCGCGATCGTTTTCACCCCGGAGTTCGACGGGGTGATGAAAAACGCCACGTTCGGCGCGAGAGTCATAACACTCTGGATCGGCTGAGGCGTGCCCCAGTCCCGACCGCCACGCGACGCGAAATAAGAAATCGCGGCATTGGCCATCGCGAGATCGAGTTGCCCCTCAGCGAGACGGCGGATATTTTCCTGTGTTCCCATCGTTGCTTCAGCCGTCACGACCCACTCGTTTTCGCCCGCATGAGCCCCGAGAACTTCGGCGATCGCTCCACCCACGACAAAGAAGGCTCCCCCGGGAGGTGCCGTGCCCACACTGAGGAATCGATTTTTCCCACCCCCGGCTCCCGACTCGTCGGGAGGTGAGCAGCTCACGACGAGTCCGGTCGCGAGGATGAGTGCAGCGGTGATCCAGAATCGAAGAAGGGAAGTCATAAATGATGCCTTGAGGCGACGAGAGTGTGTCGTCCCTGCCAGAGAAAATCAAGGTGCGCGTTTGGGAGAATGATCAGCCGTCTTCGGAATCCTTTGGATCGGTGAAAGTGAGGTGGTCGTCCCAGCCCATAACGATGAGTTTAACCAGCCGGTTCTGCCTAAACGGAATTATGGATGTTTCCAATGCGCAGAATTTTCAAATCTTGCTTATTTTAATGAATTCTTGCGGTTGTCCTAGTCGCGAGAACCCACTCCAAAAAAACCCTTAATCGCGGCCTTTGCACCTACCCTGAGGATCTTCACGGTCATATCCCCAACTTTGCCTCCAACCGAGTTCTGTGCATCGCCTCCAGCCCAGAGTTTAAATGCACCTCCCGTATCACCATCTTTGTGATCGGCACACCATAGCCATGCGAGTTTGAGTTCTTTGACTTTTAGACAATAATGTTCATCGATTCCTCGGCGCGTCTTTAGAGGCACATTAATATGGTTAAACGCATCGACGATTGGCGAGAAACCATTCACTCCCGAGCGCCTCATAACGGTTTGGATGTCTCGGTAGTCCAAGGCAACGGAAGCATTTTCGTCAAATGGTATGCCACACTGTTTACATGTGACGTTGCGCTCTTTTGGGTCGGCGGATAGTTGGCAAAAAAAACAGTTCACAAAATCAATGTCAGGCTACGCAGCCATTGAAAAGGCCATTTGATTTGGCGTTAAATCTTCCGCCTTTTGGTTTACGGTTCGGTGAACTCCGTTTGGGTTGAGGAATGTTTGTGCGGTTGCGCCACAATGTTACAATTACATTTATATTTTTGACCCAATTCCAGCGCCATTTTGAATACGCACCTCCTCCGACGCAACTTTTTTCTCAACGGTAGGTTTAACAACGTAATCTGAGAGCGTGTTTGGCCCGTGTCACCAATGGCTTGGGGATAAAGGGGATATTCCTTGTGGCGGCAGATGATGCAGGAGAGCCGCACCTGCGCAGTTTCCTTTTCGCTGCGTTGTCAATGCGCCGCTTCGATTCTAGGGGCGAGCGCTTGCTTCATCCTAACTAACTACCGCCACAATTGCCGATCCAGCGTCCGGTAGTGAATCGCTTCGAGCACATCGTCCTCCCGAATGTGGGGCGATGCTTCCAAATCGGCTAGTGTCCGAGCGACTTTAAGGATGCGGTCGTGGGCTCGGGCGCTGAAATTGAGCTGGTCCATCGCTTTGTCGAGCGCTTTGCTGCATTTCGAATCGAGGCGACAGACTTGGCGCATCAATTTCGGCGGCATGGCACCGTTGCAGGTGACTCCGGGGACGGATTGAAAACGTTCGAGCTGAATCTGGCGGCAGCGGACGACGCGCTCGCGAATCGCGTTGGAGGTTTCGCCCGGTTTTTCGTTGGCCAGCTCCTTGTAATCGACCATGGGAACTTCTACGTGGAGGTCGATCCGGTCCAAGAGAGGGCCGGAGATGCGTTGGCGATAGTTTTCGATATCGGCGGTGGAGCAGGAGCATTCGCGCTTGGCATCGCCGAGGTAGCCGCATTTGCATAGGTTCATTGACTTTTTGTTGCTGGTCAAAAGCACAGCGAAAACTGCCAGATCCAGCGTATCCTACAGAGATTCGCACCCTTGGAGACCACATTCGCAAAACCAGACTCGACCGTGGTATTGAGCAAAAGGGAGTAGCAAAGATCATTGGAGTAATCTCAGATTCAGTCTGTAACTGGGAAATGGGGCGAAATCAGCCGAAAATTCCAGCCACGTTAGCAAGGATTATCTGGTGGCTTGGATACGTGCCATTCGATTCGCCCAAAACTTTGGGAGAAGAATTGTGGCAAATTCGGATGATTCGTGGGATCACGGCCGCGCAGGCATCCGAAGAAATTGGAGTAGATCAGAGCACCTACGGGAGATGGGAAGCTGACAAGCGAATTCCAAACGGGGCTCACGTTCTGCTGCTAGACGATTGGATTGGCAACGCGAGGTGAAAATTCTTCAATGAAAACCACCAATTGATTGAATTCAATCTTTCGGCCGAGATACCCGAATTCGCTCAATCGTCCGAGGCGTGTCAGCATTTCCGCCAAAATGAATCACGACATCGGTTTCCGCGAATTCCGGAATCTTGACAGGCTCGACGCTCGCCGTCTTTCCCTTTTCATAGACAAACTCCGCACTGAGTGACGATATTTCTGCAGTTTTCAGTATCTCCAACAAGAGGTATTGCTTAAAATATTTCTCATTATGAAAATCCCATTCTCAGCCTACGATTTCTTCGGATACCTCTCAGGTGGGGGGATAGTCTTGGCAGCATTTGAAACACAGTTGAAAGGAGAATGGATATTGGGTCAGCAAGTCATCTTTTCTCAATTTTTTGTTTGGCTAGTCTGTGCCTATGTCGTTGGTCACCTGCTTTCTCATCTGTCTTCAGTTGTTTTGGAGGATCTATTCGTGAGGAGATTTCTCGGTCGGCCCGAGTGGATATTACTGGGCCGAAAGCCTAAATCTTTCCTGGGATGGATTTTTGTTGGATATTGTCAACCCATACCAGAGCCAAACAGAAAACTCATCTGTCAGAAGGAGGATCTCGATAACGCCACTGAAGAAGAACTGAAAGCGTATTCTCATCGCGCATTCCACAGTGTCAAAGGTGATAAAGGAACATCTGAGCGCCTAACTCTTTTTCTTAGCCTTTTTGGTTTTTGCCGAAACGCTTCATTGGCACTAATTGTTGCTGCGATCTGCTTTGGCATTAGCATTCTAATTAGATCGACCGTTGCGCGTGACCGCTGGGATGAGCTTCTTGTTGATAGAAGCATCCCCCTTACCACAACATTTCTTGCTGGGGGATTATTTCTGTCAATCGGAATGTTCTATCGATATTTGAAATTCTATCGCCACTACTACAAGGAAATTTTTGACTCGAAGCTTTGTCGCCAGTTCACCCACGAAAAGGAGATCTAGCTTGAAAAGCGCCGAATTTTATTTCCCGCAGCAAGGCAGTCGTTACCTTCAACAGTCAGCAGCTCTCCAATATTTGAATTTTTCCAGGTCTTGTACTCAGGCGTTCGCTCTGCTCTCGGGATAACCCATCTCGCCAGGCACATTTCTGCGACTTCATCAATCGCACGTAGATGGTTAAAGCAGGCTATATCACTTTCCCCTTTCAAAACATCGAGGGCATTATCAGCAACGCAGGTAGCAAATACTTCCCGCCTGACTCCATGCTTCATTAAATTTGAATCCAATCCGATCAGTTCCAAAGCTGCTTTGAAGGCCCTAAGACGCCAATTAGGTCCATTTCCGAATTCATAGTCAGCTCCGCTCGGGTGTCCCTTCTTCCGAAGGAAGTTTTTGACTTGCCCGAACAACTCATCCGATATATGAAAGTGCCCCCATCCTTTGGTGTATCCAATCGATTGCATAACCCACTTCCCATCTAGCTTTAGTCTATTATAAACCGAAGAACGTCCTAATGCTGAAGAGGTCGTCACAGCAACAAAATCCGCCTTTTTGTTCTGCTTAGAAATAATTCCGATCGAGGTATTATACTTACGGTAGAAACAATCTCTCAGCTCTCGACTTCTAACTAAGCATGCGAGCAACTTGCCACACAACAACATGTTGTATGGTGGTACTGCCCCCAAAACAAACACATCCATCAGGTTAACCAATCGCTCCTTTCTTTGCTCAGAATTCCATCCGATCCATTTGTCTCTTACAGCAAGATTAAAAACCGGATCGGTCAATGCTATTAAACCGATCAATTTTCCGTTGGATCTATCCCAAACGAGAAAACGCATTCTTCTCCCAAATCCCGATGAAACTGGGATTGACCACAGCAAGCTGGCGAACCTAAAGAGGTCCGCCTGCCAAGTTTTCGAACAAACTTCTTCCAAGACTGGCTCGATGGTGGCTGGATCGATATCTTCCCCACTAGCAAAATGGCTCAAAAACTTTTCTGATTCTTGTATAAGTTTTGAGGATTTTGCTAAAAGGCCCCTTCTCCTGTCGAGGTGAAGTTTCCGAATTGAAGCTTTCGACGTACTAGGCAATACAAGAGTTCCTTGATCATCCCTTTCAAACCCGAGCTCGTTCAAATGCTGCCTAATCGCTCTCTTCAATACGATCTCTTCAGAAAACGCAGTGACAGGTGGCCTTTTTGGACTGGACTGACTGCTCATCTCTTTTCCAAGGATGACAAGTCCATCTTGATCACCCACGAACGCCCTGATCCGGAAGAAAACGCTCGTGGAAAGTATTCTTCAGGACTGCTGATAACGACACCGATCGATTTAATCGAGGTAGCAACTACCCAACAACCCAAGCTCTGCAGTTTTGAACCCAATGGAGCAATTTGAATATTGTAAGTTAAAGCAAGCTTCGGATCGGACTGAAAGAGGATACGAACGAGTTCCTTCGCTGTCTCGCTGTAGCTAAAAGTAGATAGTCTTTGCGTCTCGGCTTTTTGATGGATTGGATCATTAAGAGCCGATAGCGCACCAATCCGCCAAGCCTTGCTTTTAAGCCTAGGAATACCCAAAAAGAAATGCATATAACTATACTCAAATTCCCCCAAAATAGAAGAAAGCCGTGAAGGCTTAAACGTAAGAAAAGCAAGAAGAGCATTCGGTGTCGCCGGTGCTTCGAACCCTTCGAAACCTTTTAGTAATGACACGTTATAACCAGCTCCCCATAACCACTCTTGGCTGTCAATTTTTAGCCGAAAGTCACTTTCGCTTATCTTGCTCTCAATTTTTTGCCAATTTTCCTTCTTGGGCCAGTAGTCTTTCGCTTCGGTATAACCCAAGTTAAGTGAAACCCCCATTAGCTTGGCTTGCTCGCAGAACTGAAACAGAAGAGGGTTGGACATACCTGTGATATCAACAAAGATTTCCTCACAGCGAAGATATTCTGTGATTTCTTTAAACCAATCACTCTGCTCTAAAATTAGAATATACTTAAACCTTTTCGCGAACTTCTCTGTTGCCGCCTTCTTGAAATCTTCTTCGTACTCCCTATTACGACGTTTGGTTCCGTTTTTTTGGGGATAACGAATAATTACTAGTCGACGACTGCCCTTCGTCAAAGAAGGCGGAAGCCTTTCGAGCAACCGCAGGGATCGTTCCTCAAACCCTTGGCATACAACGTATCCAATGGATTTTTCGGCGCTTTCCTTGAGCCATTTATCAAACGATATTTCATTCGAACTGTTCCTGAGCAGTGCCTGACATTTTTCCTCGGCAATGGACACTTCACTCATCATTTTGAAGAACTAAATTGATAGGTTCTTCAGACCTAGGCTTACTAGGAATCTTCATTGGATCGAGGAGCCATTCTTCGTATTTTTCTCTAGAAATAGCAATAGTTCCAGAGCGACTCGGCGCAAATGGAAACGACGGAGCAAGCAATCGTCGAAAGAAGAACCTTTCCGTTAGAAGGCCTCCGCGACTTTTTCCATTCCCGCCGAAAATCAACACGCTGTATTTCAATAGAGCGTTGTGTTTCTCCAATGCTTCTTCTGAAAGAGCGTGATTCCCTTCAATCTCTATGCGCAATCTGCTATCAGGCCTAGCCTCTGATGACTTCAGGAGGTATTGCTTAATCAAATTTCCGACACCTTGAGCAAAAGCAAACAGAAAAGGCCCATGGGTCGGAATCGTCTGATAGTGTTCCCACTGCCGGTTTACAAATTCCTTGACACTTGCAGCCTGTTTCGCTGGCTCAATCATATCGCTCCCTGCTGCCCCTCCCACCAACTTGTGGAACATCTCAAGTATGTAACTCACATCGCCTGAACAGAGTTTCGCTAAGAGCTCAAAGCCGTAGAACTGAGCTTTCCCAGCACTCTGTTCATTGTCTTTCCGAATCAAATAGGCTGCAAAATTCTTGTTAGCCTCATGCTCCCCCATTAGTTGCATATATCGCTCCAGGCTTTCATCCTCATACATTCGACAGCGTGCCTCGATAATTTTCTTAATAAACTCAGTACACTGCTCTTCTCCTGCGCGAAAAAACACTTCACCCAAATTGAGAAGAATATATTCTCGAGTCTCTTGGTATTTCCGATTGTGCGCATCTACTAAGTAAGGACCATCACCCTCACTTGATATCTTGACTTGAAACTCTCTAGACAAGGCAAAAACTACTGGATTGTAGGCGATTTGGGCATATTCAGGAACTAGAGTTTTCGAATAGTCATCCAAGAGAAACCAAATTTCTTTCCCGGAAATCCATGTAAACTTTCGGATAGCTCTGGCTAGCTTTGCCAATGTGTCTGTTCCTGAAAACGCGCTTGGAATGTAGCTAGATTCATCACTAAAAGAGGAAAGCTCAGTAAATCTCTTGGCGATTGCTTCAATCAATTGCTCAAGTCCAGTGATAGAATTAATCTCATTTGGAAAAAGTCCTGTTACCCCTTGGACAAACTCCAAAAGTTCCTCACCAGATGATTCAAAAACCTTTTCAGTTATCATCCAATGACAAACCCTGCAGAGTTCATTTGCAAAGTGCAAGTTAAAATACTCTCGGCAGAACTCGTGTGCCAATTCCGGCTGTTTCTCAGCCATTTGGGTCAGTGAAGAGCGAAAAAATACAGCTCGGAGCTGAGTGAAACTCAATAAAAACGCAAGCTGAGGAAGGTCATCCAATCTCTCTCTTAGCTGTTCAATGTTTTTCTCACCTTTCCTCGGTCTTATCTGAGAAAGAATAGAGAGGCTTCGTAGGAGCATCGTTTTCCCGCATCCTCGCGGACCAATAATTATGACGCTCTCCGATCGATTCAATTGCGTAGTCCAGCCCAAATCATCAACGAACAAATTGTTAATATCCTGATGCTCAAGCACCAATGCGTTTGAATTCTCCAATGGCCCTTTCAGTGACGTTTGGGGATGTGAAAGCATATCCTGGAAGCGAGGCAGATCTTCTGCTCCCACTGAGTCAGACATTGCCTCTCTCAAGGATTGAATCACCCGCCCTGGACTGTATCCGGATCTAGACAAATCTGGGTCAATTAATTGCCGACTTAGGACTTGGAGCTGACTGGCAAATCTCCGATCGGAAGGTGTAGCTCGGTCATTCAAACTTTCAAATTTTCTACCAAGATTTGAGACATGCTTCCCAAGATAATAGAAGTCACCTCGATCTGGTTTAGGTGGAATCATTTTGCTTCGAGCCGACCCTAAATCAATGATCTTGACTTCGAATTTCTCTTGAAGGTTATCCGATGGCGAAGTCCTACGAAGCAACACATTGTCGTCATGTAAATCATAGTGCCAAAGTCCCGCTAAGTGAAGGCGTTCGAGACCGCTCGAAATCCCTCCAATGATCGATACGACATCAGCTCTGTCGATTGCCTCAGCACCAAATCCGGCGTCGAAGAACTTTCGAAGAGGGAACGCATTATCAAAATATTCAAAAATTAGAATTACTACTTCAACCTCGCGCTCCATCACCAGAAGTGATTCTTCTACAAGTCGAAAAAACCTCACTACATTTCTATGCTGCGCGGCTGCCAAAGCCTGCGCCTCCCTAGGCAGATCGTCCTCTTCCGGGTAGCGATGCCGAGGGATAACTTTAATCGCGAACTCTTGATAATCGTCCTTTGCCCTAATTGTCCAACCGTAAAAACCCCGGCCAATTATGCTGATAGGGGTGTAGCTCGATAGGTTTTGCTTCAGCAGTTCCTCCCCCACGTTAATGGGCATGCCGCATCCTGGGCAATTTATCGATGGTTCATCCGATTTACCCTCACAAAAAAAGCAACCATATTGCTTAGTTGACATTAATTAAAAACCGATGCGCATTACGCATCGGTCATTTCGGAAGACATACAAACCAATGTTAGTCCCCGACGATTATAGGTTTTTGCTACCAAACAATGACTGCAGCCAGGGAAACTCGACTTGTAGGCCTCCATCTCTTCATTGCCGCATTCTTCATACAAGTTGTTAAAGTGTGCGTCAAGAAATTTTGCCAATTCGTCAGCAGTGACGGATCGAGACACTTTCGGTGTTATTATGATCCTGCCTGAGCCCAAGTTTGGAAAACGTTGGGAAGAACTTGTCATTTGCTCTATTTAAACATTGTCTAATTTTTAAGTCAACTTAGGTATTTTGATCATTTTGTAAATTTTTGTTGTTGGCGTCTTCCAAAAACTTTGTTTAGTGAGCGCTTCCTTGAAACACATCGAAATGACCAAACAGCTGAGCCCCTCCTTGGGTGTGGTGGTTACCTCCTCGGACGCATTCAGAACTGTGGGTAGTCCGGACATCGCTCAGGCTCTTTCAAAGCATAGGAGAAGCCTCAGGGAGTCAACGGCCCAGCTCAAAATCACCCCTAGGCGGAAGCCTCCACCTCCCGCTAAATTCGAATCGGAGCATCACAGTTCGTCCGGTGTTCCATTCAAAATCAGAACAATTCCCGAAAGGAATGGCACAATCATCTTGCTGCAATCCGAGAAGTAATCACAGGACTTGAGGAAGTTCCCCCTTCTATGTCGATTCTAGATGGACGCAGATTGAGTAAATTTTCTTGATTCACAGATGGCGCAGTCACAGTCAGGTGGAGAAAAATGCCTTACTGAGGTGGCTGGCTCCGTTTGGGGCGACCACCTCAATTGGCTTTTTGCCGATGGTCAAAAGCACAGCAAAAACTGCAAAATCCAGCGTATCCTACAGTCACTCGCACCCTTGGAGATCACATTCGCGAAGGCATCCGAATAAATTGGAGTAGATCAGAACACCTACGGGAGATGGGAAGCTGACAAGCGAATTCCAGTCGAGTCTCACCTTCCTTTGCTAGCCGATTGGATTGGCTTGGGGCGCTTCTTGGCAATCCAAGTGAATTTTTTATTTAACGACCGTTTTCGGAAAATCTGGAAAATTGCGTATAGACCGACCCAGTAGAATTATCTCTCACGCCCTTTCATCAAAAGGAGCCCCCAGTGCTACCACAATTGGACAGCAAACTAAGGGCTCTTCCCGCAGGGTAGTCGGGTAAGGATTCTTCTACTTATGGCCCGCCACTCTCATTCAACCATGTATCAATGTCTGCCTTTACTTTCTGAGTAATTCTCGTGCAGTTGTTAGGACAGCCGCCGTAGTTGTGGATTCCCACCGCAGCATCTTCACCAAGCGGTATCACCGCACTACCACTTTGTCCTCCGGCAGTATCAAGCAAATACTTCAGCCGTTGACTCTGTGTTTGCGAAAGTGGATCAGCGTCTGTCCACTGAGACCCAAACACCTTGTCTCCAGGGTAGCCAGAAAGCATTACCAATTCTCCCTGCAATTCCTGATCGGATTTGACTACAATTGAGTGCTTGCCTGGTTTTTTCCCGCTGAGCGTCTGAAATTCAGCATCAAGAATGATTGCTCCATAGTCGAGTGCTGCCGAACCATTTGTCGTCCATCCTAGCGAGGCTCTGAGTGTTGAACTCACTTGAGCCCCAAAAGGGCGAAGTGGGCCGTTCATCCCGGGAATCACTTCCACTCGTTCGAAATAGTTTCCTCCCGCTCCTTCGTGAACACAGTGCCCAGCTGTCACCACCAATTTAGGCCCTGCCAGCCAACCTGTCCCAATAGCCTGTTGGCCTCCTGACATCGTGATAATCAATTGGCAATTGGCGCTCCATGGCATGTCAGTCGTATCAGGCACCTGGACTCGTTCATCCGGCCAACACACCGTTTCAGGAATCCCAAAGAAATATGCCTCAATCGGAAGCAGTTGAGACGCATTTTGATAGCTTTCAAGGAGTGTATCTGGTAAGTCCGTTGGCACCCGTAGTATTCCTTTATCAGGACTCATTAGTGATGGGATCGAAGGATCGCGTTCTCGCTTGATGAATTCCCTCCAACCTGCCACTGGCTTTCCTTCAAACCGAATCCCACTTACCTTCTCCTCCTTTGATTGCAACAAGCGGGCCCCTTCATCACCAAACTTCTGCATCAACTGCTGCTCCGTTGTCGGTTGCCCAACCATGCGTGCCGGTGTTGTTGCCTCTTGTGGTGCCGGAAGCAACATCCTGACTTCTTTCTCTTCAGTGCTTTCCCCTGGGTCTCTCCGCTGTGCCCGAAATAGCGACCAAACAAAATCCATCTGCACATACTCCTGCGCGGCAGGCACCCTATCCGTATCAACAAACCACGATGGCTCTGGTGAACCTACGGATCCGTCATCTCCCTCAAATACACTCAATCGGTTGATTCCCAAGGATTCACCCTGTCGCTTACGCGGCCGCTCCCCAATCGTTGCTCGTGCATGACACGTGATGCATGAAGATGAGCGCTGAAATCCACGCTCAATTTGAGAATTGGCAAGAATAGTTTTTTGTCCAAATGAATCAACAAAATCGACTTGGGAACCACGCAATACATAATTCTCCCATTTCGTCCCTTTGAGACTATTGGGTAATCCATACTCATCCTTTGATGGAACAACTGCTTCAAGTCCTGGATTGTCCTCGTGTTCAAATGTAGCCCAAAACCAATTTGGAAGGTCTTTGGTTGTAATGTGTAACGACGTCAATCCCCACAATGTATCCGTTCCGTCATGACCAATAGTTGTTGCTGTGTTAGAGAATTCAGTGGTTACGAAATTTCGATCTTACTGTAGGTTCAAATCGAATATGACAGTGCGTTAATCGAAAGACTCGATCTTAAAACCCAAGAGAGGGAGGTCGTCGAGAGGGTGCAGGTGACTCCCGACTCGGTGTGCAACTGAAATGGGCCGAAACCCGCCCTAAATCCCAGAGACAATCAAGTGGCTCGGATATGTCCCACTCGATCCTCCGAAAACGATGGGCGAAGAATTGTGGCAAATCTGAATGATTCGACGGATAACCGCAACTCAGGCCCTAGGTGGGGGTGGGGGAGCGTGTCTAGGTCAACTGGTCAACTCAAAACATGGATTCTCCGGCATTAGTTTGCTAGTCACGGCGTGACCCGAAAACCATACCGCCCATACCTACAAATCTTCCGTCGCCCAAGAGAGTAGCGATCAGCGCTTGACCTGTAAAACCTAAGGTGCAGGAGTTAACAGAAATCGCTTCGGCGACAACCGAAAGGCCTCCCATTAGAACTCCCGCGTCTCGCCACATCAAGCTCTCACCGTCTTGGTAGCAGCTTTGAACTCTGTCGTAATCCGCCGCAAAGAGGAAAATAGTACCGTCTTCCGGTGCAACAATTTCAGAAATTTTCTGCCGAATCAGCGCAGTTTCTTCAACCGTATTAATCTCAATGAGAGCGTGCGACTTTGCATCATATAGCGAAATTTCCGGAGATTGACCGGCCAATCTAACGATCACAATCTCGGTGCAATGGCAACCTCCTGCGGACGGCAGGGGGCGCTGTTCACGGGGCGCCCTGTCGCTCTCCCTTCGTGCCCTGGAAACTTTGCATGTCGACCACAAGAGAGATGAGAGAGATTCTTCAGAAAGAAGGCCAAATTGCCTACGGGTACGTCTTCTCTTAAGGACAGCAAAAATATTCTCGGACACTCCTTCCTTGGGTATTTTTAACGAATGAACTTCGCCTTGCTGAAACGAAGGCGGCTGATATGGAACCCATGTTGATCTTGGAATGGGCTCGGGTAAATGAATCATGAAAGTTAGATGAGATCAGACATGATTTCCCGGTGCTTGTTGCATCCCCGGCATTGACCACACGCAAACTCGGCTTTGTGACACGAATGCGTCCATCCGAGCAGGGAAATCGGAACCGAGCTTTTTTTGACCAATTCTTTCGCGTCATAGGAGATTGCTGGAGCTTCAACGCGGATTTCCCTCTCCTGTAGCCGAACAAGATCATCTATTTTCTTATAAAATTCCTGTGTTCCGTCGGCGTGGAATCCATCTGATTTCACCGATCCCAAATAGAGAACACCAACGTCTTTGGAAATGATGTGCATTGCCGCCAACGTGATTAAGAGTTGATTTCGAAATGGCCACCATTCTGAAGCTGGGCTGCCAGGGATCGGCTCTTTTCCGGCGAGGTCACCAGCCCCCAATTTTTGGCAATCAACGGTTACAACTTCATGAGAAATGTCCAGTTCTTTAGCTATCTGATGGGCCGCACGTATCTCGCCTTTCGCTGGAGCCTGGCCATAGTCTATCGTAATCGCGAGACAGGGCCGTTTCCAGAAGGCTACCGCCGTGGAATCAATACCTCCAGATAGTAAAATTGCAGCACTATTCATTACCATTTGCTACCCATGCAGCTTTGTAAACCGCCGTTACGAAGTCGTGTTCAATAATGCACCCGCTCCCTATGAGCATTTTCAAATCTTCCGGCCGTTCGCGTTGCACGAATGCAACCACCTGTTTTCCCATTGCCTTCGCATACCCGATTTCAAAGAGCGTTCCGGCATCCAATCCGTCAACGCAGGCGAAAACGATGTCACATCCTACGATCCCATCAATATCGGGCTCATAAACCACCTCAGCAGGACCACGGCCAACCTGATGCAAGGGCGAAAATACCGAAAAGCCCTGAGACCGAAGGGCGTCACGCGATTGATTGATCAGCCAAATCTCTGGCATGGAAAAAAATGGCCCCGCCAGATAAACACATGGCTTGCGATCCCGTCGGCGAATGGGCAGTGGCAAAAACTCGATTTCATCCAACCTTTCCTCTCGAAACCGAAGATGTCTTTTCTCGCAGTAGAACGCCGTTGCACGGGACGCCATGTTGGCCGCTTCGACAGGATCCTTTTTCATCAGTGCCCATCCGTAGGCGAAAACAGCTGCAAAAACATCACCAGACCCAATTGGCCAAACAAATTCGGTTTTGTAGGCTGGAATCTGCTGCAAACCGAAATCTCCAGCAACGAAAGCACCCATGCTACCGCATTTGACTACAGCAATTTCGCAGTTATCG
Organism: uncultured Verrucomicrobiales bacterium; assembly: GCA_964351855.1. GTDB lineage: Bacteria > Verrucomicrobiota > Verrucomicrobiia > Verrucomicrobiales > DEV007 > JBCDHN01. Next base: position 14,308 of record CAYGQD010000134.1, read on the forward strand.
CGATCGATGAGAGCTGTGGCAATCGTTGAAGGGTCAGACTCCCCTGTCAGGCATCGCCCCTCTGCAGCATTGCAGACGATGGCCATGGAATCAGCCATCGAGCCGTTGGCGTCAAACGGCTCTGGTTCGTGAGGATTCTGCGGATCGTATACTACCCGCCCACCTCCTTTCACGATCGCATCGCCCTCGATAAAGCCGAATCGCAAGACTGCATCCCCGGAGATCTCCAGGGCCGGCTGCCGTTCACGCTTCAAAAAGTACGGAGGTGGCAACACTTGAGGCGTCGAGAAGCCGTGAACATAATCGAAGGAAACGGTCCGGGGGATCTCCGTAGGATAGCACTCGATCGAAAGCTCATGCGCCCTGGCTCGAAGTGCAGGTAAGTGCTCTGTGGAAACGTATGTATGAAATTCGGAATTCCCTCCTAACCCGGTCACCGCCGCGGCCGCCCGCAACCCAGATCCATAAACCTCGTTCCACTCTGGAAACTGGCACTGCTCAAGGTATGTCCCGCCAGCGATGGTTAGCTTCATTAAATCGCCCTAATTTCCACATTTACCAAACCTCCATTGATTTCCAGTATCGTCGCACTGTAGTTAACTCCTTGGCCCATGCACTCAATCAGGCGAGCCATCCCGCGTGGAATTAACGAACCCGCGACTTGTTGAGACACCGTAATCGCTTCAAGGATGGGGACCGAGCCTGATTGGTTGAGCGCAACGGAGAGAACTTCTCCAAGGTTCAAGTTTCCCACAACAGGAGGATTTGGAGAGCTGAGTTGAAGCCGCTCGACAAAATGATGACAATCAACGCCTGCCCCCCCGCCATCTGAGGGACCATAACCATCACTGCCGGAAGAGCCTGACATAGTCCTAAAACGATCTTGTAATGGCTACGAAAGTCAATCAAAAAAATCAAGGTTTCGATTGGCTTGAACTACAAACCGCCACGCTTTCGAGCAGCGAGTGTCTGAAGTGCAAGCCATCCGAGTTTGCGCATCTCGAACCACATCACAGCGTCAAGTTGTGATAGCCGAACTCCTAAGCCATTGGCAAAACAAATCAGCCTGCTTTCGAGTTCCGGGTAATCGCGCGTGACATCATGACTTGGGCGAAAGATCCCAGCCAACAGACCGGCTCGGAGAATGTGAACATCGAGAATTGCGACCCGATCGCTGTTCAGAAAATTTCGGGTGATCCACGAAGCGGTTTTGAAACCGATTCCTTCCAAGGATCGAAGTTTCTCACGAAATTCGATCTCGTCATCAACCGGAAAAGACTCTGCCCCAAGTCTATCGAGGGCTCTACTCACATATCTTGCCTTTTGATTTGGGAATCGGTAGCGGGTCGTCTTTCCACTAACTGGTAGAGGCTCAGATAGAGCCCGGTTGATTGAGACTTCTTCAACGCCGGGTCTCAATAAATTTCGGTCACGGAGGCGATTGAATGCAGCCAGCCCGACGTCGGCGGGCATTCCAAATCCACCCAGCAGGCATGCTGCAACTTCTTCGAAGAGATTTGAGCCTAAGCGGTGAAATTGATACAACCCGTCATTATTCGCTATTGCCGAACGAAAATACCAAAACGCCGGGGTAAAAATGTGATCGCACCTACCCCAAGGAACGCCTGCGATCACATTTTCATTGGGATCCGGCATTCGGCCACTGATCTCACAATTAGGGGCAAAATTTATGTGATTCTGGGCCATGCTAATTGATCATTGACACTTCACATAGATATGCAACTCTTTTTGCATATTTAATGGAAGAGATTGAAAGGCTTGTTTTGGTGGAACGCATCCGTAAGGCCGCAAAACAAAAAGGTTTGAGCCAAGTCAAGATCGCAGAATTGACCAATATGAACCAATCGCAAGTGAGTCGCATTCTGGCTGGAAACTTCAGGAAAACATCCGATCACCTTAAAAAAATATGCGACTATTTATGCATAGATCCAAAGGTCTTGGGGCGGGAAAACAAGCGGTTAGAGCATGCTATTCGACTCCTTTGGGATGGATCAGTTAAACACGAAAAAGCAATTCTGGAGTTGCTTGAGGCAGCAGCAAAATTGGCACACTTGCCCCCTGATATCTGAGTTCCGCCTAGAGGCTTTCTTGTTCGCCAGGTAAATCGTTTCAGAAAACGGCTACTGCAGCGAATTTCCTGAAATTCTCGGCCTATATCCTCAATTCAGGTTCTCAGTATTGACTGAATTTTCATAGAGTCGTTATTTTTGCTGATGCTTGAGAACACAGCAAAAGCTACCCGATCTGCGTATCCCAAGGAGTTCGGACGATCGCCGATCATATGCGACGGAAAGGACTCGATTTTGGAGTCGGGAAATGGGTCGAAACCAGCCACAAATCTCAAGTGCCAGGGCATTAGAACCACCTCGATTCACCTGAGCAGCGCCTCAACAAACTGCACGAAATCAGAATCCTGGAACTCTCGGCGTCTTCGCCAGACTTCCTCGGGAATCGGTTTTCCAAAAAAAATCTGGATATCCGTTTCCATTCCTTCCATTGGCTTGATAACCCCTTCTTTCGTTGCATGAAAGACATTGCTCAGGTGGAGAATGACTTGAGTAACGAAGAGGTCTTCCTCTGTCGTGATTGGCCTTTTTTGAAGATCTAGGTTAGGTTCTCGAACTCGCGCCAGCTCCGGTCGCGTGTAGAAATTTGACCAAATTTGCCGCTGATGCTCAGCAATCTCAAAAAGATTGGCTACTCGTCGAACCTTTCCGTCAAACCGGAAGGATTGATTGGCAAACCAAAGGCTGCCGATGATGCCGGCGCTCTGAAAGAGATCAGTCCAGTTTTCAATCAACCATGCGGTGAATCCCATATGGATTCATTCTAACCCGCACAGTGTGAAAAGGTTTGCCCCCTCAAACAGCCTTGGGGATATCCGGCCTTGCCCTGACGAGAATTTTCCGTGGAACCCGAACTACCGATTCATCCGGTCCGCAGCTCGCAGTAGCTGGCAACTTGAGTTTCGCATCATCGGTAATGGTAATGCCAATCACGGCGAAATCTCCATCTTCCAACTCCCAGATATCAGGGCAAGAGTCGAGGGCGGGGGTCTGTTCGCCATTTGCGTGGGGATCTGGGCCGAGACGCTTCAAGAATTTCATGCCCAACTAATTTGCGGAATGTGACTTAAAGTCAACAGGTTTGCCTGCTAAATTCCTTCGAAAAGCTCGGATACCGGAATACGTAGTGCCTTGGACAAAACCTCGATATTTCGGAGACTAACGTTTCGAAGCCCCCGCTCAATTCCACTGATGTAAGTTCGGTCAAGGTCGCAGATCTCAGCAAATGCTTCCTGAGAATACCCTCGCTCAATCCGAAGAGCCCTCAATCGGTTGCCAAACCGTGTGAGAATTTCGGGCGTTTGAGGCATCCCATAGACTGTTTCTGATGATTACGATAGGTCCACGGACTATGAGTCACATAGGCAAGTTCGGTTTCACATTCTGTCACCCCTGGCACTACCTGATCCCTCATGATAGAATGAAATTATGTCAAAAACATTGGAACAAGTTAAGGCTGAGGCACTTACCCTGCCAAGCAATGATCGGGACAAACTGATTGATGACTTGATCGAAGCCAGTGTCAACGAATCGATCGGTCAGGACATGGAACAGATAGAAGCGACTGTTCATGATCGCCTAGAGGGGCCTTTCACCCGGATTGACGATCCCAAGGCTCATTTTGAAGAACGGTTGCGCTATCACCGTGGTGTTCTGAAGAGAGCACATGGCTAAGAATTACTCGGAGCATGAATCAATTGATTCGGATTTCACCGAAATCCGAGATGTTATTGCCCGAGACAACCCTGAAGCCGCTCTGGTTGTCATCGACGCGATCTACAAAACCTTGGCCGCAATTAGTGAGACCCCGGAGCGGTTCCCTTCCTGTGCACCGATCGCTTTCCGCAATCCTAAGCTCCGCCAGGCAATTGCGCTTCCTTACCGGAATTACCATATCTTTTTCGAACTCGGTCTCAAGGAAATCCGAGTTCTTTACATCCACCACCCCACCCGCGACTTCGAGACTCGGCATCAAAAAGAAAAACGGCTGTGATTAGCAGAATCTCTAGAGATTTCAAAGCTCGTTGTCCAGAGCAAGAAGACGAAATTTTGCTTTTGGTTGACTTCGTGTTTAATCGACCAATTATTTGATTAGGATGAAGGTCTTTCTCCGAGAATTGATAATCGTGATCGTTGGGGCAGGAATTGGCGTAGCGGGTATGCTCTACATTCATCATAACGATACGGAAATTCCCGACCAATCCAGTCCTCAAGTTGCAGAGTTGATGCGGCAAGTTGATGAGCAGAGAAAGGAGGTGGAGTTCCTAACCAAACAAACACTTGAAGCCGAACGCCGCTCGAAGGTGGAAAAAGAAAAGACTGATGCAGCTTTAAACGAAAAGGATCGGGCAGTTGCGCGAACTGAATCCATAGAGAAGGAGCTTAAAACGATCGCTGAGAAATTTGAGAGTTTTTCTAGAAGTTCGGAAAACAAAAAAGAAATGAGCGCAGAATTTCAAGAGCAAATCCAACGGTTAGAGGAGAAAGTTCAACAATCGGAAAATTCCCGAGCGAGAGCTGAAGGATACACAGGAAAAGGCTCCCAGCAATCGACCCCAAACACCAAGCCGCCCGCGAAGAACACGGTTTCGATTGCTCGGACACAGATAGGAGGATTGGCAATCGAATCAGAAAGTGTTACCTCTTTTGATAATAATAGAGGGATTGAAATCGTTCTCAAACTGGCTAATACCTCCAATGGCAACCTGTGGGTGTATGCGGGTACTCCGAGCCTTCATGATATTTACCGAACATTTCGCAACAATGGTGAACAACATTTGAATGCAGTGGCCACCTCAGACTCACAAGTTCGTTACAGCCTCAACAGTGTCAGTGGCTTTGCTCTTGAGAAATCTTCCCTACTTCCTGGTTACCCACGAAAGCTTCCCGGATTCTACTATGATTTGAATCAATTTGTCTCACTTCCACCAGGGAGCAGCACCACAGTGACCTTTGCTTTGGCCTGCGCATCAGCCCCATCACCAACTCCGAAAACCATCACTGGTGCAGTCAGTCTCAATGTTGTTGATGAGGCTGTGCGATCCACAACCGGCGATTTCACTTTTCGATCATTGGCGGTTTCTCAATAACCGATCCCGACGAGGATAGAAGTAACCAGAGTTGGGTGTGACTAAAGATTCGGTGGCTTGGACAAAACCTCGATATTTCGGAGACTAACGTTTCGAAGCCCCCGCTCAATT
>CAYGQD010000135.1:0-19525 GCA_964351855.1 uncultured Verrucomicrobiales bacterium
ATCGCATACCCAGTTGCTTCGATTTGAATCGCAACCGCTTCCGCAAGAGGATCGGCCAAATTAGGCAGCGCGTCGGCTGCCGGCAGGTGACTCATTCAGGTGATGTTCGTGGCACAATCATGAGATTCGGTGCCCTTGGAACATTTGCAATCAAAACCCCTCAGCCTCAAGCCGCCGGATCATCCGTACGCACTTGAGTATCAACCGGACGCTGTTCAGAATCGAAGAACGAATCGGCCGATCGACCAGTCACTGGCGTCAGGTTCATCGGCGGATGCACCTCTTCGCCAGCCTCTGGAGGCCATTCGAGTTCGTTCGTCATTCCTTGCACGAACTCTGAGACCTTCCCGCTCTGAGTCACCGTCACGACACTCAGCGCGAACGCGACGAAACAACTGAGCCCGATGAGCCACGGAGCGGGTTGCCGACTTTCTACCTCCAACCTCCAGACATCGGTCGGTTTGGCCGGACGATGCAGCTCCGGCACGGCACGATTCCTCCAGGCCTGTTCATAGGCATCGCTTAGAACGGCGATCTCTTGAATTTGAAATCGGTGACGCGAACTTTCCAGAGACGGTCGCAAAACGGGAACCTCGGCACAGGCATCCAACTGGTTTTCGTCCACCACAAAGAGGACCGTGGCAAACGGGCTCTCTGCTAACTCACAAAGAATGCGGAAGAAATCCTGCTTTTCCTGTTCCGGTAACACCGCCCGAAACAGGCTTTCCACTTGATCTACAATCAGGGTGAAATGCTCGGAATCGGATAGAGCGGCGAGGTGGGCCTTCACGATCGCGGCCCAACTCCGGCAGGGAATGGTGCAGAGTTGGCAACGCCTCAACGCGGGAAAAACTTGCTCGAGTGCGTCAGCCAGGGCCATCAACGGTCGGTCAGCAGGAACCGGGACAAAAATGGCCAAAGTAGCGGGTCGCTCTTCTAAGCCGAACGCCTCGATCGCCGAATCCAAAAAGGGGTCCAACCCGTGCTGACGATCTCCGATCAACCATCCCGGAAGTTCATTCCGAGAGAAACCCCGCGAAGGACCGTGGAGAAACTGAACGAGACTTCGCTGCAAGTCCGTCCGGGGATCGGTTTGCAGAAAATCGACAACTTGAAAGCGTGGCGCCGGAAGGGAGGTAGCAGTGGATGGAGTCACGAGGAAATTGGAAAGCCAATTTATTCGCAAACATGAATATCACAACTGGCAAGATTTTTAAGTCTTGCTAATAAGCGTGAATCAAATCACCTAAGTGACGACACAGGAATCACTTCCAACGAAATTTTCGAGGTCAACTTTTTTAAGCTTGAGAGCCATGCGGAAGGTTCCGAATCAGCTTCCAGCCGTCGGATCATCCGTCCTTGCTTGGATGATGATTCCGCCCTTCTTCGACTTCCCACGCACCTTCAGATTCAGCATCTCCACCAGAACCGAGAAGCCCATCGCGAAGTAGATGTAGCCTTTCGGAATATGAATATGGAGCGCCTCCACGGTTAGGGTAAACCCGATCAAGAGGAGGAAACTCAACGCCAGCATCTTCACCGTGGGATGCTGGTGGACAAAGTCGCTCACCGCCTTTGCCGAAACCATCATCACGATCACAGCGATGATCACCGCAATCACCATCACCGGGATATGATCCGCCATCCCCACCGCGGTAATGACCGAATCAAGCGAAAACACGAGATCCAGAATCAGGATCTGCACGATCGTCGCTCCAAAATTGGCCACCGCACGCCCCGTTCCACTCGCTTCATGCCCTTCAATATTCTCATGGATCTCAAAGACCGATTTCCCAATCAAGAAAACCCCGCCCAACAACAGAACCAGATCCCGACCACTCACCGTATGCGAAAACACTTCAAAGAGCGGTTCTGTCAATCCCATGACCCAAGAGATCGAAAGCAACAGAGCGATCCGCATGAACATCGCCAGGCCCAGCCCGATCAAACGCGCCTTGTTCTGCTGATGCGCCGGAAGCCGCCCGGACTGAATCGAAATAAAGATGATATTGTCAATCCCCAGGACGATTTCCAGTATCGTCAACGTGATCAGAGCAATCCAGGCCTCCGGCAAATAGATCCATTCGAACATGAAGGAACAGTCCCGCGTTCAAGCTCCCTGACAACTACTAATCGAGAGTCCTTCGCTCAAAGATGAAGCGTCGCGTCAGCGACGGCTTGGTCAGGACGGCAAATTGAGGGGCTGCGGTCGTCTCCTGCACGAGTTTCAGGCCCTCCCCACCCCAACGCTGATCAACCTTTCTTATTGATGTGCACGGTAAACCGCAGCACCAGCGTTTCGATCTCTCCGAGGCTGCCTAACTCATCCGCACCATCAACGTGGAGGTGAATGGATCCAAGGGCGCCGGGACGGAACATAATACGTTGCGTGAAATGTTGATTACCGAAATCACGGTCGACGAGACTGGCGAGGAGACTTTGATAGTCATCGGTAAGGGTGATCGCCTGGCCAGCCGAACCGGGTTCCCAGGTGTATCCCCAAAGAGCGAGTCGTGCGCCTGACATGGAGCTATGAGTGAAAGCATACTTCTGGTCCGACCACTGAATTTGAGAACGTCGTCCCGGACTGATGGTGAGGGATACCCGGGCGTTTTCAATTCCGTCAGGGAACTGTACACTGGAACGATCCGGCAGGATTTCAATGTTCGCGATGCGAGCGTTCCAGTCTTTTGAAGTAACCAACCCATACGCTCCCAGGTCAAGGGTCAGAGCACCGTCGAAATTTAACGGATCGAGTTCTGCGCCCTTCAGGGTGAGGGTCCGCTGTTCTTCAATCAGGGGCGGTCGTTGGTCGAAACCTGCCCAAATCCGCGCCGCAATAGCTCTTAAATCCGCTTCGTAGACCGCGCGCAATTCCTTAATGAGATCTGAATCCACCGAAAACGGGGCGGACTCGGTCGCATCCTTATCCGTGGAGGCCTCGAGGTCGAAAAGCTTAGCCAATCGATCGAACAGGGCGTTGCGGGTGTAATCGACCGGGCAGGGTTCAAGCATGCGGTATTCATAGGATCGCGCGAGGCTATACTGGTACCGAATGAGTCGTACTTTGGCACGTTCCGCAATGCGGGCAACGGCATCTCGCGCTCCCACGTCGAGCAGATTGCTACTCTTGGCTTGCTGCAACGCGTCCATCGCATAGACCGTGTTCTGGATTTCGACCGCCGTGTCATTGATGACCGAAATGGCCTCATTGATCTTCTCCGTGAAGAGTTGCCGCTGAGTCATCAACAGGACGACGGGATCAAACGCTTCTTTGAAGTCGGAGTCTCTTTCCAAGACATCCCTGAGTTCTTCCCAATCGGCAAATGCGGTCCCTGCCTCCGCGTTCCAGTGCTGGGAGATGTGGTGATGAACATGCTGGACGGTAAGCTCGTTTACGATCTCGCTGAGACCCAGAATTTCATCCACGTAGTCTTCAGGAACCCAGGCTTCTCCGGCGGAGAGCGCGACCAACGTCGCCCTCGCCTCCTCTACATCACTGGACTTCAAGAGACCGCTGAGTGCAGCGCTGATCGCACTTTCATCGACCTTTCCAGGTTGGCTGGATTGGTAGGTATCGATGCCGGTCATCAGACCCGCGAGGGGAGCGGCCTTGGGCGATTGGAAGGCGGCCAGTTCCAAGGTGCTTTTGAAGCCGGCAAAGATGGCGCGCGCCATGCGTTGTCGCTCTTTGTCGGCCCGGAATTTAATGACCAGTTCTCTCTCTTTTTCTTTCAGTTTGGTGAGCAATCCGTATCTCTCGAAGTCGAGCCGCTCTTTCTCCGCTTCGAGCGCAGGTAGGACACTCTGCGCGCGCTCCAACGTTCCCCGTAAGTTGCTGATCCATTCTTCCTGCTGAGCGAGCGCATCCTCAAGGGCTTGTTTCCGAGCGTCATCACGGTCGCCAAATCGTTCCAGTGCCTTGGCGAGAACAAGGATGCGGATGGCGCTTTCGATTTCCCGCTCAAATGCCGAGTAACTAACCTCAAGCGAAAGCATGGGAACCCAGTCCCGAGAGTGGCCGAAGAAATCGAGTTCGCTCCTCAACCGCTGGCTCATGGAGTAGACTTCGCTTCGCAGTGCGTAAAGAGGATAGCCTGCCCGGCCTGCCGGGATATTCACGCCTTCCACGAGAGGCACGAGCTGCTCCGAAAACCGGAGCGCGGTATCGAAATCGCCCGCGAGAAACGCATCGCGCATGCGCTGTACTAAGGGCTCCAGATTCTCGACGCGCAGCCAAATTGCGGGACCGTCCTGAAGACGTTCCATCTGCCCCGCTGTCCCATCGCTTCCCTCAACGCGTTCCACGGATAATCCTTTTTCCGATTCCCAATCCGCGTCTTTGGCGCTGGCGGTGATGGTATGCTTATCGGCGTTCGCAATACTGGGGCGCCCCATAGCCTTCTTCGGGACGATCACCTTGCTATTCAACGGATTCTTGATGTCGAACTTCGGCGTTTCGAGCCCCAGCGTGATCGGAATCGTGATTTCAGGCGCGATCTTGACGTGCTTCCACTGGATGGGATTCCCTGGCCGAATCCCTTCGTAGGGTCCAATGGCCGCTCCCGGCAGCCCTCCATCAAGGTCCACCATCGCTTCAATAAGAGGAACGGATGTCCGAAGAATTCCTCCTGCTCCTCCGTCACCAGGTGTCCCTCCAGCCATGGCGTTGATACCCGGGCTTGGTAGGCTGACACCTTTCGCGGGATACTCTTGAGCATTTCCATCCGCCCATCCTGTATCAAAACTGATCTTCGAATTTTCGACTGAAACCCGAAAACGAACCTTGCCTTTCAGCCCTACTTTGGTGAAGGAATCCGCCTTGGCAAAGGTGAGGGTCAGCGGAGTTTTCAGCATTCCGCCTTTCCCCGCGATATTGTTAGGATCCAACAGGTTGGCCAAGGTTTTATTGGGGATCTTCTTTTTCGCATCGTCGAGGATCTTGGTCACATTGGAGGTGAAAACGTACTGAACGCGCGTGATCGGCGCGCAATCAACAATGCTTTCATCGCTCTCTGCCGATCGACCAGGAACCGGATCCTGACCGTCTGCGCCATTGGTGAAGAATCGGGTCACGCCGGACTCGGCTGACAACTTCGCGATCACGAGGTTGATGTCTCCTCCCGCCGTCCCTGTCAACCCATCCATTTGCGTTAGGGAAGCTGGGGTGGCATAGGGCCGAGCTGCCGTGTCGATCGATCCCGTCTCTTCATCCGTGTCCTCCAAAATCAACTCGCGAGCGTAAATGGAAACCGTCGTCCCCGGTAAGTGGAGCCTTCCTCGAATCCGAACCGTATCCGCGAAAATGGTCAGCGCATAGAGAGCGTCTTGCTCATGCCAGTCGTTCAATGGGGCTTCTTCAGACGAAAGCGTTGAATCGAAGACGACCTCCAGGCCCCGCATCTCGACAGTTGCGAGTTTTCGGGCTGTGCCGTTGAACAAATAACCTTCTCCTTCGAACTCCAAATTACCGAGTTTGGAATCGCGACGAACGGGAGTGACTTCCACCTGAGTGTATTGGTAAACTGGCGGCAGAGCATGCGGTTCCGATCGAAGAACCGTGATGGCGCTGTCTTGATGCGCCAAAGCTGATGTGAGAAGAATTCCAACTACCGGGATGGTCAACAAGAGGAGGTATTGTAGACGGAACATCAACGGAGTTAGAGTGCTCTTTCGCGAAAGTCAAAAGGGATATCGACGTTCGTTTTGTTGGCGACTAAGGTGTTCGAGAAGTGTCAACTATGATAGCCTCGGAAGGTCCCGGTTTCCGTTTGCAAACAACCACGTTTACAGCGTCTGGGCACGAACTGAATCTGCTACCCATGCCTACAATGACTCAACAACTCGCAGCGATTCTCAGTATCTTCGTTTTGTGTGGCTCACTTGCCTTCGGAGGCGGAGGAAAATCGAAACCAAAAGTCGTTGAGAAACCGGAATCCATCACGCAAACGACGAAGAAGCCGGGAGGAAAAGCCGCTCCGCCCAATGGGTCCCCAGGGAGACCCAATCCGACCCGAGGACTCCCGGCGGCTCCGGTCTTGACTGGCCCAGGCAAAAAAAGCGATCAGTCACCTCCCAGACAATGGACAACGATCGCGGCTTTCCCACGACTACAGCAATATAAGCTGAGCAACTATCGTGCGACGAATCTGATGTTGCGGGGCGGCACGCTCACCAAAAGCGAATCGATGATCATGGTGGGCGGTCAAACGATTCAAAAGCCATTGTCGGAAGTTCGGTCCGACCTGAAGGCGCTTGGTAAGGAGTTGGAAGGCTTACCGCGTTATGAGGGTGAGCGCGTGTTCCGTGCCACGAGTCTGGGACCGGATTTGCGGAAACAGCTTACCGTTGATCAGGAATGGAAAGACGGTGGGTTCGTTAGTACCTCCCATGCCAATTCCATGGATGACTGGGTCAAACAAAGCGAGTTCGTTAAGAAATCGAATACGATCATGGACATCGATCTTCCCAAGGGAGGAACACACAGTGGAGTCAACATCGATGACCCAAAGCTCAAGTCAGGCATCGGCGGCTATGCGGAAAAAGAGGTGCTCTTTCATGCCGGGCAGCGCTTCAAGGTCGTGAAAGTGGTGGAGGGAAGGAAGGAGGTCGCCAAGGAAATCGGGCAGTCCACCGGCGCGGATTTCTACGTAAAATTGCAGGCCTTGCCGTTCAACAAGTCGCATGCGGACGACTTTGCAAAACGTGTTGATGCCATTCAGTAGACGACCTGATGCGCAAAGGAAATGACATCGACTCCAGGGCTGGCCATGGCTTGTGATGCACATCCACCCGGACAAGATCTCGAACCCAAGGCTTTGCGTAGAAGCAATAGCGCTCCGTGACCCAATGCTCAAAAGTATCGGGCGTGGTTCGAAAAGCCGTTTCATCGGCCTAAATCAGGCTTCAGCGTCCTGACAACGACAAATCAAGAGTCCTTGCTCAAAGACGAACCGTCTCGTCAGCGACTGCCCACCACGAAATGCACCCATTGCCCCAAACCCGAGAAGCGGTCGCTGACGAGACGGTTTACACTTCGGCCCGAAACGCGCATCATGTCCCATGCCAAATCGGCGTGCTGCTCTAGAAGGATGCCTGCTTGGATGCGCCGTGGGAGATTCGATCGAGCTTCCCTTCGAAGGGATCCGTCCTCGACGCATGCGGAAGCTGCTGGAACGGCAGCTTCCGCATCGCTTCTTTTCGGGCGCAGGATGGACCGTGATGACACGGATCATTCCATCTTTGTGGGGCCGTCTCTCGCCAGAAACCCACGTGATCCTGATGAAGTCGACGGCAGTTCTGCATGACTCCTACTATGCCATCACAACTTCCGTTTCACCTTACGGTTCAGGAATCCTCATCTTCATCGGATTAGGATTGATCGGCTTCTCTCGTTCCATTGGACGTTGGATCGCGAATTAAATCATCCCCTGAATCCGCTCCAACGCATCCTGCAAACTCGCACGGGGGCAGCCGAAGTTGAGGCGGGCGTGGCCGGGGGCTCCGAAGAAGGCACCGTCGGAGAGGAAGAGGCCGGCTTTTTCTTCGGCCAGCTTGACTGGATCTTCGATGCCGAGGGGGCGGAAGTCGAGCCTGTCGAGGTTGGTGTCTTGGATCCGGGGGACGAGGACGTCGGGCAGGTTATTGGCGCAGAACTCGGCAATGAGATCGCGGTTTCCTCGGAGGTAGGCGAGCAGTTCCTGACGCCAGGGTTCGCCGTCGCGGTAGGCGGCTTCGGCGGCGAAGTAGGCGAGGGCGTTGATCTCTGGCATGAGGTGGCCCTTGGCTTGGGTGAACTTGCGACGGAGGGAGTCGTTGGGGATGGCGGCGTAGGCGTAACCGAGACCGGCGATGTTGTAGGTTTTGCTGGGGGCCTGGAGGACGATGGTGCGATCGAGCAGCGGTTCCGGGAGGTGGAGGGCGGAGAAGAAGGGGGTGGCGGCTTCGTCGAGCACGAGGTCGCAGTGGATCTCGTCAGAAACGAGGATGAGGTCGTGCCGGGCGCAGAATTCGGCGAGTTGCAGGACTTCGGCCTTGGTGAAGACGCGGCCGAGGGGATTCTGGGGATGGCAGAGGTAGAAGACGCGCGATTGAGGCGTGACGCTGGCTTCCAGGGCTTCCCAGTCGAAGGTCCAGGCGTCTTCGCGAATGACTTGGGGAACTTTAATGAGGTTCAAGCCGGAATCTTGATGGACGCTGAGGAAGGGCGGATAGACCGGGGTGCAGGTGACGACAGCGCCGTTTTCTCCACCGAACGCCCGGCCCGCAAGAGAAAGCGCGGGAACGAGCCCGCCGAGGTGAACGAGTTTCTCCGCCGGGAGTTCGATCTGATGCCGCTTCGCGAGATAAGCGATGATGGCTTCTTCCAGACCGGGATGAGGGGTGGGGTAACCGAAGATCCCGTGGGCAACGCGCTTCTGCAGCGCCTCGATCACCGCCGGGGGCGAGGTGAAATCCATGTCCGCGACCCAGAATGGATCGAGATCCGGTCGGCGATCCCACTTCAGGGAGCCGGTGTTGCGTCGAGGATGAACCGTATCAAAATCAAACATGCGGGACGGGAATCGCGGGCGATGCCGGTGTCAAGGTGGAGGCGGACGTCCGGATTTGTAAGATCCGGCGTGGTTCAGTCGTGATTGACCCAGGTGAGCTTAGCCCTCACCGAAACCAAAGACCCATGTTCACGATTTCCGGAGAATCTCAGCAAAGCCGCGTCCGACGGCGGAACTTTCTGCAAATCGGCGGGCTGGGGATTGGTGGCTTCGGGCTGGCGGACCTGCTTCGGGCGGAAGAAGCCTCCCAGCGCGGATCTTCGAACAAGGCAGTGATTCACCTACATCTGGATGGCGGCCCTCCCCAGATGGACATGATCGATCCCAAGCCGGAAGCGCCGCGCGAGATCCGGGGCGAGTTTTCCTCGATCCCCACGAAGATCCCCGGTTTTCATGTGACCGAGCTGATGCCAAAAACGGCGGAAATCGCGGATCAGCTGATCTTTCTGCGATCGCTGGTCGGCGCGGCAAGTCGGCATGATGCGTTTCAGTGTCAGAGCGGGTTCGATAGCAGCACTCTGGCCGGAATTGGTGGGCGACCGGCAATGGGCTGTATCGTGAATCACTTGCTCGGTTCGCCCGGGGATTCGGCACCGGCTTTTATCGATATCATGCAAGGGCGCGGCCAGGTGCGGAACAGCGCGCGACCTGGGTTTTTAGGTCCAGCCTTCAAGCCGTTTCAGCCGGACATATCGCAGCAATTTCAGCGGGAGCTGGAACCGGGAATGCAGGGGGAATTAGCCCGGATTCAGAAACTGGCACCACGAACAGAGCTGCGACTTTCTGACGGGATTTCGCTCGGGAGGATGGATGATCGATTGGGGCTGTTGCGCGGGTTGGATCGGATTCGGAAAGACGTGGATGCCAGCGGATCGATGGGCGCGATGGATCAATTCAACCAGCAGGCGATGCAAATCCTGACTTCCGGGAAGCTGGCCGATGCCCTGGATCTGGAGAAGGAGGATCCGCGAGTTTTGGCGCAGTTTACGCCGGATTGGAACGACAACCCGGATCGCTACTACGCGGCGGAGGGGCCCCATGCGGTGAAGAAGATGCTTCTGGCGAGACGGTTGGTGGAAGCCGGAGCTCGGGTGGTCAGCGTTTCTCTGAGCGACTGGGACACCCATCGCAACAACTTCACCCGGATGCGTGATTTGGTTCCGGTTTTCGACTTCGCCTTCCACGCCTTGGTCACGGATTTGCAAGAACGCGGGATGCTGGACGACGTCACGGTGCTGGCTTGGGGCGAATTTGGCCGCACCCCGAAGATCAACAGCAACGGAGGCCGCGATCACTGGCCTCGGGTCTCGATGGGAATGATGGCCGGAGGCGGGATGCGGGCGGGACAGGTTCTCGGTGCGACCGACAAAACCGCGTCAGAGCCGACCGAACGCCCGATCCATTATCAGGACGTCATTGCGACACTCTACCACAATCTGGGGATCGATCCGCTGAAAACCACGGTGATCGACACAACCGGCCGTCCCCAGTATTTGGTGGATATCGGCCAGCCGATCAAAGAACTGGTCTAGTGTAGGCCGTCCAACAGACGACACTAGCAGATCCACATTTTCCGCTGGAATCGAAGCTCGATCACGCTAGGCTGAGGCCATGCCGAACTTCGTCTACTTCGATCTCGAAACGCAACGTTCCGCCAATGACGTGGGGGGTTGGAACTATAAGGATCGGATGGGGATGTCGATCGGGGTCACCTTCAGCACGGAAACCGGCCAATACCGCATTTTTGGGGAATCGCAGGCGGATGCCTTGGTTGAGCAGTTGCTGAAAGCGGACTTGGTCATCGGTTACAATCACATCAGCTTCGATTATGAGGTGCTCCAGGGTTACACGATTCTCGATCTCAACAGTCAGATTCGCAGTTTGGATCTAATGATCGAACTGGAGAAAAAGCTGGATCACCGGCCCAAATTGGAAGCGGTGGCGGCGGCCTCTCTCGGGATGGGGAAAACGGCGGAAGGAATTCAGGCGATTCGCTGGTGGCGCGAAGGAAAAATCATGGAAATCGCCGAGTATTGCTGTTTCGACGTGAAAGTGACCAAAATGGTCCATGAGTACGGCGCGGAAAACGGGTTCGTGAAATATGCGGATCGATTTGGTCGCGTCCAGAAAGTGGATGTGGAATGGCACAAGTTCGATTCCGACGTCGCCTTATCCGCCTGATTATCAGGAATTTACCCCTCCTGTATTTTCTGACGTCCTCGATTCGCGCATCCTGGACGCGAGACAGCCTCACCGGACCGAAGTCCAATGAGGCTGTTAATTCCCCCCCAAAAGAATTGGGAACCTGACAGTCTTCTGAAACAGGTTCAGAATCAAGGAGAAAAGGAAAAAAATCTCATCTTTTTTGTCAGGATTGGTTCAGTCTCGGAATCCTCGCCTCATTCTGCCGCTCGAAGTGCCTCAATCACCACGCTCAAACTGGAGCGACCCCGGAAAATATTGCGGCTGATCCGGTAGGCGATATCCCAGGGAGGACGGGGCAATTCCTCGTCCGCACCATTGAAGAGCATCGCATCGATTTTATAGCCGTTTTGCATCAGGGGAAGCTTCAGGTGCTTTTCTTTGAGGACTCGCGGGGCCTCGGTTACGTCCACGCGGCGGCTCATGAGGAGCGGCGCGGGATTTCCCATCCCCATCGGGTGCACCAGCTCGTAGCTATCGAGCAGCTCTAGATTCAGCTGATCGAACGTCGCCACGAGGTCGATATCGAGCCTCGGTTGGAGACTCTCCAGATTGGCGTTCGCCTTGATGTATTCGCCAAAGGCCTGGCGAAACGCCTCCAGATTCTCCAGCTTCAGGGAAACGCCGGCCGCCATTTCGTGACCACCACCGGCGATGAGGAGATCGCGGCAGGAATTGATCGCGGCAACCAGGGAAATCCCTTCCACGCTGCGACCACTCCCCTTCCCCACTCCGTCTTCATCAAACGCGATGATGAACGTTGGCCGATGGAACATCTTGGTGACTCGGGAGGCCACGATTCCGACCACGCCGGGATGCCAGGTCTCGTGCCCTAAAACGATCCCGAAGTCTTTTTCGCCATCGAAGTCCGTCAGCATCCCCAAAGCTTCATCCCGAATCCGCGCTTCCAAGTCCTGTCGGTCGCGATTCTGGGTATCGAGGAACTGGGCCAGCTTCTGGGCTTCCTCGTGATCCTGGCACATCAGGAGTTCCAGGGAGGCTTGTGCGGTATCGAGACGGCCTGCGGCATTGAGGCGCGGCCCGAGCTTGAAGCCGATGTCGTAGGCGAGGGGACGAGCGGCCACGCCGGCGACGCTTTTCAGGGCGTTCAGCCCCGGATGAACGGTCCGCTCCATTTGCTGCAAGCCTTTCCGCACCAGCGTTCGGTTTTCCGCCTCCAAAGGCACGAGATCGGCCACGGTTCCCAGCGCGACGATGTCGAGCCACTCGCTCAGATTGAGATTCGGGTTGCGCCGCTCTTTTAGCATCGCGTGACCGACCTTGAACATCACTCCAGCGGTACAGAGGTAGTGGTAGTCGTCACCCAGCTTCGCATTCACGAGGGCCACGGCGGGCGGCAGGTTCTCCGGCGTGTTGCACTCGTGGTGATCGCAGATAATGACGTCGATCCCCTTCTCTCGCAACTGCTTCACCTGCTCCACGGAGGACGTTCCGCAGTCCACCGCGATTAACAGGTCCAGGGAAAATTCGTTCAAGAGCCGCTCGATCCCCTGCTCATTCAGGCCATAGCCCTCATCCATGCGATGGGGCAAAAACGTCTGCGCCTCCAGCCCGTAGGCTTTCAAAAACGCATGGAGCAGGGTCACCGAGGTCACCCCGTCCACATCGTAATCGCCATAAATCACGACTGATTCTTTCCCATCGATTGCCTGGAAGATGCGATCGATCGCCTCGCGCATCTGGGGCATCAAAAATGGATCGCTCAGGTCCTTCAACCTCGGATGGAGAAAGCGCTTCATCTCCTCCGGATCATCCAACCCGCGTTGGAGTAGCAATT
This sequence comes from uncultured Verrucomicrobiales bacterium, assembly GCA_964351855.1. Lineage (GTDB taxonomy): Bacteria > Verrucomicrobiota > Verrucomicrobiia > Verrucomicrobiales > DEV007 > JBCDHN01. Next base: position 12,553 of record CAYGQD010000135.1, read on the forward strand.
CCACGACCAACGGCTTTAACCCGAAGTCTTCCGCCAACCGGCGGGCTTGATCTTGATCTGGCCGGGCGCTGATCGCCCATTGATGAGTTAGCATCGTGTTACTAGACTATCAAACCCACCAAGCTTGTCGAAAAAAGTTTCCGAATTCGCACTCGCGGTCCAAAAAGCGATTCGGGCCACGTCAATCGTTCGTTGGTGAACATTAATTGGTTCTCCTGGCGCGGAAGTTGCTGTTCTCGCTAACCACCTGAAACACATGAACTCACACAACAACTCCCGCGATACCCTGCTCTGGGCCCAACTGACGGTCGCCGTCGGTTACGGGCTGATTCTGCCCACGCTTGTCTGCCTGTCCTACGGGTGGAACTGGGTGGTGTGGATGCCCGTGGCCTCGATCTGGCTGCTGATCAATCTTCCCGTGATCGAGAACTGGGTCCCGCGCCTGCTCGTGGCTGCCGCCAGGGGCTTGACCAACCTGGAAACGCGCTACGGCAGCTTCAAAGCATCTACCCCGCTCACACGCCTTCTCGCTTCGATCAAAACCGATGCGGAACCGGTGGCGGAGTTACCACGCTAACTCGGCGAACGATGGCGTAAATCGCTCACGCTGGCCGTTTTCGGACAGGTGGTTTAGGCAGCTTCGACCATCTCCAACGCTTTGCATGGCTTCGGCAGCCGCCTTTTCACCGTGGAGACAAGCTCCGGCTTCGGGGTCCGAAGCGAGGGTTGCAGCAACTCTCCCGGGATCTCCAGTTTCGCCGCCGTCGGGCCGACGGGGACTCCGGTGAGGGCGAGCTGGCACCAAGCGGCAACGTTCGGTGGGAGTTCCACGGCAGTTTTCTCGCCGAGCCGGGCGCACATCTTTCCGTCGCAGGCTTGGCAAAGCCGGACTTTGGTGCCGGGAAGAACGAGCCGTTGAATCGCAAAACAGAGAGCGTGTTGCGTGGGTGGATTGGCGACGGCGGTCTCATTGAGCCAATAGTCCATCGCTTCCACATCCGCCTGGGTCACCGCGCAGGAAACCTGGCAGGTGACAGGGTCAGAGTGAGGGGTTTTCATGTCTGAGTGAGGGGTTTGTGAGGACGGGCCTCTACCTAGAACTTTAGGAGACGGTTAGTCAGACGCAATTGGCGGAAACTCCGCTCAAAAAGACGTTTTATTTCCTACCAGGATTACGATCTTCTCGTACGTGAGGGTGACGATTCAGCATCGGTGAGGGAGAATCGCTGGATTTAAGGGACTTCTTCCTGGCCTTGGAATTGCGATGGCCAAGCTCCGTTTTCGGAAATAGGATTCACGCGATGCCCACACACTCCTGGAGTCCCCCACCCGCCGGCAAGGTCGAAAGTCTCAAGAGCGTCGGGAAAGTGGCCGGCGGCGGCTGCATGATCCTCTTTTCGCTGCCCTTCGCCATCCCCGGGCTCGCTCTGCTGTTCGGCGGTTGGTTGACCTGTTGGAACATTCATCAGGCCCGCAATTGGGAACAGGCGAGTGCCACGATCGAAACCGTCCCTGAATCGGCCGACGATCTCTCCACCTTGGAATATCGCTACCGTTGGGATGGTCAATGGTACAGCAAAACCGGCCACAACTCGACGGTTCTATCCTTTGACGACAACGAAACCAGCGTGTGGGAGCGGGCCCGTGACGCGAAGGAATTCGGAGAGCAAATGGCCGTTTGGGTAAATCCTCGGAATCCGGATCAAAGCACCCTTGAACGGCCTCGGGCTTCGCTTTCGCCCCTGTTTTTGGGGATCTTTGCTTTGTCTCACGGTGGCGTAGGTCTCGCGCTGATGACGGGCGCAACAATCGGGATTCGGCAAAGCCGACGCCAAATCCGATTGGAGAAACGTTGGCCCGGGGAGCCCTGGAAATGGCGCACGGACTGGGAACGCGGCGTGGCCAAGGTAGCCAAACACCCCTGGCACTGGCTCTTCGCCTACATCGCCCTGGTCCTGGCTTCGTTCGGCGGTTGGATGAGCTACCTCGTCCTGACCGAACCCGAATCCGATACGATCAGTAAGGTCGTTTCCCTGGTCATCATCGCAGTGAGCCTGGTTGCCATCTGGTTGACACGACGCTCCTTCGTGAACCATCGCCTCGCCACCGGCTACGTCCTCAAACTTCCCCCTCAGGGGTTGAGCACCGGAGAGAGCTATCAGCTGGATCTGGAAAATTCCGCCGCCTCGGCTTACCGAATGCAACACGCGCTCCGAACCTGGACCATCCGATGTGAAGAAACCATCGGCAGCGGAAAATCTTCGCAGACTCAAAACAACTGGGAGGGTGAGGCAATCGTCAGCGCGGAAAGCGCTCGAAGCCGAACCATCTCCTTCACGCTTCCGCCGGGGTTACCGATGAGCGGCAGTTGGAGCAACACCGGACTCGGCGTACGCTGGACCCTGAAGGGTGATGGCGGCGGCCAAAGCTCGGTGGGACCCTTTTTGCTCCCCGTCTTCCATGGGCGGGATGCTGAACCCGGAGAGTCCGGGAAGCTGGCGATTGCCGCCGGGTTCGACGAAACGCCGCTGGATCGTTCTGCCTGGGCCAACGCTTTCCAATCCGAAAAGATCGACGTTCGCCCCGGCAGCGGGTCGGGGGGAAGCTACGCCTTTCCGCCCCGCCGTCACAAGCTCCCAGCGAACGTCAGCCTGATTTTGGGATGGATCTTCACCGGGATCGGCCTTGGGATCCAACTCGTCCCTTTTCTTCCGGCGCGACTCTTTGGCGGCTTGTTTTTTATTGCTGGCATCGCCATCCTGCGGTCCGGGTTTTGGCAAAACTATGGCGAACACGCGCTTGAAGCCACCCCCGGCCAACTCCGCCTCAGCAAGACCCTTTTCGGAAAGACTCGAACGATGGCTTGGTCCGCAGATCAAATCGCCTCCATCGAAGTCAAAGACGCGGCCTCCTACAACGAAATCCCCTTCTTCGTCCTCAGCTTGAAACCCGTCGCCGGCCGCCCTGTCTCCATCACCCCGCTCTTTTCCAGTCGGCCCGCAGCACAGGCCTTCCGCGATACGTTGATCGAAGACCTTCAGCTAGTGTAGGCCTGACTACTCGTGCGAGTGATCTCCGTGCCCTTCTCCTTGCTTGACGGTGATCGGTTTTCCTCCCTCGATTCCCACATAGAAAACAATGATCTGGGCGGTTTCATCCGTCTCGTTCTTTCCGAAGTGTTGCTTGTTGACGAGTTCGACGATGGAATCACCAGCCTCCAGGTGGAGCGTCTTTCCATCCTCCGCCACCACCGTCAGCTTCCCCTCAATCAAGACTCCCGCGTTGATGACGGGATGGATGTGCTTCGGGAGCGCGGTCTGGGGCGGAACGGTGATGCGTAGGATGGTAATCTCCGGTTGGCCTTCCGGGTAAGCTGGCAGCGTGGTCCCGTCCCAGCTCACGGTCGACTTCGCCAACTCCTCCACCTTCACGGTTTCCAGATCGCGCGACCAGCCGGAACTGGACAGGCCAACCGCAACAGTGAGAACAACAGCAATGGGAGGCAGCTTCATCGACCGCAAGAACGCACGGACATTCCTCAAAGAAAGCATTTTCGTCCCGCTAAAGCGGACCACCATCGCCGCTCGTGCCGATCTCCAATTCCGGATACCCCGTCGTGAGATCCAAGACCCGGCGAAACTGCCAACCGTCGAGAATCCCCAGGACCAGCTCCACCGTGGTTGCCACCAGCGCCCCTTCTTTCAAATGCCCACCCTGCGTGATCCCTTCCTCATCGCTGATCGACAGATGAAGATGAGAACCGTCTTCACAAAGCGTCCCCGTCAGGCTGACGATTTCGAAATGCCCGCTCAAATAGCAAACATCCGCCTGATCGGCAAAGCGAATCGCCACCTCCGTCAAACTACCGACCGCCGTGAGAATACAAGCCGCATCCCAACGATAACGCCGCGTCAGGGCGTCCAATTCCTGCTTCAGGTCCTGACCTTCGACGAGTCTGATCGGATAGGCTTTCATCGTCCGAGAGTCTAACGGCACTCAAGGGATTTGTCTCCAGGATCCTGACGGATTCCCACACTTCCGACGTGTTTGCCGGGGTGAGTCAACTAGATTACTTCCTGGCCAAGAATTCCGCTCGGGAGATTGCTCGATGATCCGCCCGCAGTCGCTCCGTTGCCTCACCGCTCGTGCGGAGTTGATCCAGCAATTCCTCGCGATGATCGTAAAAATAGGCCAGAGCCGAGTAGACTTCTTCAGGCTTCAAGTCCGTGTGCTGGCGAAGCAACTCCTCAGCCGTCCATCCGTGGTAGAAGTGTTCACCGGCAAGATGAACCACTTTGTATCGACTCGATCCAATGCGGGCGACCCCATCTTCACCAATCTGGATATGAGGGTAATCAATGACAGTCATCACCGAGAAACGAAGCACAATTCTTCTCCGTTTTCCATCGGTTCCTTTGCTGACGAATTCTATGAAATCAACCCAGCACACCAATCCTTCACCGAACCCCGAATCCGCACGAGTTGAAATTTTTGTGTCCAAATTCCCGTGAACCTGCCTTGTTACAGCAAATGCCCGCGAAAACCCCAGCTTATGTGCAGATCGCCGCTGCTTTCCTCGGATTCGCCGCCCCAGCGGCTCTGGCGATCGATGGAAACGCGTTTTTTGAGAATCAGGTTCGGCCGATTTTAGCGGAGCGCTGCCTGGATTGTCACTCGGAGGAGGCTGGGAAGCGCAAGGGCGGGCTGTGGCTGGATCGTCGGGAAGGCTGGCAAATGGGTGGCGATGGCGGGCCGACGGTCACCCCGGGAAATGTCGAGGAAAGCTTACTGGTCCACACCATCCGCTATCTGGATCCCAGTCTGCAGATGCCGCCGAAAACCAAGCTGCCGGATGAAGAAATCGCGATCCTGGAACGGTGGATTGCGATGGGCGCGCCGGATCCTCGCGATGAACAGCTGGCGGGAGCGGTTCGCGATGAGCCCATCGACTACGAAGCGGCCCGCAATTCCTGGACCTTTCGCCCGCACCAACGCCCCGACACTCCCGCACTGCGCGATCCAGCCCGGGTTCGCAATCCGATCGATCCCTTTATCTTCGCACCGCTCGAAGCGCAAAACCTGGCTCCCGCACCCGATGCCGAGCCTCGCACCCTGATTCGCCGCCTCTATTTCGATCTCGTGGGTCTGCCACCAACCCGTGGGGAAGTGGAAGCGTTCGCGAAGGAGCCGACGCCAAAAGCGTTCGAAGCCATCGTCGATGATCTGCTCTCCCGCCGCTCGTTTGCCGAGAAGTGGGGCCGTCACTGGCTGGACGTCGCTCGCTACGCCGATTCCAACGGCGGCGATCGCAACTTCACCTTTCCCCATGCCTGGCGCTACCGGAACTACGTGATCGATTCCTTCGATCGGGATCGTTCTTTTTACGAATTCGTGAAGCATCAGATTGCGGGCGATCTCTTGCCTGCGGAGAACGATGCCCAACGCGCGGAGCAACTCGTCGCGGCGACGTTCCTGGCGCTCGGCCCAAAGATGTTGACGGAACGCGACAAGGAGAAGCTGCGGTTGGATACCGCAGATGAGCAGGTCGATACCTTGGGCCGCGCCTTCCTCGGATTGACGATGGGTTGCGCCCGCTGCCACGATCACAAGTTCGATCCCATTTCCCAGGAAGACTACTACGCCATGGCGGGGATTTTTCGCTCGACCCAGGTGGTGATGGGAACGCGGAACGGCTGTGTCAATGTGGCAAGCTGGGTGGAGCAGCCGCTGCCGATTCCGGAGCCGGAACGTTCGGAACTGACCGCGCGGGTCGAGCGCCTGGAGCTCGCGATGCGGCTGACCGTCGAAAAATCCTTCATGAAAAAAGCCGGGGGTAAAATGACGCCGGATAATCTGCCGCTGGCCGGGGTGATTTATGATGAAACGGATGCCGAACTCGTCGGCGAATGGCCCACCTCCAGCCTGTTCGCGAACCGATTCGGGGCGGGCTACATTCACGATGATCGCAAAGGCAAGGGCGAGAAGCGGGCCGTTTTCCGGGCCAGCCTGCCGGAAAATGGAGTTTACGAAGTCCGCGTCGCTTACAACGCGGGGCCCGCCCGGGCGAGCAATGTCCCCATCACAATCCAAACCCTCGATGGCGATCACGATGTGACCCTGGACGAAACCCGGACTCCTGAAGTGGTTGGGCTGTTTCAGCCAATCGGGCAGTTTCGCTTCGAAAAAGGCGGTCGTGCGAATGTCGTGATCGAGACCGGCGGGACGGATGGTTTCGTGATCGTGGACGCGGTCCAGTTCATCGCGGTCGAAGACATCGAGCGCGAAGCCGTGGCTCTCGCCGCGATCGAAGGTGAGCTGGCGCAAAACTCGCTCTTCCGCATGACCGAGGGCGAGCTGAAGAAGGAACTCGATAAACTGATCAAGGAGCTGAGCAAAGAAGAGATGGCGATGGCGCCGCGCGATGCCAAGGACGCGGGCGATATCCATCTGCGGGTTCGCGGCGAAACCGGCCAACTCGGTCGGTTGGTTCCCCGCAATTTTCCCCTGGCCTTGCACGATGGATCGCAGCCCACCATCGACGAGGGCGAAAGCGGGCGCCTCCAATTGGCGGAATGGATGACGTCCCCGGAAAACGCGCTCCTGGATCGCGTCATGGCGAATCGCGTTTGGCATCATCTGATGGGACGCGGGATCGTCGCTTCGGTCGATAACTTCGGCGCGTTGGGCTCAAAACCCACCCATCCGGAGTTGCTCGATTACCTGGCGAGTGAGCTGCGAACGAGCGGCGGTTCGATCAAGAGCCTGATTCGGCAGATCGTTCTCAGTCGCACCTATCAACTCAGCACCGAAGCTCCCGTATCGCTCGTTGAAGCGGACCCCAAGAATCAGTTCTTCGGACGGCAACATCGGCGACGCCTCACGGCGGAAGAAATCCGCGACAGCGTGCTCTTCCTCGCCGGTCAGCTCGATCCCAACCCCGGCACCGCCACGGCGACGAAGTTTGGTGTAGATC
>CAYGQD010000136.1:0-19521 GCA_964351855.1 uncultured Verrucomicrobiales bacterium
CGCTGCCGTAGAGGGTCTGGACGGCGCGGCCATCCGGGTAGATGGTGGAGGTGCGACGGACGGTGTTGCCGGTGGAGCCGTCTTCATAGGCGTAGCCCACCGCCGGGGTGGATCCGTTCACCGCTCCGGAATGCGCCTGGCTGTCTTCGGTCAGTTGCCCGAAGTTGCCATACTGGTAGGCGACTTCGTTGACGACGTTGCCGACCCCGACGCCGGATTGATCGTAGCTGGTCACCGTGGCGACCATGCCACGCACTTCATAGCTGGTGCCGATCCGTTTGACGCTCTGGTCAATGTCATCGCCGAAGGCCACGACCCGATCCTGAGTCTGGCGACCGAGCAAATCGTAATCATAGAGGTGAACCGTCTCGTTCGGGTCACGCATCGAGGTGATGGCGCCCTGGCGATTGTAAGTGTATTCGATTCGGTTGTAGATGCCGTCCAGCCCATCATGGAGCGGGTCACCTTCATCGTCGCTCTCCGGGTAAATCTTGGCGCGGAGTAGGTCGCTGCGGGCGATGAGCGAATCCTCGAGCGTGGTTCCATAGACCCAGCGAGTGACTTGGTTGCCGGTTTCGTCGTTGAACAGGATCAGGCGATCCATCTGCCCATCGGCGTTGTAGGCGAACTCGGTGATTCGGGGAGCTTCGTGACACGGGTCGATCACCGGGCGGCAACACGGGCTGGTTTCGGTGTATTCCTGACAGGGATTGATTCCTTCGAGGAGACGGATTCGTCTTCCGACGTTGTCATTGATCCAGCGCGTCTCGATCCCGTTGGGGTCGATCGAGGCGACGGCCTCACCGCTTTGACCATAGCGCGTGCTGCTAACGATGACCAAATCGGAACGTTCCGGCACATCATCCGGTCGGGTGTAAATCGCTCCACCGTTGGTGCCGACGGAAACTTGGGCGATCCCGCGCCCAATTGGGTCGAAGTAACTGCTCTGGTAAATACGCCGGGCTTTGGGTTGGGCGTCGTTCGGACCGTTGAGCGATCCGTAGCCGGTGGCGTCATGGAATCGCAGATATTGGGTGGTGAGGACGGCCTGGCTGACTTCGTTGTAGCTGATTTCGGTTTGTTCGATCACGGTGTCTCCGGTGATCTGGTTGGCCGGGTTCTGCGTCACCGGGACGTTGCCGCCATCGCTCGATCCCCCATCTTCGGTGAAATAGATGCAGGTGTAAGTCGTGGTCGAGGGTTGGTTGGTTTCCGGGTAAACCGAGTTACTGGCAAAGGGATGGATGCTGACTCCGGCCACGGTCTGGGTTTTGTAGGTCGCGCTACGCATTGGAGCGAGCGCCCCGCTGTTGCCTTTCTTGACCGAGAGCTTTTTCTGGTAGGTGGCGACCTCGCCCTGAGCCGGGTTAGTCACCGTGTAGTATTCGTTGAGGTAGATCATTCCCTCGTTCGGCTTGAGGGTGACCGTCAGGCTATTGTTAGCCCCGGAGGGCTCACTTACGGTCTGCACCGCCGAAGGCTTGGCCGACACTGTGACCCGGCCCTCGTTGTTGTATTCCAAGTACTGATACCAAATTTTTGCGTTCGCTACGTCCTCAAGTTTGTTGAGGATGGTGGTGCCTTTCGGGTTGGTGTAGACAACGCGGCGACTGCCGTCAGGCAGCTTCTCGGTGGTTTTCAAAGCCCACGTATTGTAGTCCGTTGGGCCGGGCGCGCTTGGGTTCGGATCGTATTCATAGAGATAGGTTTCCCGTCCCCCGCGAATCCGCTCTTCGCTAACGCGTTGACTGTCATCATATTGGAATAGGTAGGTGCTTGCCGAGGCAATTTGGTCGTCACTGGCAGTTTCAGGATCGATCCCCCGCTGAAGCAATTGCGCGTAACCTTCGGCTCCGACCACCGATTTGAGGGCGTGAGCAAACCCGTTCGGCTCATCCGCCAGGTAATACCGGTAATAACTCTGCCGCAGCAGTTCCCAGCCGGACGTCAAGGTGTTGTATTGACCAATCGAGACCCGTTTCAGATCGGCGGTGGCTCCGTGGTCGTCGCCGTTCTCGTAGTATTCGTAAAGGGCTTGGTGCACGTTGGTGCCGTTGACCCGCAAGGTCACCGATTCCAATCTTCCGGCATTGTCCCCCGCTCCCACATAGGTGTAGTAGTATCCGCTGGATTGGCTGGTGTTGTCCGAGGAAAACTCCATTTTCTCCAACTGAAAATTCGCGTTGTAGGTCGCCCAGGTGACGTGGCCGAACCCGTCGATCATCTGTTTGAGATGACCGCGCAGCGCTTGTGGCAAGGAAACGCTGTTGTCGAAAAAGACCCATCGGGTGCCGTCTTTGCGAGTCAGGGTGAATTCCTGCTTGGTGGCATCGTGCGTTAATGCGGCGTGACTGGTGAAGGCGGGCTCCCAGCCTCCGCCACTCGCTGGCTTGAACCGCAGCGTCGCGCTGGCCCCGAAGACGATCGTAACCTGGGTCGCACTGTACTTGAGGTAAGCCATCTGGCGTACCCGCCAACGCGCTCCGTTCGGGTTGGAGCCCGGGCTCAAATCGTTGAGCCGGTTGCCGTAGCTGCGCTGATGGCCCCACGGCATTCCGAAGCCGCCCGAGCGCAGATCCATTTCATCGAGACGAAGCTGCCCGTTGGCATAGCGCACCGGGTAAGGTCCCTCGCAGGAAACGGGCGGCGACCAAGGATCTTCGCAGCAAAGCGAACAACTGCTTCCCTGTGTGTCGCTCGACTCGCTTTCGGGATAAGACTGATTGTCACCGGCTTCCTCGCCGTCGCACAATTCCTGACCGGAGGTAATGGAGGACGATGAGGACGAACTGGAGGGCCAGCTTGACGAAGAACTCGAGGAGGAGCTTGAAGAGGACGACGACGAACTGGAGCTACTGCTGCCCTGGCAGGGCGGTGGGGTAATCATTCCGCAGGGCATAAATTCTTCAGTATCGGAATCGAAGAACATCCCGTTCCCGCTGTTGTAGAGCGCGTCGCGTTGATCAGAGTCCAGGGTACTCAGAAAGAAACCAATCTCATCAATCGCCCCTTCGAAGTCAGTTGCTCCTCCCGAGGCCGAATACCCCAGCCAGATGGTATTGTTCCCGTCTTGGGCGCATTGACCAAAGGATAAAGGCTCGGTTACTGCCGCCTCTCCATTGATACTGAGTCCAATCTCGTTGCTTGGATCGATCCAGGCAATTAGCTGATACCAGGTATCGCTTTCGATCGAAGCGTTCACGGTGACACTTTTGTCCCAACTACTGCTGGTACTGCTAGTCTTGATCCGAAAGATCATCTGACCGGAACTATCGATCATCGCTTGGTATTCGTTCGTTTTCTCAAAGAGAACGGAAGCACCTGTCGCATTCGGTTTAAACCACATCACAATACTCAAGGCACTAGAAAGCGCTGGATTGAAGATATAGTTGTGTGTGTGATAAAAATTATACTCGAAAAGTATTTCCCTACCGTTGTTACACTTTCCAGTGACTAATCCCGGAGTGTCATTCACCGAAAAATCAAGACCGGTTCCTGGATTGATGATCCCCATCAAATCCCGCAAATCGCCGTCACATTGGCAGTCGTAGTAAGCCGAGGGCGAAGGGACCATCATCCCGCTGCTTGAGGAGCTGCTGCTGCTTGAACTCGAAGAAACGAATGATGACGACGATGAAGATGGAAGGGAGCTGTTCGAACTCGATGATGAGAAAGGTGAACTGCTTGAGCTTGAAGAACTGCTACTACTCGATGGTGAGGAAGGTGAACTGCTTGAGCTTGAAGAACTGTTGCTACTACTCGATGAGGACGAACTCGACGACGAGCTTTGTCCAGGCAAAACCAGATATTGGGCGATTTGACGCCCGATCCCGTCGTAAACGAATTTTTGGGCCGCTTCGTTGCCTGCCTGCGTTTGTTTGATCAGTTTTCCATCATTATCATACCAACGTTCACTAACGAGAGCGTTGCCCTCTGCACCGGTATCCGGATTGACCGCGTAGCTTTCCTCCTTGTAAACCCGGCCTAACGCATCGTAGTAACTCTTGGTGCGCCCAATTAGGTTGCCGCTCGGCGTGACAGACCGTTTTACCTCGGTGACCTGGTCCTGGTTGTTGTAGAAGTTTTTCGAAACGAAGCCATTGGTTCCGTCGTTGGTCAGGGTTTCATCAAGCCGGTCGCGAAAATCATAGGTGTAACTGGTAATCCGGTCATGGCCCGAATCGCCATCCACGGGCAGCGTTTCCTGGGTCAAGTTCCCGTTGCCGCCTCCCTGGTTGTTATCGTATTCCGCGACCCGGGTTTTGACCATGTTGTTGCCTGGGGCATCGTCTCCACTCGGATCGTTGTCCGTCGCTCCATTATCATTGGTTCCAACCCAGGTTTGCAAGGTCAACCCCCGCGCATCGAACACCGTCCGTGTGATTGTCCCTCCCGGACTCATCACTTTGTTGCGCCGACCCATGTCGTCATATCCGTAGCGGGTTTCCTCGTAGTTCTCGCCCCGCTCGCCAACTCCACACGGTGGAATCTTGTGGTAAACCCGCGTTGCTAACTGCCGCCCCCACAAATCGTAGAGGTGATGGGTCCAGCGTGTCCAGTGAGTTTGCGCAAACTCCTCGTCCTCATTCAATGCCCCACAATCGTCCTGGCGGGTCGCTGAGATTTCATCGATGACACGTCCGGCGTAGTCTTTCCGGCTGATGGTGACCGGGCCAATCGTGGCAAAACGCTGATTCGGAGCGTTGCCGGTCGCATACCCGCTCGCCGACCTTTGCTCGCGAATGTCATCGCGGTAGACCCGAAACTGCACCGTGCGCACGTCGATGGCGGTGTCGCCTTCGACCAGGATCGCTTGGTGAACCGGGCCGAGCGTTTTGGTAGTGCGGCCCTGATCGTCCACCTCGTAATGAGTGATCAGATTCGCGCCGCCATTCGCTGGCGTTTCCCAATCCGGCGGCGCATTGGAGAACCGCGCAAGATCCGCGTCCTCGACCTTCTCGATCATCGCCCCCGTGGCGAGATCGAATTGAAATGCCGTGATGAATCCTTCGCCATCGCGATCGAACTCCGGGTAACCGTAGCTGTTAAACGTGGTGAGTTCGCAAGTAGGCTGACCGGTGCCGTGCTCAGCCGCGGAAACGATTGGCAAACAGCGTTGGGTCACGCTGCACTGAAACGTTGGCGAGGGTGCCGGGCTCCCGGAACTCGAACTGCTGCTGGAAGGTGAGTTCGAAGAGGATGAGGAGGATGAGCTTGAGCTGCTCGATGAACTCGAACTCGATGAACTGGAAGATGACGAGGAGGAACTCAGGCATGTCGTCCAGGTCGTTCCCGTCCAGAAACTTCCCGTGCCTCCATTCCACAAATCGTACTTCGCCGTGGCGCTCAGCGAGGTGTTGAATACCGCGATCTCATCCATTACTCCGTCAAACTCTCCGCTCGTTGAGCCCGCCTGCCGTCCCAGGTAGACATCCCCATTGCCGACGTAAGCAGCCTGACCGCTGGAAAGCACCGTTGTTTGCGTCGTTCCATTGGCCTGCATCCCAATCTGCACTCCCGGTGTCACCCAAACCAGCAGATGATACCAATTCCCCGCCGTGTAAGTTCGCGATACTTCCACGGTCTTGTCCCAACCACTCGATGAAGTCGTTGCAATGCGAAACACTGCCTTGGTGCCTTCGAAATACAGCTGGTACTCTCCCTCCTTCTCCAGCAAATACTGCTGCGTAACCCCGTCAGGTTTGAACCAAACCGAGATCATCAACGGATCCATCGTTCCCGGATTGAAGGCAATGGCGCTGGCCCGCGAAAAGTTGTTTCCCGCTGAGAAATCCCTCGCGTAATCGTATTTTCCCGAAGTGCGCGCCGAAGAACCGGACGGCACCATATCGAGGGAAGCAATTTGATCGAGCAAATCATCGGTCGAAAGAGATTCCTCGGCATTGTAGTAAACCGTTGGATTGGGAATAGGGCACCCCCCACTGCTGCTAGAGCTGAGCATCGAACTCGAAGAGCTACTGCTACTGCTGCTGCTTGACGAACTGCTGCTACTGCTCGACGGCGATGAACTAGAACTTGATGAACTGGAACTCATGAATACCTCCTGACTCAAATTTTACATGGAAACTTAGGGCACCACAAAACTACGGCTTTGACAAGCTATCGTCGATTAGTTTAGGTCATTGTTACGTAAAGGTGACAGAGGATCCTCCCAAAAAGCTTATTTTGGTGAATCGGCAATCTCCGGGCGATGTGGTGCTACTCACCGCAGCGGTGCGCGATTTGCACCAAACCTATCCCGGACGGTTTCTAACCGACGTGCGAACGCCTTGTCCCGCGCTTTGGGAAAACAATTCCTGGATCACCGCCATTTCCGACGACGACCAAGAAGCACAAACCCTTGATTGCGAATACCCACTCATTCATCAGAGCAATCAGCTCCCCTATCACTTCATTCACGGCTTTCACCGATTTCTTTCCAACCAACTCGGGGTGGTCTTTGAACCCACCGATTTCCGGGGCCATCTCCCAGTTTCCGATCTGGAAAAGAGCTGGATTTCACAAGTTGAAGAAATCGTAGGAAGCGCAGTTCCGTTCTGGATCGTCGCCGCAGGTGGAAAAATGGATTTCACGATCAAATGGTGGGACCACAAACGCTTTCAAGCCGTGGTCGACCACTTCAAGGGGAAAATTTTCTTTGTGCAAATCGGTGAGGCGGGCCATCACCACCCTCCTTTGGATGGCGTTCTCGATTTGCGAGGTAAAACCGATCTGCGCCAATTGATTCGCCTGGTTTACCATGCCCAAGGCGTCCTCTGCCCGGTAACGCTCTCCATGCATCTGGCTGCGGCGATTGAAACGAAGCCAGGTGAGCCGAAAAATCGCCCTTGTGTGGTCGTTGCCGGGGGGCGTGAACCCACTCATTGGGAAGCCTATCCCAACCATCAATTCATCCATACGCTGGGGGCACTGCGTTGCTGCGACAACGGAGGCTGTTGGCGAAGTCGAACCGTTCCCTTGGGCGATGGTGACGAGAAAGATCGCCCTGAGAATTGCTGCGTCGATGTTGTTGGGAACTTACCGCGATGCATGGACATGATCACCTCAGAAGAAGTCATTCGGCGTATCGAACTCTATTTTCAGGGCGGGAGCGTGGCCTACCTGAGTTCGCAACAAAGCAAGATCGTGAGACTATCCACTGAAAGGACGAAGGAGGAAAATGCGAGCGGTCGTTTGGGACTTCCACATTCTTAAATGATGTACGACGAACCCACTCAACTATGCTTCAGTCACGGGTTGGGCGATCAGGTCTATTTTGCTCATTTGCTGACCTTTTATGGAAACAGGGGTTATCGATTTTCCGTAAGCGTTCCTGCCAACAAAGAGGCGGTCTATCGATGCTGTCCAAACGTCCGGGTCTACCCTAATGAAAAAGGATACCCTCGGGTGACATGGGATCATGGCCCTAGTGTAAAATCGGTTTCCAATGAGAATGGCTACGCTGCGAATAAGATCATGGCGAATGTTTCGGCCCCGCCCCTTCCCGATATTGGTCCGCCAAGTTGGGAAATCTGGCAGGAATTATCCGATATCCGCGTGGATGTGACACCGTTCATTGAGGATCGCGAACAAGCTCCCATTAGGGATCGGCTTCAAGCGATCGAACGGCCGCTCATTCTCTTTCATCCGAAGGGCAATACACTCAAACACGCCAAGAACCTCAATGATGAGGAGATCGATCAGATCTGCCATGAATTAGGAAGGTCATCAGCAGGTACCTTACTCATTCTCGATTGGGACAATCGAGTGTCCATTCCGAAACACCCGCGCATTCACACCATTGGCCCATACTTTGGCAAATCCTTACGACTCCCTGAGTTGATCACGCTACTGGATTGCGCGGATTTGCTAATTGGTATCGATAGTGGTCCTGCACACCTCTCCCGGATGGTACCTCACCTACGAACCCTCTACCTGTGGCACAAACATCATCCGTTTGCCTTTAGTTTTCCACGTCAAGGTGATCTTCATTTGGTTCCGAACGCACTTCGACAACAAACCCCCGATTCGATTTTGTCCGGTTTTAGCGTAGCGAATTTTGACGAATCCCGCCCCCCGGTCGAGAAAATCGTTTCTCTTGCGCAAGAAATGGTAGGACTGGAGAGATCAAGAAACCCTCGCCTCTCCGTTTCAGGCCCACAATCGCCAACCGAACAAACACTTCCCTTTCCCAACTCAATGGAATCTAGCACCCCCGCCGTCTACTCGTATTGCAGCGACAACATCGGAGATGATATGCAGTCGCTGGTTCTCAGAAGATGGCTTGGTTATCGCGAGGACGAGATTCTCTATTTTGATCGGGATCGACACCATTTCGTTGGGGATCGGCAACCGGATTCAAACTCCGTCCAACTGCTCGTTAATGCTTTCATCGGAGAGGGCGCGCTACCAATCCCACAGAACGAAGCATTTGAAATTCAGCCGATCTTTCTTGCCATTCACATGGCGAGCGTGGCACACGACAACCCGGAAAAACTGGATCAGCTCCGCAAGTTTGCGCCGGTCGGATGTCGCGACAAGCAAGCGCTTCGCGAATGTGAGCAGCATGATGTTCCCGCCTATTACGCCGGATGCCCAACCATACTCTGCGAACCTGCCGATATTCCGCACGACATCGACATTCTGTTGGTGGACATCGACCCACGAAAACTACCCGCTCTCCCCGAACGCCGTGTGATCCGCTACTCTTCAAACATGAACGTTCGCCAAGATACCCCCGTTGCAGTTCGAAGAGAAATGTGCCTTCGACGATGGGAATTGCTTTCGCGGAGCCGTTTAGTAGTCACCTCAAAACTTCACGCAGCGATGCCCGCATTGGGCATGGGACGCCCTGTCGTTTTTATCAAGCAAGGCATTGTCTGTTCGGGGCGATTATCGGCATTCCCGGAAGATTTTCCGACCTATGAAGTAGGTTCTCGATTTTCATGGGATCCTTCCGACCATGATTTTGACATCACTGAGCATCGGAAGTTGGTCGAATCCAAGCTCCTTGAACGGATCGGGCATCTCCGCAAGACGGTGCCGGAGCGAGAGGTGCTCTAACGTTGTGTCCAGAGACTGAATCAATCCCCTTGCTTCCGGGCAAGACCGGCCAAAGTCTCTTCCGGCCGGATTTTGTGTTTTTTCACGAAGCGCGGAAGCGTCGAGCCCCCCAAACCACTTCGGAAACGGACTGTTGGTGAAGGGTTCTAAAATCGGTCAACCTTTTCTTTCTCTATCAATTCGTGGTGAGGGAATTCTTAGTCAATCAATTCCAAACTTCCCAAAATTACTAATACGAATTTGTTGCAAATCCCGCAACATTTCTTTAAACACCAAATGGCAATGTTAGGCTACTCTGATGGCTGAAAAAATTCTCGTAGTGGCAATCTCAACTGCCCTCTCATTTCTTAGAGGAGGACGGCATTTCTTTCTCGCGGCCTTGGATCGTCGCACCAACGTCTCATCAGCACGGGCATTTATTGGCATATTCCTGTTTCTCTTTTTGGGCATGATTGTCCTTACGGAATGGAGACGCAGCGACCTTACTCTCATCTTTCTGCTTCTTTCTCTTGTCTATTCTTATAGAGCCTTTCGAAAAGGATTTTGGATTCTTGGTGGATTTTTTACATGCGCGAACGCGACCTACATCGTCGCTCTCATTGCATTCCCCGACTACATCAACGATAGCCTCCTTCAGTATGATAAAGAGCGTGAGGCTGCCCGATCCATCAACTCTGCGCCACCACAGCCCGTCGCGAACAGCCCTATCAGAGTCCCTTCGTCGGAGACCGAGAGTCCTAGCCGATCTTCAGAGGAAATTCCTCGTGTTGCCCCAGCAGTCAGCAAGCCCGCAAAAAGAGAACCTGTACCGATTGCTTCTTTTGAAGCTCCTGTAAAAATTGAAACGCCGGAACCTTTGGTGGCAGACTCTACGATCGGGACTTCGGAGCCGCCGATGACTACGCCTTCCCTCCTGAAAATTTTCAGTTTGATGCCCGAATCTGGGACAAATACGGATACTTTGGGAAGTATGGAAGTGACGACTCTTCCGCTTTTGTCTCATCCTCCGAGTGAGAGTGATATCGAAGCGTTTGTGGTCGAATTCCACCGAACGATCAAAAGTCGATCTCTTGAGGCCACGATGGCATTTTTTCTCAATTTCGTCGAATTTGACCAGGGCTCTTTTAATCGGGATCAGACCAACCGATTGTTCGCCGATCTCTTTCTGGAATGGCCAATCTACACGCTCCAAGCTAACGCTCCGGCAACTGTCGTTCAGACGGAAAGTGAATTTGTTTGGGAGGCCTCAATTGCTAGCACTTTTCTCCTTGAGAACCCAAGTCGCAATCGAAGGAGAACTGGTGAAGTTACCGAGCACTTTGAAGTCCGCTGGACTGGTGAAAGGCTAGGAATTTCTTCTTATCGCACAAAGACCTCCCAATTGGATGAGAGCCTCATTCCAAGATTGGAGTCCCAGGCAACAGATGGCACCGGTTCCCAAAGTCCTGACAATCCTGTTCCCGGATTGTCAGGACTTTGGTCAGGAACTTTGTACAGTGACGATCGCCTTCAATCCCTTCTGTTGCATGTTCATTCCAATCTTCAAATCGCTCGTCTCACTGACACAGCTACGTTGCAATCAGTCGTTATCCCCCTTCGCGTCGTCGAAAGAACCATAACTTCAGAATTTGTTCTTCAACCTACCGAAGAATCTCAGACAGATCCCGTTCAGGTTTTCTTAACCGTAGAGTCTTTCGCCACCTTCGATAAGGCTTCAGTTACTTACACAAAAAAACCAATCCACAATGGTGAGCCCGAGCAAGCCCGTGTCGAGTATTCAGGTACATTCACAAAGTCTTAGTTCTGATGGAGATAGACAAAGCCGATTATATGCAATCTCGAATGCCTCAAGAGATTTTGTCTCATTGGGCTAAGCTTATCGATGGGTTGCATCTCTCATCTCAAGAGTTTTATGATTTGGTCGAAGCCAAGCTACAGGCGAGAGAACTGGAGGGGGTGGAAATTGGTCGCATCGAGCTGCACGAAATGCACCTGATGTCACGGAAACGCCTCTACCTTCGGGTGATCAAGGAGTTCGATATTATTGATATCTGTGCTGCTCCCTATGGGGCTGGTTCGACTTTTGTTTCCTATTGGCAAGGTACGAATTATTCTCAAGGGTGCTTAATGACCTTGGTTCGTCTCACTCCCATTATCGGTTCAGTCTACGATCATCTCTCCCGTCATGAAACCTATTACCGGTATGATACTGCGGCGATGTTCCATCAGGCGATCAATACTTCGGTGCAAGGGGCTCTTGATGAAGTGATGAAAGATCAAGGGCTCGCACCACTTTCTGCTGAAGATCGCAAGCCCGTCATGAAAGACTTCCTTAAAGTCCATCGGATCAATCGATGACTTCAAAGGTGGATAGCGGTGCTTTGGCGTTTTCGGAGTGGGAAGAAAGAGGCCGAGGATGGCACCGTTATGATACGTGGGTAACTCCGGAGCCACCTTTTGTGCCTTTTAGCGGTCACAACGTTCCCGGTCGGCGCATTCATGACGACGGGCAAATTCCAACCATTGCTAGCCGAATTGTAGACTTTTTTAGAGGGGCTGGTGGTCCTGAGAGTGAGGTTCCCGCAGAAAGTCAAAAGCCTGAACACCATCCGCTTCAAGACTGTCTCGACTATCGTGGAGAATTGCTTGAGTTCAAAGTTACCCTGTCGCAGAGCTTCCGTCCTGACCCTGGAGTTTTCGACCAATTTCTTGTGTCTTGCGCACATGCTCGGTTTCCGTTGACCTACAACATTCTTGGAACTGGCGATTCAATCGATCTTCTTCTCGCCGTTGATTCTGCTGATGCCCGACATTTGCGCGAACAACTTCACGCATATTTCCCCGATGCATCAATTACCGAAGTCACTGGTCTGATTTTTGATTCCCTTTCATCTCGCTCGGTAGAGCAATCGTTCGTTTTCGAAGTTGGTCTCAATGACGAGTTCATGATTCCATTGGGGCAATCTCGCAGTCCCGGAGATGTCATCGTAGGAATTGCTGGAGCACTGAGCAATCTCACTTTTGATGAGACCGGCATTTTTCAGGTTATCTTTGAACCGGTTTTCTTTCCTTGGTCACAGAGTATTTTGCGAAGTGTCACCAATGGATCTGGCCAACCTTATTTTGCGCATGCACCTGAACTTGCGCAGCATGCACGCAACAAAGTGTCCGAACCATTGTTTGCAACCGTGGTGCGCATTGGCGGGTTCTCGCGCGACCTTGAGCGATCCACGAACATTGGACGTTCTCTGTTCCAGGCACTCACTCCTTTTGGACGGTCTCCAGGAAACTTATTTATTCCACTTGAGAATGAAGAGGACGACCCATTGGAGCATTTGGCGGAAACGATCTATGGTCGCACTCGGCGGAGTGGAATGATTCTATCAATGAGCGAGCTTACGTCATTCGTTCGCTTCCCTTCTCCGGCTGTTCGCACGCCAAAATTCTCTCGTGAAACCAAGCGAACGCATCCCGTTCTTTCGATTGCTCAGAACACCGATCTCATATTAGGGACTAACAATCATGCCGGTCGTGAAATTACCGCAGGGCTTTCAACGGATCAGCGCACTCGTCATATTTACGCCGTTGGGGCAAGTGGAACAGGTAAGTCAAATTTTTTGCTTGGTTCCATTCTTCAGGACATCGCTAACGGCCAAGGATTCGGCGTGCTTGACCCTCATGGCGATCTTATCGATACGATCCTAGCCCGAATTCCTGATGAACGCCAAAAGGATGTCGTTCTCATTGACCCCTCCGATGAGGAATACTCGGTTGGCTTCAATATTCTCCAAGCACATAGTGATACCGAGAAAACCATTCTCGCCTCCGACCTCGTCTCCGTCTTTCGCCGCCAATCCACCTCCTGGGGTGATCAAATGACAACGGTGCTTTCAAATGCGGTTCTCGCATTTCTCGAAAGCACCCAAGGCGGAACCCTACTCGATCTGCGTCGCTTTTTGGTTGAGCCACAATTCAGAAATCAAATCCTCAAGACCGTCACCGATAGCGAGGTGCGATATTTCTGGAATCACGAATTCAAACTGATCACCGGCAAGCCTCAAGCGTCTGTCCTCACCCGTCTCAATACCTTCCTTCGACCGAAGACGATTCGCTACATGATTGCTCAGAAAGACAATCGTCTGGATTTCGCAAATATCATGGATGAGGGCAAGATTCTTCTGGCCAAACTACCTCATGGAACGATCGGCGAGGAAAACTCCTATCTCCTGGGAACACTACTCGTGACCAAGTTTTATCAAGTCGTGATGGGCAGACAAACCCAAGCGACAACTGATCGACGACCATTCTGGCTCTATCTTGACGAGTTCCACAACTTTGTCACACCGACAATGGCTTCCATCCTTTCCGGTGCGCGGAAATACAAGTTAGGACTTGTCCTTGCTCACCAGGATTTGAAGCAATTGGCAGCACGAGACACTGAGGTTGAAAGTTCGGTGATCTCAAACCCCTACACTCGCGTTTGCTTTCGACTCGGCGAGCAAGATTCCCGCAAACTCTCAGAAGGCTTTGCCCATTTTGACCAGTCCGATCTCCAGAGTTTGGGGATCGGTCAAGCAATCGCTCGTGTGGAGCGATCTGATTCGGATTTCAATTTAGCAGTTGACCTCGTTCCGCCCGAGCCAGGCGATGCTGCTGATCGAAGGCGATTGGTTATCGATCTCTCACGACATCAATATGCCAAACCTCGCGCTGAAATTGAGGCGGAATTGTCGATAATCCCTTCCCTCTCCCCTTCGGGTGACGGCTTAGAAAAACCAGAACCACGAAGCCTACCAGGAAAAACGAAAAAAACCGAGGTTCAAACGATTCAAGTAGACCAAGATCAAACCATTACGCCTCAGCCAACGGAATGCACTTCATCGCCGGCTGAAGTTCAAGCATTCGATCCTCAAACACTACCGACTCCCCCGCACGATGAGTCCGAAATCGTGGACACATCCCATCCTCCTCCATCTCCACCACCGATAAAAGTAGTTGAGGAATCTCCTGAAATCCTCCCTGGAAGAGGCGGAAAGACTCACAAACACCTTCAGGGAGCCATCAAGTCGATCGCTGAAGGGATGGGTTTTCACGCTGGAATTGAAGCTGCGACTCCCGACGGAACTGGCAGCGTTGACGTCCTTTTGACCAAAGATGAGCTTACAGTTGGGGTTGAAATTTCAGTTACCACCCCGGTTGAACACGAGCTTGGAAATCTGTGCAAGTGCCTCAATGCCAATTTCAAGTTGATCGTTATGGTATCTCCCGATCCAGCGCACTTGGCCAAGATCAAGCAGGCGGCACAGGAAGCCTTTACCCAAAAAGAGCAGGAACGACTTCGTTTCTTCATTCCCGAAAAGCTCGCCGGATTCTTCGAGGAACTGGAAGCTCAAGGTATGGAAAGCGTGAGTAACGTTCTCGGATACAAGGTCAAGGTGAAGTATTCCCACCTCTCGGAAGGCGAGCGGCAGGAGCGCCGAGAGGTTATTGCAAAGACATTGGCCAAAGCGATTAAACCCGATTCGGAGTGATTCATAAAAAAGTCAATGAACGGTTGATGTGTTGAGTTTTTGAGGCATGCTTTGGGATTGTGAATACGTTGCCGAAAAATGGAAATGGTTCCCCGAAGAGGGTGGGGATTTGGATTCGAGTCTCCACAGAAGACCAAGCTCAAGGAGAAAGTCCCAAGCACCACGAACTGCGGGCTCGCGCCTATGCCGAAGCCAAAGGGTGGCAAGTGGTTGAACTCTATGATTTGGCTGGGATCAGTGGAAAGTCGGTGCTCAATCATCCAGAGGCCAAGAGGATGATCGAGCATGTTGAATCTGGGCATATCGAAGGACTCGTCTTTTCAAAGCTGGCGCGACTGGCGCGCAATACCCGGGAACTGCTCGATATCTGCGACAAGTTTAAGGAATTCGATGCTGACCTCGTTTCCCTCCATGAAGCCATCGATACATCGACGCCTGCCGGAAGGCTTTTTTACACGCTGAACGGAGCAATGGCCCAGTGGGAGCGTGAGGAAATCTCTTCACGGGTTGCGGCCTCAGTTCCGATTCGGGCCAAATTGGGCAAGAATACCGGAGGACAGGCTTCGTTTGGATACCAATGGAAAGACAACCGTTTGGTCATTCATCCTGATGAGGCACCGATACGGCGCAAAATCTACGAACTGTTTCTAGAGCATCGGCGTAAGAAACGGGTCGCGAATCTCCTCAATGAGATGGGGCATCGCACCCGCAAAGGCGGAAAATGGACTGACACCACGATCGATCGCTTATTGAAAGATCCCACCGCAAAAGGATTGCATGTCGCCAACTACACCAAAAGCCGCGGCCAAGGCTTGGGATGGGATATGAAATCAGAGGATGATTGGGTCACCACTGAAGTTGAGCCGTGTGTCAGCGTCGAGCTTTGGGAGCAGTGTAACGCCGTTCTGGATGAATCGAGATTGAGAGCACGCGTAAAGCGCAAAGGACGAAGACCCAAACATCTCTTTGCGGGCCTTGCCATCTGCCATTGTGGGCAAAAAATGTATGTTCCCTCAGACAGTCCTAAATACACCTGTCAAAAATGTCGAAATAAGATTCCGGTGAAGGATTTGGACACAATTTTTGAAGAGCAGATCAAGGGTTTTTTCTTCTCCTCCGATGAGGTTTCTCAATACATTTCGGCAGCGGACAAGCACGCCGAGAAACAGGAAGATTTGTTAAGGGTCATGGATCGTGATTTAGCAGCGACTTCGAAAGCAATGGATACCCTTCTCGACCTCTACACCCAGCAGCGACTTTCAGGAGATTCCTTTTCGGAACGCTTCTCACCCTTGGAAGACCGAAAACGCGAACTTGAGAAGGAGAAAATCCGAGTCCAAGCGGAGATTGATTTGCTGAGAATCGAAAAGTTTTCGGCCGATCATATCGCCAAAGAAGGCCATGATCTATTTGGTCGGTGGGGATCACTTAGTGACGACGAAAAGCGTCCAATCGTCGAAAGTTTCTGCGACGGAATTATCATCGGGAAAAACGAAGTCGAGATCAAACTTGTCTACTTCCCTTCTCTAAAAGAACTATCAAGAAGTCAACGCAACCTCAGGGGTTCATCGCGGCGATGAGGTTGAAGCGGCTGGGAAAGGTGAAGGTGGCGGCGGCTCGGGAGATGGTCACTTTTCCATCTTCCAGCGGCTGGCGCATGACCTCGAGGGTCGAACGGCGGAATTCCGGGAGTTCATCGAGGAAGAGAATGCCGTTGTGGGAAAGGCTGACTTCGCCAGGGGAAGGGTGACTGGAGCCGCCGAGCAGGCCGGCATCGGAAATGGTGTGGTGAGGGCTGCGGAAGGGCCGAGTGGCAACAAGACTGCCGCTTTCTTCCAGCAACCCGGCGACACTGTGGATCTTGGTCGTTTCGATCGCTTCTTCCTCCGTCATCGAGGGCATGATGGTGACGGTGCGCTTCGCCATCATCGATTTTCCAGTTCCAGGCGGACCGACGAGGAGGGCATTATGGCCGCCGGCGATGGCCACTTCCAAGGCGCGACGGGCGTGGAGCTGCCCTTTGACGTCGGAGAAGTCGAGATCGTAAACGCTGCGTTCGTTGAAGAAGGCGGCCCGGTCCAGCTTCTCAGGCTTGATGTTGCCCTCGCCTTTGAGAAGGGCGACGGCTTCGCTGAGCGTGGGGATTCCGTAGACGTAGATGCCTTCGACGACGGCGGCTTCAGCGGCATTTTCTTTTGGAACCAGCATCGCTTTCCGGCCCTTCCGTTTCGCTTCCAACGTGAGGGAGAGAACGCCTTTGACCGGACGAACCCGACCGTTGAGGGCGAGTTCGCCAACGATGGCGCATTTATCGAAAGCGTCTTCCTTCAGGTCATCGTCTTTCAGGGCCACCATCCCGAGGGCGATGGGCAGATCGAAACTGGGCCCTTCCTTGCGGAGGTTGGCGGGAGCCAAATTGATGGTGGTGTGACCTTTCGGCCAGCGCAGGTTGCTATTGGTGATCGCGGTGAGGACCCGATCCTTGCTTTCTCGAACGGCGGCATCGGGAAGGCCGACGATGACTTGCTGCATCTGCACGGCGCGACGCTCGTCCACTTCGATTTCGACCTCGATCGCATCGACTCCATTGAGAGCGGCACTGTAGACTCGCGTAAGCATCGGAAGAAGAAACATCCTCAACGCTGCCTCTGGCAATTCCAACCTGAGGATTTCCTCGTTGAAAGATGAGTCGTATCAAGGACGTGCTGATTCTTGTCAGTCTTTCTTTTCCGCCAGCAAACAAAATCGTCAACTGATGACGATGAAGAGTTGGGCGGAAGGGTTCGACCGGAATCGAGACAGAAAACGCCGAAAATAGGTAAAATATCCAAAATTCTAATAAATATTAACTTTAAGCTTGTCAAAACCTCGGATTTCCGGGAATAATGGGCACCTGCTACCCGTAGGAAGATGGGCGGTTCTCACCCAAGCAATTTTTTGACCAATTCCCGCCCCAACTTGGCAAGACAACGTTAGATCGACGTCGAGAACTACAACATCAAACAGACGCCGATAGAAAATATGATTTTTAACTGGTAATTCAGTAAAGGATTGATTAAACCCGCCGACTTACCAGCGCCACTTTGAGCAAGACCATTGCTCACGAACCATAGAAAACTACAAATCACTCACCCGGAGACAACCACATGTCAAACCTAGAACTTGATGGAGGCATCAAAATTTACCTACGAGAGATCGGCAAGACGCCGCTCTTGACGCGCGAAGAAGAAGTCGAACTGGCTGAGCGCATTAAAAAAGGCGACATGGAAGCCCGAGCGCACATGATCAAAGCCAACCTTCGCTTGGTCGTGAAAATCGCTCAGGACTACGCCAATTACGGACTACCGCTGCTCGACCTGATTTCTGAAGGCAACATCGGCTTGATGAAAGCCGTGGAACGCTTTGATCCAAATAAAGGGGGCAAGCTTTCGACCTACGCTGCTTGGTGGATCAAGCAGTCGATCAAGCGCGCCTTGGCGAATCAGTCCAAGACAATTCGCCTTCCTGTCCACATGGTCGATAAGATTTCGAAAATGCGCCGTTTGGCGATGGTTTTGGCCGAGGAACTTGGTCGCGAACCCACTGACGAAGAATTGGCCGAGGAAATCGGCATCGATCGTGCGAAGTTGGCTCACCTCAAGGCTGCCAGCCTTCGCCCCGCTTCGTTGGACGCTCCGATCAGCGATGATGACAACACCGAGTTCGGTGAAATCATCGGAGATGATCGAGCGCAAACTCCCCTTGAGCTGCTCTCTCACAAAAACATGCACAATCAGCTGGATGGCTTGTTGAGCGTGTTGGATGAGCGGGAGCGTCGCATCATTGATGCGCGTTTCGGTCTCAACGGAGAGAAGCCAAAGACGCTCGAAGAAGTCGGTCAAGAATTCGGCGTGACCCGCGAGCGGATTCGTCAGCTGCAAAATATTGCGCTCAAGAAACTTCGTCGTGCCCTTCAGAAACGTGAGGATCCCGGCCCAAAGCCTGCCAAAGGTTTGACCCCTAACTTGGAAGAAACCAAGAAGAAGGTCAAGGATCGTCAGAAAGCGGAAGCTGGTGGCGGTTTCTTCGACGAAGAAGAAGACTACGACATGGCGGATCTATAAGCCGCGATTCGAGTTCTCTCGAAACCTTTCAGAGGCGATCGGCATGGTCCGGTCGCCTCTTTTTGGTTTTCACGCTCGCTGCTCACCACTGCTTCAACTGCTCCGGAAACGGGCAGTCCGCGCATTCGCTGAGATCTTCGAGGCAGAAGTCTTCGAAAATCTGGAGCAGCGCTTGTTGTTGGTAGAAGCGTTTTGAAAGTTTGCTCCCGAGCGGATCCTCCCCAAAGAGCCGAATTTTGGCGCGGCGAAGCTTCTCGTTCTCCACCGAACCAGCGAGTTCCGTGAAGCTTCCCCATTGCTCGGGATGCTCCACGACCGCGAGCGGGAAGAAGATATTGCCGAGGATATCGCTGATTCGGTCCTTCCCGATCAAGGCCATCGCTTTTTCAACGGGTTTGGAGCGCAGCGTGTAGTGGTGGCTCCAGTAAGGATGGTTCAGTTTGGTGAGGAGCTCGCGGGTGCGCTTGGGCCAGCTAGGGTGGGGGACGGCTCCCGGGGCCGGGAGCCGCTTCATGAGGCGATCCCAATGTTCGATCACTCCCATCATCGCACCCATGCGGCGTTCCGGATGATTGGTAGGGCGAATTCCGCTCAGCTTCCAGGCCAATTGTGGAAGTGCATCGAGCGAATCTCGCAGCTTCCACCAGTGATCCCACAGCTCCCGCAAGTAGCCTCGCGTCTCGGCATCCGCCGCTTCAAATGGCCTGCCATCGAGAAAGCCTGCGGCTCCAAACCATTGGGCTTCACGTTCGGTCGGAGAAAGCCGCCGGAGATCCTGAATCGGGAAACGCTGGGCCAGGACGCGCATCGGAAGCTTGTTGGGG
>CAYGQD010000137.1:0-10667 GCA_964351855.1 uncultured Verrucomicrobiales bacterium
ATCCGAACATGGCCCAACGCCTCCGCCGCGCCGGAATCGCTGATCGGAGGCGCATCAGCAAAATGACGGACGACGAAATCCGAATCGCGGAGCGCCGCTGGGAAGGAATCCATTGGCAGCGGATTCGCGAAGAGCTTGCCGCGACACTCCCTCCTGAAGAACCGGTTTACAGCGCTCATGATGGCCACGTCGAAGAACACGTCTCCGCGTTGGCGAAGGACGAAAGCGTAGACTCGCCGACAATCGAGTCGCTCCTTCAAGCCGGGATCGACACCGTGAATCGGATCCGAGTCTGGACCGAAGAAGAATTTCAGCTCGCTCAGCGCCGCTGGCCCCACATCGATTGGCAAGGCCTGCGCCGTGGCGAGAGCTCCTCGGGTGCATTCCAAGAAGAGGCCAGTGCCGGCTAACACAAAAAAGCTCCTCAGCGTCTGATCCGTGTGACGGGATCACTTTCTTCACTCTTTTTGGCTTTGCTAGTTGGATTCTCTTTGTTATAAGCCCAAGGGCTTCGTGATTCTCTGCGGACAAACCACAGGAGCGAGCAAGCCTTAAAACCACAAATACCCTTCGTTCCAGCTATGACCACACCGTTTACTTCCATCCTGGCCCAAGCCCAAACCACCATCGAGACGACCGAAGTCAGTCCCGTTACCAGCATCATCTCCCTCATCGTTACCATCGTGATGATCGTCGCGGCATGGAAGATTTTTGCCAAGGCTCAGAAGCCGGGGTGGGCCGCTATCGTTCCTATTTACAACACCATCGTGCTGCTCCAAATCATCGGTCGCCCGATTTGGTGGATTATCCTTCTCCTCATTCCATTTGTGAACATCGTTATCCTCTTCATCGTGATGATCGATCTCGCGAAAAGCTATGGTAAGGGGGCGGGTTTCGGAATCGGCTTGACCTTGCTATCTCCCATCTTTCTGGCCATCCTAGGTTTCGGAAGCGCTCAATATCAGGGCCCAGCTCATGTAGAGGCTGCAGCCTAGTCACTTCACCACGCTTTTGATATACTTCCGTTTCCCGGAGCGCTGGTCCCCTTGGGACATGCGCTCCGTTTTTTTTGGACTGGGGGGCATGGAGACTCGCCGGACGATCCAGGCCTCAATATTCCACGACCCTATCCAAGTCGAGGAACCAGGTCGCCTCCCCTTTCTTCAGGCTATAACTGAGTTGGCGCGTTTTGCCACTGCCAATGGGAAACCGATGGACCAGTGAGTTTTCGACCACCGCAAAATCGTCCCGCCCCTCATAGCCACC
Source organism: uncultured Verrucomicrobiales bacterium (assembly GCA_964351855.1). GTDB lineage: Bacteria > Verrucomicrobiota > Verrucomicrobiia > Verrucomicrobiales > DEV007 > JBCDHN01. The sequence goes on from CAYGQD010000137.1 coordinate 1,267, forward strand.
GAGATGGCGGCCGTTTTCAAACGAGTGCAACCCGGGAAGATAGATCGGTAAAAGGGATTCCTTTCCTGCGGAGTAAGCGACCAGAGATCCACGATGTGCCACTGGCGAATGAAGGTAAACGTAAATTTCCGGGACACCATCCGCATTCAAGTCGGCAACCTCTGAGCCGCTGACACGGCTGTTCCCCTTTTCTACGTGTTCCGTCGCATGGAAAGTTTCTCCCTTCGCGGAGATCACAATTTGGCGACCTTCACTGAAGACCCGAAAGGAAACCCCTTGGAGTTCGCTAGTGCGATCATAGCGAGGTTCTGAACTCTGGAAGCATGATGTGAGCACCATACACACAAAGAGACCGGTGATGGTAGCGAACGAACGTTGGTTGAAGTGAGTTCTGGTCGATTTCATGAATCTATCGTGGGTTTGATCAACGTGATTTGGTATTAGATGGCTCCCATAGGATCAAAGTCCCCTTTTCCCTGCCACGTGACCGGTTTGGTAGCGAGGGCGATGACCGAAGCCGCCAACCAAACAATCGAAATCAGGATCATCAGATTGCGAATCGGCCTCGCCATCGTCCGGCCCGCCAGTCCACAAAAGAAAAGTACCATGGCGAGAAAGACCGTCACCAGCATGTAGCCATCCGCCACATCGTTGTAGCGATCGGCCAACTGAAACGCTCCGATGCTCTGTTTGCGAAGCGCCTCGGATTTCAGTTGTTCTGGATGGACGTATTCCGGGAGATCGAACGGGTGAGGAGGGGCATCGGCTGAAGTCAGCGGATCTTTCTCCCACCAATGATCAAAAGCCACTCGCAATTCAGGGCTGAAACTTTGCTGGTGTAATTTCATCCGTTCCTCTTCTCCCTCTACATGGGCTTCCAGGAAATTCGAGAACGTCACCATATCCATCATGGAAGCCTGTCGCCCCTCCAGTTCATAGCGAATCGACGCACGGTTCACCAATCCCGCTTCTGCGAGCATGAACGACTCTTTCCCCGACCACAGCGTCGCCTGATGCACGCTCCAGGCCGTTAACACCGCGGCCAGACTGAGGATGAAGGTATTGAGATAGTCCGCCGCCAGACCTTTACCGTGTGACGAGTCGTGGGATGAGTGAGGATGGTTCATCAATGTGTTGAGATGCGTAAAAAGCCTACACCTTTACCCGGTTTTCACGGGTGCGGAAAGGAACCGTTGGAGCGAGCGGGTAAATCGAGGGGTCAATCCCACCGGCTTGATTCGTCCTTACGAACCAGAGTTTGGCCCCGTGCTTCAGAAAAATTTCGACGATGTCATCAAACGCGGCCCGAGGTAGAACCGTCTGGGGAGTGCGCAAAGCCCGATATACCGTCAGTATCGGACCAGGCTGCCGTTTCGTGTGGAGCCGTTCGGCCGTGCGCTTCCAGTCCTTCCGGATGCCCCCGGATGTCAGATAGCCGTAGAGATCGTCAGCCAGCGGTTTCAACTGGGCAAAGATGTTCGCCCGCCCCTGCGGATTGCGTTCCATCCAGGCTCCGAGGCTCCCAGCTTCCTCCAACTCGCGATATCCCTCACAAAGCGCCGAAAACAGTGCCTGATTCGAATCCTGGACGCAGGAATTGGCAATTCCAATCATGGGAGCTCCATCACCGTCTCCCGTTCGATAACGGGCGGACATTTCATTCAATTCTCGAGTCAGCTCGTTCATCGCACAAAACTCCATCCCACCGATCTTAAACGTTTCAGTGAGAGCCGGAAATTTAACGACCACATCCGAAATAGGACGCGAGCCAAGCCATCCGCGCTTCATATCTCCGACGTAGCAGCTCCAGTGACTGGGGCCGGAGAGAATCCCACCCTCGTTCACCCCGTAGACTTGGCGATGGATGATATCGAAGCGTAAATCTCCGCTCTGCACATCGCGCACCACGGTCGCTTCTCCGTAGGAAAAATGGCCGGCGACGAATCCTGCGTATTTCGCATCATTGACCAAATCTCCTTTCATTCCCCCAAAGAGATGAATGACCAAGCCCCGGTCTCCCTCTTTCCATTCGCGGACCGCCATCATCTCACTTTCGGAATCGGGATCGACCAACACCGAGTTGACACGACCTTTTCGAGACGGTTCTGACTCCCAGTTCTCATTCCGTAGATACTTTCGACCCGCCTCGCGACCAATCACCACGCGTTCCGGCTCCAATAACAAGCTCGCTCGTGGCTCTAAGGCACCTACCGTGAAAAGGCCCTCTTCATCGTGCTCACCGTAAAAGTACCACCCCGCTTCGTTGAGTGGGGAATCGTGAATCTCGCGGTTCGTCGAGGGAAACGTGCCATTTCGACGCGGTTCGACCTGTGGAATCCTCACGATTTCCTGATCACCCGTGAAATCCCCTGTCTGGCGATCAAAGTGGCGAATCTCAAACCGGTCATCTTCGACCAACCGTTCCACCCTGGCGACACAGCGGCTCCGGCCACGAATCTGCAGGGGACATTCGTGGATCCGCACTTGATCGCCGTCCAACTCAACGCTCCCAAGCAAGCTCACTTGGACATCTTCCTCCACTCGGCCAGCGGCCAAAGATTCCAATGGACCAACGGATTCCAATCCATCCAGCCGTTCCGGAAGATTGAGATGCATTTTCCGGGCAGTTTGCGCATCTCTGCCCATCTTGACGTCGGTCGTCACGAACTTCACGAATTCCTGAGTTGCACGCTGATCACTCCACCCCAACTCGACAAACTCGCCGATCAAGTGGGCAGCTTCCGGTGGAGCATTCTCCACGCGCATCAACACAGCTCCACCTGGCAGGCGTCCTTGGGGAAATCGCAGCGTGCCGGTCAGATTTCCTGTCGGGACATAGTTTGGGTAGCTCATGGTTCGGCGAACAACATTTTTCGAATCCGAAACGGTTTAAAGAGCGTACGGTCTGCGATTTTTGGCGATGCAGAGCCCTAAAACTGTTGGAGTTGACAAGTCTTGGCTACGCCCCTAAGAAAACTCAAGTTCGTTTTCTACGAAAATACTGATTATTGTGAAAAAATGGTTTCCCTTTTGGATTTGTTTGCTTCTCGCCGTGCTTGCCATTGGGGGATCCGCAGCGCTCGCCTACTTCTATATCCACCCGGACGACGGCATCATCACTCAGCACGAACAGGTAGCCGCGCTCTGTCTCATCCTCAGTATTCCGCTGGCCATTCTTTTGCTCCTTTTCGGCTCCTTGTTCGCCATCAGCGGAGGGGAAATGTTCCTTGCCATCTGGCGACTACTCCTCGCCGGAATCGCCGTTTTCATCGTCACGATCACCTTCCCCTTGCTCCTGATCATTGGCGGCCTCTACTTGAAATCGAAGCGCGGCATCCCATTCAAAGAGACCTGGACGCAAGGCCCCAACCTCTTTAAATTCTTCCTGCTCAACATCCATCCCATCTACTTTGCCGTACTGCCAGAACTGTGGCAGTTGGAGTCCAAGGCATTGCGCGAACACTATCGCAAGAAGAAACCTTACCGCTCCCAGTTGGATTTTGAAAAACTGCGGCTTGGAGATATCATCTTAACCGGAATCGACGATTGGGAGAGCGCCGTTCCCATCAAAGCCTACAATGTCCTGACGGCAGGAGAAGCATTCCGCACCTGGACCCATGCGGCGATTTACTCGGGAGACGGAAAGATTATTGAAGCCCAACCTGGGGGGCGCGGAGTGATCGAGACTCCGTTAAATGACTTTCTCGACACCGGGAAAGAAATCCTGGTTTTGAGACATCAATACCTTTTTCCTGAAGAAGCCAGCCAAGCGGTGGACTTCTGCCGCGAAATTCAGAAAGGCCACGCCGGTTACGACATGTGGGGAGTCAGTTTTTACGCGCTATCCTCCTTGGAACCCAGCGTCCTGAACGGCTTTCTGGGGAGCGACTATGCCGAGCGGGTTTTCAATGTGAAGCAGTCGTATTTCTGTTCCGAGCTGGTCGCAAAATCTTACGAAACGATCGGTCATCGGCTCTTTGCCCAACGGGCGTGGCGAGTCAAGCCACTCGACTTCCTCTTCAATCCCCTGCTGAAAGAGGTGGATTGTAATTTCACCCGGGAGCCCGCCTAATTTCTCTCGTTGAACATGAAACACGTTTACGCTCTCAACCGGCTCAACCAATCGATCAAACTTGGGATTTTCATCACGGTCCTCGGTCTCTTAGGGCTCTTCTTTGTGTTTCCATTTTTTTACATGGGCTGGCCTAAGGCACCGGCGGCGATCGCCAATGCTGAGAAGGGAATTGTGCTCGATATCCACAAACAAGCGCTCTACGGATACCGGAAGGGGAAACTCAAATTCCGCTACAAGATCGAAACCGGCAAGCTTCATCACGAAACTCCGACCGGCAGGTTCCGGGTTGCTCGCAAAGACGCCAACTACCACAGTCACGAATACAACGCGCCAATGCCATTCGCCCTTTTCTTTGTTCCGGAGCGGGGAATCGCGATGCACACGAATCCTTGGGTTCTTCCTCACTGGGTTTTTGAGCGCATTTTTCGCACAGGCCGCCACATTGGTTCTCACGGTTGTGTTCGCTTGGGAATGATTGACTCCGCTCGCCTGTTTCACTGGACCCCGGTCGATACTCCGGTTGTGGTAGTTGACCGTCTCGTTCCTCATTGAAGGCAACCACAGACATCGCCCAAGTTCATGGACACTCTCAACGGACAAGCGTTCTCGCCCAACGACGTCATCTGGATATTTAGCGCTTACGTTACGCTGATGGGTGTGTTGGAATTTGTCCGACGGTGGTTCAACCGCCATGGTCTTTCGAAGTTGATGCATGAGGTGGCAGTTCGGAGCCACGATGGCAAAATTGACTTCAAAGAGGACATTCAACAAGCGATGCAGACGCTGCTTCCTCGCTCCGCCCTACTCATTCCGGTCGTTGGAGCCTTGGTGGTAGCCCTAGCGACATTCTTGATTCAACGAGACTCGAATACACTCCCAATCCAAGATTTTCTCAGGCTGGGCGAAGCTGCCGCCTTCACCGCAATCATGCTCTTTGTCGTCCTGATCAACGACCTTCGCTGCATTCTTGCCCCACCGTGGCCCAAGCAGACGAAAGCAAGTTTCGAACGAAACCTGGAAGGCGAGCCGGGAACGAAAATTCTGGCAAGACTGAAGGCAAGCGACAGTCGGCAACAGCGGAAACAACTGCGGGACGAACTCGCCACCGAACAGCTCCCCAATCTTTTTCGGCCCTTCGTCGAACGCTTTTTCACCCAACAGGCGATCCGACTGGGCGGAAGCGTGGCTCTCCTCCTTTGCGCTATCCTCGCTTCCAAGATGTGAGTCCGTAGTTTGAACCATTCAGAAAATGGATCCGGGAGTCTCGAACGGCAATTGGTCCGTAATCGATCGCAAGCGGATTCGACGAACTGCGGTTGCCCGCATTTTGGTCCTATCACTTGAAGAACCCCATCTGCGGTCCAAGGTTCCGAGCTTTGATCTCCCTCTATGACTCTCGTTGAATATTGCGTTCGCCAACCGGTAACCGTCGCGGTTGGTGTTGGGTTGGCCATTTTGGCCGGGGTGCTCGCTTTTTCGAGCGTTCCGGTTCAGATGAAGCCGGAGGTGGATTCGGTCGTGATTTCAGTGAACACGAACTGGGAAGGCGCTTCGGCAGAGGAAATCGAGAGCGATATTGTGGAGGAGCAAGAGAAGGTGCTCGGAGACATTTCCGGGCTGGCTTCGCTGACGAGCAATAGCAAGGCGGGTTCCGGCACAGTGCGCCTGGAATTCGCGACGGGGACGAACATCGATGAGGCGATGGCGGAGGTGCTTCAGAAACTGGACGAGGTTCCCGGGTATCCGCCGAATGTGTTGCGTCCCGTCGTCGAAGATATCGATCCAGAATCGGTCGACTACATCGCCTGGATCGGCCTTTCTTCGACGGATCCCGATTTCGATGCGACGACGCTCTACGACTTCATGGAGCGGCGCTTGAAACCGCGGTTTGATCGGATTCCCGGCGTGGCTCAGGTCGGGATTCGCGGAGCGCGGCAGGGCGAATTGCAGATTCGGGTCGATCCGCAAGCCTTGGCGAATCGCGGGATCACCTGGCAACAGCTCGTGACCTCCATCCGCGTTTCCAATGAAAACTTTTCCGCGGGCCAAATTCCGGAGGGAAAACGCGATATTCGGATTCGCGCTACCGGCCGATTCGAGAACCCGGATGAGGTCCTGAACATGATCATCCGGCGAGATGACGACGGGCCGGTTTACGTTCGCGATGTGGCGGAGGTGGTTCGCACTTATAAAGAGAAAGCGAACTGGGCCCGGGCCAGAGGCCAGGAAATGCCGTTTTTCAACTTTCAGCTCGAACGCGGCGCCAATCTGATCGAAACGATGAATCAGATTCAGGCGCAGTTGGAAGATATGAACTCGCCCGATGGCGTGTTGGCGGAACACGCCCGCTCGCTCGGCGTCAATGGCACTTTTGAGCTGGTTCAATCCTACGATTCGACAACCTACGTTCAGGACGCGATTAAGCTGGTGCAGAGCAACATCGTGGTCGGAGGCATTCTCGCCACGTTGACTCTGTTGTTCTTCCTCCGCTCGGTTCGCACCGTCGGCATCATCGCGATCGCGATCCCGATTTCCGTGATTGGGGCGATTGTCGTTCTGGTGGCGATGGGACGCTCGGTCAATATCATCTCGCTTGCGGGAATGGCCTTCGCGGTCGGCATGGTGGTGGATAACGCGATTGTGGTGATCGAGAACATCTTCCGGCATCTCGAAATGGGCAAGGGAGCCCGCCGCGCGGCAATCGAAGGCTCCCAGGAAGTCGCCGGGGCGGTTCTCGCCTCCACCGTGACCACGATGGTCGTTTTTTTCCCGATCCTATTGATCCAGGAAACCGCCGGTCAGCTTTTCAAAGACATCGCCTACGCGATCATGGCGGCCGTTGCTCTCAGTTTGTTGGTCTCCCTCACTGTGATTCCGACGGCGGCGGCGCGCTTGCTCCATCGCGGCGACAGCCTCCATGAAGAGGAAACCGACGCGATCCAGGGAGCACCGAAGAAGAAGCGAAGCTGGCTGAACCCCATCCATGCCTTCCGCATGATGATCGATGGGCTTCCCGAACTTGTGGCCAGCTTTGTCCGCACCGCGAATCGCTCTTGGAGCGCCCGGCTCGGCGTCATTCTCACCTTCACGATCGGCACGATCTTTGGGATCAACCTCCTGATGCCGCCGCTGGACTACTTGCCACGCGGAAATCGCAATATCGTCTTCGGCCTCCTCATTCCCCCACCCGGTTACAACCTGGATCAGCTTTCGGAAATCGGAAAACGGATTGAGGAACGGATGCAACCCGCCTGGGACGTGGTCGATGATCGTTTCCAGGTCGAAAGCATCGTTCGCGGTGGGCCAAATCCGATGACGGATAAACGCGAATTGGTCCCGGCCTTTCCCGGCGGAGAGCCGAGCGTGCTTCCCCCGCCGATCGAGCACTACTTCCTCGTCAGCTTCGACGGTCGCATGTTCCATGGCGCGATTTCCGCCGATAAGAAACGCGTCGTGAATGCGATGCCGCTGATGAACTACGCAACGAGCGGTCACAGCGCTCCGGACACGATCGCCTTCTCTTTCCAGATGCCTCTTTTCCGCGTCGGCGGCAACACCGGTTCCGCCATTAAGATCGATTTGACGGGTCGCGATCTCGACGAGGTGACGGAGGCGGCCAAGGCAATGATGTTCGGCCTCTTTGGCCAGTTCGGCCCCTACAGCGTGAATCCGGACCCGGCCAATTTCGCCCTCGCTTCGACCGAACTACGGATCGTGCCGCTCGACAAGCAGCTTCGCAAAATGGGGATGACTCGGACCGATGCCGGTCTGGCGGCTCAGGCGAATGGCGATGGGATTCTGCTCTTTCGTCAGTATGAGCAAAACGGGGAACTGCGCGACATGAAGATCATCAGCCGCGATGCCTCCGGCAAAAACGCGATCGACGCGATTCTCTCCGCGCCGATTGCCACACCCACTGGTGAAATCGTCGATTTGCGGAATATCGCCGAGGTGAAACGCGTTCGCGGTCCCAGCGAGATTCGTCACGTCGACCGAAATCGCGCCGTTACCCTTCAGTTCACGCCGCCGGAAGGGATGCCTCTGGAAGCTGCGATTGATCAGGTGAACGCCTTGGTCGATGAACTCCGCAGTGGAGGAGCGATTCCTCCGGGGATTGATGTGAACCTGGCCGGTTCCGCCGGAAAGCTGAATGAGATCAAGACCGCGCTGCTCGGTGATGGTTCGATTCTCGGCACCTTGACCAGCTCCCTGCTCCTCGCCTTCCTCGTGGTCTACCTCGTCATGGTCGTGCTGTTTCAGAGCTGGAGCTATCCCCTCGTGATCATGCTTTCCGTTCCACTAGCAACGTTTGGCGGTTTCCTCGGGCTGGCGATCGTCCACCACTGGAGCGTGTCCGATCCCTACATGCCGACCCAGAATCTGGACATGCTCAGCATCCTGGGATTCGTGATTTTGGCAGGAGTCGTGGTCAACAACTCAATTCTCATCGTCCACCAAACGCTCAACTTCCTCAAAGATCCCACCCGCGATCTGGAAACGGCCGATGAAGCGATCGTGGCATCGGTCAAAAGCCGGGTTCGGCCCATTTTAATGAGCTCGCTGACTTCTGTCGGCGGCATGATCCCGCTCGTTCTCCTACCGGGCTCGGGCTCAGAGCTTTATCGCGGCCTCGGGTCCGTCGTCGTGGGCGGCTTGCTCCTCTCCACCATCTTCACGCTCATTCTGACGCCGTGTATGCTGAGCGTGGTGTTTGCATTTTTCGATCCTAAGCGGAAGTTAACTAATAATGCTCCCGGCGATTTGCCCGCCGAACCAGCCACCGCATGATGTTGTTCCGCTTCTGTCTTCTCGCCATCGGGAGTTTTCTCCTTGGCTGCAGTCATCCTACGCTCGTCGAGCGTTGGACTCCGGAAGGCGGAATCCCCGAAGCGCCCGCTGAATTCAAGCGTTCGCAAGCCGGAGCCGCTGCCGGAACATCCGGCGAGTGGTGGAAGCTCTTTCGCGATCCCATTTTGACCGAACTGATCGAAGGTGCTGCCGAGCACAACCCCGACGTCAAAGCTGCCGCCGCACGGGTCGATCAAGCCAACGCGGTCCTGGGAATCACCGGAGCCCAGCGTTTTCCCACGGTGCGAGGTGACGCCAACTTCACGACGAACCGGGATTCGCCGAATTTGCTCCGTTTTCCGATCGACGGCCTGGAATACGATCAGTATCGCGTGGCGGTGAACGCGTCCTGGGAACTGGACCTTTGGGGCCGGATTCGTGGCGCTTACAAGCGCGAAAAGCTGAACGCCGAAGCGGCGAGCAATCGATACGCAGACGCGTTGCTTTCCGTTCGAACGACGCTGGCTCGCCAGTATTT
>CAYGQD010000137.1:10677-19416 GCA_964351855.1 uncultured Verrucomicrobiales bacterium
CCAGTATTTCGCGCTGCGATTCGTGGAGCGGGAATTGGGGATTCTACGCGAAGCGGTGTCTTCGCGCCAGGAAGCTCTGGATTTGCAAAACTCCCGTCTGGAAGGCGGGGCTGGCACAGATTTGGAAGTCGCTCGCGCTCGCACCGAGCTGGAAACGGCCCGAGCCGAAGCGGAAGGACTGGAGCGCTCTCAGGGAAAACTGGAACACGCAATCGCCACGCTGGCGGGAAAAGCCCCATCAGAATTGGAAGTTCGCAAGGGTCCGGCTCCGGCCAAGTTGCCCTCGGTGCCGAGCGGGCTTCCTTCGGAGCTTCTCAGTCGCCGACCGGATTTGCGAGCCGCGGAGAACTCCCTTTTGGCGACCGCTCAGGACGTCGGAATTACGAAAGCGGATTTTCTCCCTCGCCTCAGCCTGACAGGAACCGGCGGCATGGCCAGTTTGAAGAGTTCCAACCTGTTCACCGGAGGCGACAGCCTGTTTTTCCAGCTCGGCCCTCAACTCGACATTCCACTCTACCAGGCGGGACGCCGCGATGCTGCAGTGACCGAGGCCAAAGCAACATGGGATGAAGCCGCCGAAATCTATCGGGGATCGCTTCTCACCGCAATTCAGGAAGTCGATGATTCGCTTCTCGATCTGCAAATTCTCCGGCGCCAAGTCGCGACTCAACAACGCGCTGTCGATGCGGCGGTCCGAGCGACCGAACTTAGCCGAAAACGCTTCGATCAAGGTGCCACCAGCTACTTTGAAGTGGTCGATGCCCAGCGCACCGAACTTCAGGCCCGCCGGGTCGCGAATTCGTTACAAGGTGAGCAAGCGGCGGCTTCGGTCCAACTGATTCAAGCGTTGGGCGGCGAGTGGTAAGGGACGGCGCTAAGACTTTGGATTTGAGGAAGTTTGCCGACTCCTGAAAGCCGGATCGCCGAATGAACGACACCTCTCAAGAGTCACACCCCTAGGTTTGCTAACCCCGCTCCGTAAGCTATGGTCCGATCCTTGTGTCCTCCGCTCCGGAAACATTCATGACCCAATACCTCACCGTCATCGGTCGCGTCGCGATGGGATGGGTTCGCTATGCGGGCCAGGTCGGGGCGCTCGCCAGCGAGACGGCCCGCTCGCCGTTCGTCGGGAAAATTCGGACCCGGCTGATTGCCCAGCAACTGGTCCGGATCGGGTTTGGCTCGCAATTTGTCGTCATCGTCACCGGGGCGTTTACCGGAGCGGTCTTCGCGGCGCAAAGTTATTACACCTTCACCACGGTAGGCCTGGAAACGGCGGTCGGTTCCGTCGTTTCGATCGCGCTGTGTCGGGAATTAGGACCGGTTTTGACGGGATTGATGGTGACGGGCCGGGTTGGAGCCGCGATGGCCGCGGAAATCGGTACGATGAAGGTGACGGAGCAGATCGACGCGCTCCGCAGTCTCGACGTTCATCCGGTCGACTACCTCGTTTTTCCCCGCTTCGTCGGAATGGTGATTTCGATGCCGTTATTGATCGCGGAATCGATTGGATTTGGGATCCTGGCTTCTTACCTCGTCACCGTCCACGGATTCGGCGTTCCGGGAGCCTGGTACATGGGTCACGTCCGCACCTTCACCGCGCCGGAAGACATCGGGATCGGCATGATCAAAGGCTTCTTTTTTGCCATCATCATCGTTTTGATCAGTTGCCAAAATGGCCTGACCGTTCGCAATGGTGCCGTCGATGTCGGGAAAAATACCACCGCTTCGGTGGTGACCGCTTCCCTCATCATCCTGATCTCGAATTTCTTTCTCAGCGTCCTCCTCAACTACTTTTTCCCCATCAGCTCGGAGTGAAGAAACCTCCTGAAAAGGCCAATCGACCGCCAGGCGAGGAGGATTGGTTTCTCGATATTCGGGACGTCCACAAAGCCTTCGGCAAGCAGCGCGTGCTCCGCGGCATGAGTCTCCGGGTTCGCCGGGGCGAGACCATGGTCATTATCGGGGGAAGCGGCACCGGAAAAAGCGTGACCCTGAAACACATCATGGGTCTGTTTCAGCCGGATCGCGGGGAGATTTACGTGGATGGCGATGAAGTGAGCCAGCTCTCCGAACGAGACTTGGGACCGGTTCGGCGCAAGGTGGGAATTCTCTTTCAGGACGGAGCGTTGTTCGATAGCTTCAATGTGGCAGAAAACGTGGCCTTCCCGCTTTTCGAAGCCGGGCTCAAGGATCGGAAAATCGTCCTCGAGCGCGTTGAGGAAGCTCTGACCGTGGTGAATCTCCAGGATCATCTCGCCAAAATGCCGAACAACCTCAGCGGCGGAATGCGAAAGCGCGTCGCCCTGGCCCGCGCCATCGTCACGCGCCCCCAGTGCATCCTTTACGACGAACCCACTTCGGGGCTCGATCCGGTCGTCTCCGATCAGATCAACATCCTGATCCGGGAAATGCAGAAGCGCTACCAAGTCACCAGCATGGTGGTGACCCACGACATGAAAAGCGCCTACCACGTCGCCGATCGCATCGCCTACACCCGCGATGGCCAAGTCTATTTCCTGGGAACGCCCAACGAAGTTAAGAATTGTCCTGATCCGATCGTCCAAGACTTCATTGAAGGTCGCTCTCGACCGGAGCCGCTTTCTGCCGCACCTTAAGCGAACCCCGTTTCTCAAACCCATGTCCGACGAAAGCGTCATCCGCCAAGAGCGAACCGAGTTCTACGTAGGCCTCTTCATTGTGGTCGGCCTTGCCATCATGGCGACGCTGATTTGGCAGTTCGGCTCCGTGACCGATCACTTCCGGCCCAGCTACAACCTCCAAGTCGTCCTCCCGGATGCAACCGGATTGGTCGATGGCGCTCCGGTGCGGCTTAGCGGCGTGAACATCGGCACGGTCCAGTCGCGGAGATTTCTCGACAACTACGGAGGGATCGAGTTGTCCCTCAATATTTACCAGGAATACCAAATTCCGGAAAATTCGAAGATCGCAATCTCCACCAGCGGTTTGATGGGAGACAAATTCATCAGCGTCACTCAACCGGTGAAAGCCACAGGGAACTACATTGCGGAAGGATCGACGATCAAAGCGGATGGAGTGGATTTGATGGCCGACTTGACTGCCCGGGCCGCCTCCTTGAGCGACCAAATGGCGATGGTTCTCGAAGAACTGGACTCCGCCGTCAGCGAAACTCGCGTCGTGGTCGGGAATCTCACCAGCGTCTCCGAAAAATTTGACCTCAAGGTGATGAGCGAAGCCAACGTGGGAAATTTCACCACCACGATCGAAAAGCTGAGCGAAACGACCGACAATCTTTCGGTCGCATCCGGGAAACTGGCCCCGCTGATCGACGAAAGTAAGATCACGGTCCAGGCGGCCGCTGAGCCCTTCGAGGAAGCGAAAGCCATGATCGCGAAGCTAGATGCCACCATTAGCCAATTGAACCCCGCCATCGCCGAGTTGGAGCCCACGGTGAAGGATCTGCGGAAAACGATCAACAACGCCAACGAAGCGATCGAAAAAGTCGTCGAAGGCGACGGGCTGGCCGGAGCGTTGATTTCCGACGAAGAACTGAAATCGGACATCAAGAGCCTGATCGCGAATCTCGAGAAACACGGAATCCTGGGCTACAAAAAGGGGCGCGAAAAGGACGATGCGACCGAGGATGATCCCCCACGATCCAGCAGTTCGTCCTCCGAAGATTCCTCCTCCAGCGGCTCTGGCCGGTGGGGGATGTTCCGAAGCGGGAAACGTTAGGCCTCGAATCTGAAAATTCCCCTTGCTCGTTCGACCAAGGTGTGACAGTTTCCCGGCCCTTTTCGAGGAAAGGAACGAACCTAGACCAATCACCATTTCATGTCCTACGCGATCATCAAAACAGGCGGCAAGCAATACCGAGTTACGGAAGGCGACCGCGTTGACGTGGAGAAGCTGGACGCCAACGTCGGCGACACCATCACCTTCGAAGAAGTTCTCATGGTCAGTAAAGGAGACGCCCCCAAGTTGGGCAGCCCTTTCGTCGATGGAGCAAAGGTCACCGCTGAGGTCACCGACCAGTTTCGCGCAAAGAAGGTCATCGCTTTCAAATACAAGCGTCGCAAAGGCTACCACAAAACCAAGGGTCATCGCCGCCAGATGACTCGCCTGACGATCAAGAGCATCTAATTTTTACTTTCCGGACCCATGGCACATAAAAAAGGACAAGGTAGCGTCAAGAACGGACGCGACAGCAATAGCAAGCGCCGCGGCGTGAAAAAGTTTGGCGGTCAGCAAGTGATTGCCGGAAACATCATTCTTCGCCAGTGCGGCACGAAGTGGCATCCGGGAAAGAACGTCGGTTTGGGACGGGACTACACCATCTTTGCCCTGACGGACGGCGTCGTTCGCTTCGACCAAAACGGTCGACGCGTCAACGTTGACGAAGCGGCGGCCTAAGTTTCGCGGTTCCTCCTTCATTCTCTCGGAATTTCAATGAGACGAATCACGTCTCTCTCCGAATGTTTGGCCTACTGGGCGCACCGATCGTTTCCGTTCGGTAATCGCCTTTCTTCTTTCTAATGGCTGGAATTCTTGAACCCGCTTGCTGCCTCAGCGCGGGTTTTTTCTTTCTCACCGTCTCCGCGTAGCTTGAGCCCCGCACGACCGCTTCATGTTTGATTTCCTCACGAAACTGCGTCCCAACTGGAAGGGCGATCTCCTTTTGCTAACCGCCAAGAAACGCGGCAACTGGAAAGACGATATCCTCTCCGGGCTCACCGTTGCCCTCGCCCTCGTTCCCGAAGCCATCGCATTCTCCTTTGCCGCAGGCGTCGATCCCTTGGTCGGGCTTTGGGCGGCCGTGTTCATGGGATTTATCACCTCTTCACTCGGAGGAAGACCTGGCATGATTTCCGGGGCTACCGGCGCCATCGCCGTGGTCGTCGGCAAAATCGTGCAGTACGGTGATGCTCAGGGCGAAGGATTGGGCCTGCAATTCCTCTTCGCCACCATCATGCTGGCGGGCCTGATCCAGATTCTCTTCGGCGTCCTCAAGCTGGGTCGCCTCATTCGACTCGTCCCCCACCCCGTGATGATGGGATTCGTCAACGGACTCGCCATCGTCATTCTGATGGCGCAATTCGGTTCGTTCAAAACCGTGGACGGCGTGTGGCTGCCTCAAGGTCAACTCTTCGTGATGAGCCTGCTGGTGCTCCTCACCATGGCGATTATCCATTTCCTTCCGAAGCTCACGAAAGCCGTTCCTTCGACCTTGGTCGCCATCATCGTGGTCGGCTTCATCAGCTATCTTTGGGTCGGCTCGAAAACCGTTTCGGACGTGCTCCTGGAAGGCACCGGAAGTGGCGTCTTGAGCGGACGGTTCCCCATGCCCGCTTTCCCGAGCGGGATCGAATGGACCTGGGAGAATATCAAAATGATCGGGATGGTGGCGATCACCGTGGCCATGGTCGGAATCATCGAGTCCCTCATGACACTTCAGCTGATCGATGATCTGACGGAGACCCGTGGACGTGGAAATCGCGAATGCGTCGCCCAGGGTGGCGCGAACTTTCTCTCTGGCCTCTTCGGCGGGATGGGCGGTTGTGCGATGATCGGCCAGAGCCTGATCAACATCAAATCCGGCGGACGCGGACGAACCTCCGGGGTCGTCGCCGCCCTCGCCCTGGCCATCTTCATCATGGCGGGAGGACCCGTCATTGGCCAGATCCCCATTGCGGCCCTGGTCGGCGTCATGTTCATGGTCGTGATAGGCACTTTTGAGTGGGCCACGTTCCGCACGGTGGGCCGGGTTCCCGCTTCGGAAATCCTCGTCATCGCCACCGTCACCCTCATCACCGTCTTTTTCCACAATCTCGCCCTCGCGGTCTTCGCCGGAGTGATTCTCTCTGCCCTCGTTTTCGCTTGGGAAAGCGCCAAACACGTTCGGCTCGGGCCTCAAGACCTGGAAGACGGAACCCGGGTCTACAATCTCCAGGGCCTCCTCTTCTTCGGCTCTGTCCGCGAATTCGCCGAGCGCCTCACCCCCACCAAAGATCCCGACGAAGTCATCATCGACTTCAAAGAAGCCCGCGTCTGCGACTTCTCCAGCATGGAAGCCCTCAACGCCTTGACCGAGCGCTACCGCAAAGCCGGAAAACGCGTCCGCCTCCGCCATCTCAGCCCTGAATGCCAGAAGATGCTGACGACGGCCGAACCACTCATCGAAATCGAAGTCGCCGACGACGATCCACATTATTC
This sequence comes from uncultured Verrucomicrobiales bacterium, assembly GCA_964351855.1. Taxonomy (GTDB): domain Bacteria; phylum Verrucomicrobiota; class Verrucomicrobiia; order Verrucomicrobiales; family DEV007; genus JBCDHN01. The sequence goes on from CAYGQD010000137.1 coordinate 16,873, forward strand.
GATTGCGCGACTGTAGGGTGGTTCCAGTTCGTCGGGTGATCGACAGGGAACGTGAAAATGGCCGTAGGAGCGGCTCTACTCGCACGAAGGCACAAAGCCACGAAGGCCAGTAAAATGAAGAGGATACGCTTTGTGGCTTCGTGCGAGCCCAAACTGCGGGACGAAAAAGCCCAAGTCATCGACCGCGTATCTGAGGCGGTCGATGGAGGATGGAGCGGCAGAACCAGGCGTTGTCGTCAGAGTGTCCGATGCAACGTAAGCGTCACCGCGTGACGCTTACGATGCAACAGGAAGGCCGCAAGCCAGCGACCGCCCCACAAGCCGCCAGCGCGCGAGCGCAAGGCACGGCATGTGCGGGTGCCTCCCCTCAAACCTCCGGCTGACAAGCCGCACTTTAGGTACCCATCAGCAGATGCCATGCCTGGAGCGGTCGGTTGCAACTTTGACCGGGCTGCTCTTCGGTTCGGCGACAGCGTGAAGACTCGCCCACCTTCAACATTAAGGGCCTGTTTTCACGATTATTTGTTTAGAGGCGCTCGTCGTGTGCGGAGTATGAAGAATGCTACTCCTGATCCGAGAACGACGATTGAGGCAAATGTCCAAAACCACGCTGGGATCTTTGGGCCGTTTACTTTATCCGTGTTCTCTATTGTCGGGGCTTGATCACCTTTGGCCCCTTGCCGTATTGGCGCTACGGCAGGTTCACTGTTCGAACGACGTGCGTTTGTCGCGGTGGCCACGAACTCGTCAATTGTCTCTTGATCAGGTATCAAGACATTGAATCCAGCTTCCTCACAGAGCCTTAACAGATCCCCAAAAAGTCCCAGAGACTTACTCCTGTCTCGAACGCCCAGGTACGTGTAAATCGCCAGCAAATCGACATCTCTTTGAGTCAGCGCATTGATTCGTTGGTCCAACACTTCTCTTGGATCGCTTCCCTCAGCGACAAAACCACCAACGATCACGGTTTCGCGACCAACCTGAGACATCATGTTCCACAGGTCTAAACGTGCCATGAACCAATCAGGAGGGAGGGCCCTTCCGTCATCGACGACAATCTCCCCATTGATCGTCGTTCCAATATAAGAGTTGACCAACCCTGATAGCGTAGCTCTTGTCGATTCTTCAACGGAACCACGCTTGATTGTATCGATGGCAACCTCCAGGACCTCTACGCGGTCCTCAAAATCAAGCCCAAGCACCAAAAACATTTCGTTCACAACCCACGGAGTTTTTTGGACATAGAACTGATAAACATCTGATTCCGTTGCAATTTGGTTGATTACCTCTTTCAGGTCTTCTTTTCCACCGGAGACTATTTTCGAAACGTAGGCATCAACCGATTCACGCCTCAAGGCAACTAGATCCCCGAGCAAATCCTCTTCATCACTCTTTTGTGCTTGGCAAAGAGTGGTGCTCGCAATCAAAAAAACCTTCAAACCCCACAGAAAAATTCGGAACGTCTTCATCATCGATTTATTACATCCAACTTGTTACTCTTGTGTATTTCAACTTCTTGATTCTCATACAGCCTCCAACTGCCTCTTTCCAAATACCTTAAAACATATTAAAACAGATTGACTGTTGGAAAGGTGCGTTCTTGGATGATGGCGAAACTTTGAAATAGACTGATGAGCACACGGATTTTGACCGAGGATGTCCCGGCGGGGACCGGATTTCATGTCTTCAGCCGGACGGCGGGCGGCGAGTTCCTGTTTGGTGAGGAGGAGACGGAGCAGTTTCGGGTTCTCATGAACCAGCTGCTGGGATTTTGTGGGCTGGAGGCGTTGGCTTGGTGTTGTCTTTCCAACCATTTTCACATCCTGCTCTCCTTGCCGGATGCTCGGGAGGCGGAGGAGTTGCGCGAGGCGATGAGCGAGGAGGCGCTCTTTTCCCGGATGAAGATCGCGTTCAGCGAGGATTACATTCGCGAGGTGCAGTGGCGGGTAAACCATTTTCGGAGCCAGGGCAATGAGGCGGCGGCGCGGGATATTATCGATCGGATCAAGCGGCAGATGTTCGATTTGCCGAAGTTCATGCAGATGCTGAAGCGGCGATTTTCGGCCTGGTACAATAAGAAGCACGGGCGGCGCGGGACCTTGTGGGAGTCGCGTTACGGGTGTGTTGCGGTGGAGGGGACGCGGGAGGCGTTGACGACCATGGCGACGTATATTGATCTCAATCCGGTACGAGCCGGGCTGGTGAAGGATCCGAAGGATTATCGCTGGTGTGGGTATGCCGAGGCGGTAGCCGGGGTGAAGCGAGCCAGGGCGGCGTTGCTCGAAACGGTAAGGGAGGAAGCGGGGGCGATGGTGGAGTGGAAGGAGGCGATTGCGCTGTATCGGGTCTGGCTTTTTGGACGCGGAGAAGAGCAGCGCGATGCGGAGGGAACGCGAGTGCGCTCGGGGGTGAGTCGAGCGCAGGTGGAGGCGGTTTGGAGTGCGGGCGGGAAGCTGGCCGGACGGAGTTGCTCCACTGTCGGGTGCGCTATTTGACGAAGGGCGTGGCGATCGGCTCGCGCGGGTTTCTGGATTCGGTTTTTGA
>CAYGQD010000138.1:0-19358 GCA_964351855.1 uncultured Verrucomicrobiales bacterium
TTTTGCTACGAGGTCTATGTTCAGAAGTTCAAGAGGTGGCGGGCGTGACGCTTACGCTTAATCACTCCTCGACTAATATGATGCCGGTTCGTTTCCTCCGTCGCGCCTCTCACAACCACAGAAATTTGCGAACGCTATCACCGGTTTTCAGCATCCTGGCAAAACGACATTTTTTCCAGCTTCAAGACATGAGGAAGGAAGTGGGACGGGTAACCCAGTAACCGGCAGAAATGGCCGGGATTCCAAATTTCCCAAGTACCACGAGCAGGCTTTGATCGACCGCCAATCAATAATCCATTTGCTCAGTTGAGTCTCTTGCTTTCAAAGCTATAAAAGCCCGACCAGATGCCGGACAGTCGACGAGTATTCGCAATCAATGGAACTCGGCGTAGCAGTAAGGCACTCATCACGATCTTCGTTAAAGGAGCCACGATCATTTTTCGCAAAAAATGATACAGCGCGGCGGTATCTCCCTGTCTTAAATATTTAGCAATGCTCGCGCCTTCTCCGAAAGCGTAGTTGAACGACTTGTCGAGGGTTTCTTGGACGCTTCTTGTTTTGTGGTAAATCTTTACTGCTGGATCATAGCGTCCCTTAAAGCCTGCTTTCATTAAACTGAAAACGTAATCAGTCCCCTCCGAGCATCGATACTTTGCACAAAACCCAAAATCCTCATCGAGAGGATGCTTCTCATAGTCGATTTTCTGGAGATCGAAAAACAGCGTGAACTCGATTCCGTAGAGATTGATTCGTGAAAAGTCATCTGCCTCGGGTCTCTGGTTTCCGATACCTAATTGGTCCCTGTTATCGATATCATAACAAGCTGCACTAAAAACGGCATAATCTGGATTCTCCTTAAAGAAGCTGGCGACTTGGTCCAAAACACCTTTTTCGTAGACACAGTCGTCATCTGGCCAGGCAACGATCCGACCTTCTGCGATGCGCATGCCATAAGCTCTCCCTCTTCCCGGTCCTCTGAATTCCACCTTGTGATGCCTTATTGGGAAGATGGAAGAATATTTCTCGACCACATTGTTCAGTCGATCGTCATCATTTTGATCGACCAATATCAATTCAAATGATTGGGAAAGCTGATCCTGAAGGGACCGGAACAGTCTGTCAATGTCGTCGACTCGATCACCGCGGGTTGAAACAACTAATGAGAAATCAATATCGGAAGCCATGATTCAATATTTATCATAACAAATAATTATTTCAATAATGATTATCACTTTTTCACCGTTTTTCCGTTCCCCGATTTCAACAGGTATAGCAACTCCAGCTTATCGTGCGGACTCTCACTTTATCTATCCACGTTTAGGTTTGATATGAGAACGCCCTCGATATGCCTATGGCCAAAGTGGTCCCTTATGATTGCAGCAGCCACGCTGGACGAGACCCCAAAAGACTGGATAGCTTCTCAACATCTCCGGCGTAAAACTCCTTGATCTCCTCAAGACGAGACCAGTCATCGTGCTCGGGTGTCGGCTCGAATTTACTGAGTAGCTCGCCTGAGCGCATGACGCCATTCTTCATACGATCATACATGTCTACTGGAACCATCTGCTTTAGAGGTCGGCCACACTTCAGGGCAATCGAAACCAGCGAACGGCCAACAACGCCTTTCACTCCGTATCCGGTGTTTCGGCGACTCCTGCTCAAGTCAACCAATTGAGCATCGAGATCGAGGAAATCAAAAATTCGCTCGCAGCCTTTCGACCAATCCTGTTTCAATTCTTCAAAAACGAGGCAAAGTACCTGTTCCTCTGAAAAGATCGAATAGGCGGCCTTTAGGCTATTGTGATACAGGCTACGTGTGAACAGATGCCTATAGGGAGATGTGGACTCGTGTTTTGAGTGGCCCCTATCCGTACAGTAGGTGAATAGCTCAGAAAATGACTGACGAGGCACACTTCCAAGAGTTAGCATCATCTGATAGTGGGAATAGGCTCTGTCGATCGGGTCTCTAAATACCACAACCATTTTCGCCTTCCCGTCAGTTTCTCTTGAGATTCGCTGCATGGCTTTCTCGTAGTAGAAGTAGAGAGGAGAGCCATCCAGAAGATAGGTCTCTTCATTCGCATCCTTAAACAGACTGGTGTATTCGCTCCACTCCATATCTTCCTGATCATTCCATATTCCCTCTAGGAATGCCCGAGGCTCCTTGATACTTGGCGCAAAAATATCTGAATGCTGAGCTAGCAAATCATATAGGAAGGATGTTCCGGCCTTTTCAACGCCAGAGATGAACAGATTGGGAATTTTGCCTGTTGCCATGACTATCCTAGAATGGTGACAGAATTTTGTGATCAGTTGCCTCGTTGATACGGAGTTGGGCGAGAATTTCTCTCACTTTGCCGACTGTTTTCTCTAGAGAGCAATTCTCTCTGGCGAATCCATAGGCGTCTGCTACAGCACGCGATCGATCTTCCGATCCGTCTGTGACGGCTTTCATTGCGATATGAAGCTGAGAAACGTTTCCGCTCTCCACAAGAATTCCTCGTTCGTTATTTTGCCCAACTAATTCAGTAGCCCCTCCTCCTCTCGTCGCAATCACAGGACGTTTACTCAGCATTGCTTCGACAATCACTCGCCCGAAGGGTTCTGGATCAGTCGATGCATGGACGATCGCATCACAAGCGGCCATAACTTCAGGGACATCATCCCGAAATCCCAAAAAAGAAACTCGATCCTCAATCTCGAGTTCGCAAACTCGTTTTTTCACCTTCGTGGCATAAGCATCATCTCCATCAAAGAGTGCATCTCCAACGATGAGGCCGCGGAGCCTGTCACATTGCGCCAGCGCCTCAATAAACTGAAGTTGTCCTTTCCATTCAGCGAGCCTTCCGAAAATCCCCACGGTCTTCGCCTCAGGCAATCCGAGGCGAGTCCGCCATCCCGAGCAAAGTTCCTCGCCTGGTAGAAATTTCCGAGAATCGAGACCGTTGTAGACCACGGAGGCCTCTGTTCTACCTCCCGCTTCCCGGAATGCGTCCAGCGTGGCTTGCGAATTCGCGATGACATGATTGCATCCACGATTCGCCATAAAGACAATTAGCCGCCTGTTAAACTGGCTGAAATGAGGGCTCGTTATGATGTCACGAAGGTGCCACACCGTCTTTCGGCCTCCCAGCACAGCCGCAACGAAGGATACCAATGCTGCTTTCTGTGTGTTCGGGTAGACGATATCGCCTGAGCGCGACAATCGGAGAACTTCTCTTACAGGCTCAATGAGAGCCCGAACCGCCAAGCTTGCACTGAATAGCCCGGCACTTCTCCGTACATTTTCCAGTTTTGAACTGCAAACCGAAACCTGAACCCCTTTTGCTTCGAGCCTTTCGCGAAATGGACCATCACTGAGCAAAAGCACGTGACTTTCTGCGCTCAGCTCGGAAGCCAAGTCTAGTAAGCTCAATTCCGCGCCACCAAGGGCTCCAGTCTGGTCTACAAAAAGAATCAAGTTGCTATCTTTGTTCGGGTTGTCCCCATCTAGTCCTGCATTTTAGCAGTAATCGTCAAGGTTGGATTGCGAAGTAGAACGAAATAGCGGCGACAATACACTCAAAGAGGAGGAATGTAAAAGCATACGTCGGAAGTCTGAATATTTTCAACTTAAGATGGATGGTTCGACGCACAAAATGCACTCTCATTCTTCAATGTGATTTGGATGGTTGGTATTGAATGGTTGTAAAAGATGCCGTGCACGATCCTGTAGGCGAGATATTTTTTTGTATGGGCCTCTCGAAGGAAGTAGCGCGAACGGAACTCCGGCAATGAAAAACAAAAAATAGGAATAGGTCCCAATGTAGCCAACCGTGTACAAGGCGAGCAAAGATACAATAAGTCCTTCAGGGCGGGTAGATAGAAGGTATCGGGCGCTTGCAATGAACAGGAATACGGTCCAAAAAATCAAGTAAAGATAACCTAGGTAACCCCAACGAAGATAGAAAAGGGCCCATCCATAGTGCGCGTTGGAGTAATCTCTTTTCCAGTTCCAGGTATATTTCACATCGTAGGAGGCGCCGTGGCCAGCTCCAAACAGCTTGCCCTTGAATCCCATATTCTCGATCTTAATGGAAATGGCGTCCAACTCAGCTTGGCGCTCCCCGATGGACCCCGTTCGATCTGATAGATCAACATTCTGTAGCCCGGTAATTCGTTGTGCGATCTTGCTGTCTTCCGGTATAAGAGCAACCGCGAGTCCAGCCCCAAACACTCCGAACAACACGATCATCAGCACACGAGAAGGTCGGCTGACGATGTTTCGGGCCATATAGATAACCAAAAACAACAGCAAAAATGCCATCGTAGTTCGATTCCATGTCGAAATGGTAAACGCCAGGATGATGGCAGCAGAAACGAATTTATAGAAGTGGACGTCCCTCGTGGGAGCGACCAAAAGGCCCACACAAAGGATAACGATGGCGACGGCGGTCGATGTCGAACTCCCCAAATTGGCGGAGGAGGTCGAATGGAGGACCATTGCGCCAATCCCAGAAAGAAGCATTAAGGCGCTGAAAATGTAGGTCCATTTTTCGAGGTTTTTGAAATCGAAGTTTCGAAATGATCGAGAATCCGCCAGTAAGAGGGTGTTGAACAAAACGACGAGGACGTTGGCGGTGTCGATCAGAATTCGACTTTTGGAGTTCGCTGAAAGGAATCCTATCACCACCCCGTGGAAGATCATGAAAATCAACAGTGGCACTATGGGGTTTACCTTGCTGATTCGAATTCTGATTGTTCGCCAGTTGAGAAACTGCCAAGCATAGTCTAGGGCAAGCATGCCGTAAAAAATCAGTTGGCGCTGCTGATTGAGGACCTTGGATTCCATCCCGAGGCCAAACTCAAAAATCACTCGCGTGATGAGCGTAGAGAACAGTAGGTAAAGGAGGAGCCTCTCAAAGAATGGACCAATTTTGGGAAGTTGGAATCTCATCCGCGTATCGAAATGGGGGTATTCATTGAGGCGGTTCTGAGGAAGGGAGGCGCTCAGGAGGCGGTAACTCGCAAGTCACCGGATACGCGAAATTCTCCACTCCGTAATCCGCGTCTCAGGTCCAAAAGAGAGATGCCTATCGACACCGAAAGGATGAAGATGTTCATGTAGATCACATCCTCCAGCTCTGCCAAGTTGAGGATGAAGAGGCTCGCCACGAAAACCGAAACAAAACCAACAATTTCATAACGCTTGTGAAAATGAAGCCAGCCTCGAGAGCGTGTGATATCAAAGAGGAATCGCAGCATGAGATCGGCAAGCACCAGCCATCCGATTAAACGGACTTCGGTTTCGTACCCTCTAAATCCATCGCCAAGGAGGTTTAGCAGAATGGATGGGAGAAGATAGCAGGCTCCAAGGAGTAGGATGGCTGGGGGAAGAACAAAACAAAGAGAACGAAGACATATTGAAACGTACCTTTTCCTGTTGCCAACTCTGGTAAGCTTCGGAACGACAGAAATAGTGATATATTTGTAGACAGGAGCCATAGCTCGTCCAAAACGCCGCATTCCTTGAAACGCGCCAAGGATAGCTGCTTGCCCCTGAATAGAGAGGACAAACTTCACGAATTCGGTTCGGACCGTGGAGAAGGCGACGTTTGGTAGAAGTGACCAAAAGCTTCTCTTGAGGAAAGCAAGATCATCATTAAGGGGTTTTGGTGCCCGTCCAACCCGTCGGAGTAGGCGTGAGCGAGTCATCAAAGCTCTCCAGATTTCGATCAGAGCAAGAGAAAGGATCACATAGACTCCGTTCTCGAAAATTGACGACATTACGACGCTGGACAATGCGGAAATGACGCCAAATCCAGCATCGAATCGGGAAACGAGCTTGCCGTTCCCGAGGAGCATAAAGCCCTCTGAAAATAGCGAACAGCAGACGAGTGATGAGCCGTAGCAAAGTGCACCAAAAACAGCCCAAGCAAGTGCGGAGGACGTCAGACCAAGTCGGTACAAGAGAAAAGCTGCAACCAGAAGGATAACGACTCCTGCGATGATTGAGAATCGTAAACGGAGGTGAGCGAGTGCGCTAAAAATCCTTAAGACCGTTGGATCGGTTTTATCAGACTTCGCTAGCAGTTCAGAGGCGCCGATGAAGAGTCCGGAATTACCAAGCGCATTGAGCATTTGGCCCAACGCAACCATCAGGACGTATTGCCCATACCCTACGATGCCTAAATTTCTGATAAGAATAAAACCAGCGACGAGGGTAAAAATGAGAGAGGCACCTTGGATGAGGAAAAACTCTCCCTCATTTTTGATGAGGGATTTAGTTAGTTTCTTCGGGCTCTTCGGAGCGCTTGGCTCCATCGATCGATGCTCACTGCTCATTGTTTTCCGGATTGCTCAGGCTCAATCCAGATTCTTTCTCCATGTAGGAAATCATCCTCTTCAGAAAGACTTCTTCGGAAAACTTTTCAGCATTCGCGCGAATCTTCATTGGATTCCAGGATTGGGCTTCGAAGTCAGGCACAACCGAAGCCAAGCTTTCAGCGGATGGATCAGGAAAGAACATGCCAGTGGTGCCTGATTCAATCGTCTCTAACGCGCCTCCAGCCTCAAAGGCCAGTACAGGCTTACCGCAGGCCTGCGCCTCGACGGGCGTAATCCCAAAGTCTTCCAGCCCAGGGAAGACAAATGCGTAACAGTTTCGCATGTGCCACGTGACCTCTTCATCAGATAAGCGTCCCTTGAATTCGATGGTTGGTCCTGCCAGGCCCTCTAGCCGCTCACGATCGGGTCCATCTCCAATGATAATGAGACGTTTCCCGAGTTTGGAAAGTCCCTCCACGGCTCGATCAATTGCTTTATATCCCACAAGCCGGGATACGATGAGGTAAAAGTCTTCGGAATTCTCGGAAACGGTAAATCGATCAACATTTACGGGAGGATAAATGACGACCGATTCCCTCCCGTAGAATTCCTTGATTCTGTCCTGCACCATTTTGGAGTTCGCGATAAAATGGGAAACACGTTGGGCTGCGTGGTAATCAGCGATGCGAAAAAGGGGGAGGACATAGCCAACGAGACGTCTAATTAAGGGATTTGAAACCTCGTAGGGGAGGTAGTTTTCCGGTTGCCAAAAAAAACGGGGAGGAGTGTGGCAATAGCAAAACACGTTCGAGGAGTGGGAAAAATTAGTCCATTTCGCAAAACCACTGCTGCTCATCCAGACAACATCAGAATCAAGCTTGCCCAAGGCCTTGAAAGCGAATGGATAGAGGGGAAAAAGGGTTTTAAACCGTTCATCAATCCCGGGGATACGTTGCATCCATGTGTTTTTAATCTTTCGACCATAGAATTCTGGGAATAGACTTTCGTATTTGGTCGCACTGGTGACGATTTCAGAATTGGGAAATGCTTTTGCCATTAGTGCCACAACCCGCTCGGCACCGCCCATCTGGATCAAGTAGTCATGCACAATGAGGGGGGAGATGGTTACTTCTGAGTGCTCCACCCCTGGCTCTCGCGGGAGGTTTTCCGGTTGTGCTTCCTTTGGATCAATCACAGGTGATTGATCTTCCTTTAAGGCTGTAGCAGGCTTGTTCGAGTGTGAAAATGAAGCAGGCTTTGTCATATCATTTTGGGGCCTATCGATCTGGAGCTACCGTTTGAAAAGGGGCTCGTTTCTCGCGCTGGAAATTTCGCGTTAGGAAGTTGTGCACTTTTGCAAACCATAGCCGTAATCATAGCTCAACTGGGCTTTCTTTCCGTCTGAGCTTCTAATAAAGTTGATGACGGCCCCGACCACTTGGGTGCCGGAATCTTTCAATTCTGAGAGGGTGGCATCGATGGCTGGCAGTTCAGTAGAATTGGCTCTCACGGTAAGAAGAGAGTAGTCGGCGAATGGGGCAATCAGCTTGGTGTCAGAAACCGACAAAAGAGGCGCTGAATCGAAGATGATCCACTCATATGCAGCGGATAAATCGGTCAAGACAGCTTCGAGTCTTTCAGTGGACAGCAGCTCGGGAGCGTCTGAGACCAAGTGACCTGCGGTAATGACATGAAGGGTTCCTCCTTCCAATTCTTGAATCGCTTCATTGACGCTTATGTCCCCCAAGAGGAGATCGGTTACACCTCGTTCGTTGGGGAGCCCCAGAACTTGATGAACCGATGGGCTGCGAAGATCCAAATCGATCAATAGGGTGGGAGTTTTTAAGCGGGCAAACGAAAGGGCGAGGCTAGTGGAAAGGGTTGTTTTGCCCTCCTCCGGAAGCGCGCTAGTGACAAGTAGTCGCCGTTTCTTTGAACCCCTCCCCAGAAGTGTGATATGAGCTCGAATGGATCGGACGGTTTCAGCTTGGCGGTAGTGTGCCGCATCTTCCGAAATTGAGCCAGCGACTTGCCAAGGGTTGAGCTGCTCCCCCTCTAGCTTCAGGAGTTCTCCGATTACAGGCAGATCAAAGTGCTGAGACCATTCGTGACTGTTGCAGACTCCTTTCTTCAAGACGAACGCACGGAGGATGGCCAGTCCAATACCAAGACCAGCTCCAAGGAAAATACCAACTGCTAGGATAATGATCGGACTCAAGCCTGCCCTTCCTCCCTCATCGTTTGCGATTTGAAAAGACCTTAAATTCCCAGGGGCTGAGTCATTTGCGATTTGAGCAGCTGCGGTTTCTACTACGACGTTGTCATACGTTTGGGAGAGAGCTTTGAATTCAGCATCGAGGAATGAAAGGCGGGCATCGAGAAACGGAATCAATTGGTTGGCTGCTGCTAGTGCCGGAAGTTGAGCGCTCTGTTCGACATCATCGATTAAATCTCGAAATCCGGGAACAGAATCCCAATATGCACGCTCAGAAGAGTGCTTGCTGATCTGCTGGATTTCTTTGACGATCAGTATATTCAACTGAGCTAGCTTCTCCACCGTCGCTATCATGACAGGATGCTTGCTCTTGTATTCGCTGGAGAGGGTGGTTATTTGTGAACGAGCATTGAGAATCTCTTCTTTTAGTCTTTTGACATCTTCGTAATGGCTGATCTGGGATCTGGCGGCGTTGACGGAGGTCGCTAAATCTTGGTAGTCACTTACCAGTTCATTAATTAAGTAATTGGTTTCTTGGCCGCGAGTCTTTTCTGCCTCTTCAAGAGCAACTTGGTGAATCGTGTTTGCAAGAAGGGCCGCCGTCTTCCCATTAGGATGTTTTACGAGAATATCGATAAGGAAGGTGTCGCGTCTCGGTTCGACGATTATTTTTTTGGTGTTAACCCACCCCATTAAGATATCGGTGCGCTCTTCGAGAGTGAGTTCCTTACCAACGCCCCCTCCTTTGGGTATAAAATTTTTACAGGAAACAATGTCGGGATGTCCTGCAACGCGAGTCAGGAACGAGACCCGCGTCAATTTGGCTGCGGCTGTCGCCAAATCTGCTTCCTTTATGGCGGTTACGGCTAGATCACCACTAGCCAGGGCTTTACCATAGATTTCATCGGTTTCGAGTCGAACTTCCAGCGTGGATACTGCGCCATAGACTGGATTCGCCAGATAATAGACAATACCCAGTATACCTCCTAGAACAGCACCAATTATAATGAGGAGTTTCTCGCGAGTTAGCTTCTCAAGGAGTTGCGCAAGGTCGATCACGTCCTCCTCAGAGGTTCTCGGTCTGGAGTTCATGGGGATGGGATCAGAGAAATGATAGCTTTGGCTGTTTCAGGTGCGAAATGGAGCTAAAGCAGGTTATGGAAGCTGACCTTACTCGACGAAGATTAAATCGTTAGCCTGAATGGTGATTCGCCCTTTGTAACCGTCGCTGATCGAGCGAAGTGGTCCTTCGAAAATCGTTCGGTTGTTTCGGGTAACTTTGATCATCGGGTTCGCCTCAATACTTCCACCAGCGTGGGCAATTGCGGCCAGAACATTGGGCCACTCGCCATCTCCAAAGAAAATGACGCCAGGAGTTTGAACCTCACCAGAAACGGTAACCATCGTGAAGTCTGAGTAGCCCGAGAAAAAGACGATTGCCTCAGCATTCGTGTAGAATTCCTTCAACCGCTCGTTCACCACCTTATGGACATCGGTAATCGTCTTCCCGGAGGTTTCGATTCTCCCAAGGACCGGCACGGAGAATCCGCCGGTCAGGTCGACTTGCGCATCAATGGACAACTCCGGTTGGCCGAAAACTGTGACGGTGAGTTGGTCACCTGGGCTAATGCTTTTCCGGGCAAGGTGTTGAGCATGGACTTGGCTGGATAGCCCAACCGTTAACGCCCCAAAAACTAACGTATAGAAAAAGGAAATGAGTCTCATATTTACTAATATCTCGCAACTTCGATGAAAAATACAACCACCCAAATAAAGCACAACATCTAAAATGGTTTTTATGGTTATTAGAGAAGTGCGAAATCACTGGGAGGATATCGTAATAGGAAAGAAAACCAAGATTATCAGTTGATCTTAACTAAAGCTTTGTTAATAAGAGTTAATGATTGCAAAAGCTTCAGCACTTCTTTTCGCGCTTCTTCTTTCCGGTTGCGGGTTTTTTTCCGGTCCCGGGCCTTCAGCGAAGCAGCTTCGAGCTGTGTCTGGTTTGCCTGAAGGGCAGGTTGGGGACCGCATGAGTAGGCTTGAAAAGCGGACGAGGGACGCTGCCTCACCCGGTGATCCAACTTCAGGAGCGAGTAGTGTGGCACTTGCAGACAACGGTGTAGACTATCTCGCTGTTAATTCCGCGAGGGATCTCCCGAAGCCCCGTCGCGGAGCCTTGCAGGTCGGTCCGCTTCCAAGGGTCAGCGGTCAAATGTATCGCCACGAGATCTCGATTGAAGATAAGTTGCTGATAACGATTCATGATACCAATGAACAAAGCCCTTTCTATTCAGTCCGAAACGACGGACCTCAGGGGACAAGGTTTGGCCCGTTTGATGTTCTGGAAGACGGGATTGTTAAGATCCCATATCTTGCAGAACTCAATGTAATTGGAATGACGATCCAAGAGTTGGTGAGAATCCTTAACAACCAAATTGACCAGGTTTCGACGACGGCCGAGGTAGAGGTGACCCGGACTTTTCGGCGTCCGCTCTACATCACCGTGATGGGGGTCGCCAATTCGCCCGGCGCTGTTGAGATTAACAGGCAGGGCTTCACGATTTTGGACGCGTTAGGGTCAGCGGGAGGGGTTGAAGATGAGCACCTTGTTACCTACCGACTTCTGCGGAACGGTCGCTCCTATGCGACCAACTTGGAACAGCTGTCTCGAACTGGGGCCTTGGCGCAAGACGGCGATGTTCTCCATGTGGTTGAAAATGAGGATTTTGCGGTTCAGGTAATTGGGGTGTTGAAGACCTCAGGACGTTACACGTTCTTGGACGACAGACCCAGCCTGATGGATGCTCTGGCACAAGCGGGTGGCATTCAGCCCGGTAGAAGTAATGCGCACGGGGTGTTTGTCTTCCGGTCAGCGCCTGATGGCCGCGTCAAAGTGTATGGAATCGACTTGGTGGAGACGGATGGAATTCCGCTAGCTCAACATTTCATCCTCCAACCAGAAGATGTTGTCTATGTGAGCGAGTCTGGAATCGCGAAGTGGCAGCGGGCTATGACCGTAGTGTTGCCGATTCTTGGTGTGGCGACCATTGCCGATCGAATTGCGAACTAAAGGCGATTATCGGTTTTCTCTTCGCCGCCACCTTTTGCAGTGTGCACAACTATCGGGTCTTCGATGTACTGATGTACTTAAGGGTGCCGCACTGAGGCGTTGGAAGTATTTCTGGCAGCGTCGCGAACCAAACCGGCGAACTTCACGGAAGAATGCGAAGCGAGAACGTCGCAACTTCTTTGCGAAGAATCCCGGCTCTTGATCCGATTTGCGAGCAGGTGCAAATCGTGCAGAAGTTGTTGCGAATGAAGACCCGGGCAGCGCGTCAGTGACGCCGACATGCCCCGCAACGCCTGCGTGTGATGCAAGCAACTGTAGGCCTGCGGGTTCAAGCCGATGAAGAGACTGGCTTAGACGCTTCGTTCCTGGCAAAAGGAGACGCCTGCGTGTGGCGGTTCAGTAAAAACAAGGGCACCATCGAAAGATGAAGATGATCGAATGCGGAGCGTGTGGCTTCCGCAATTTTAACACTAACGCCTCTGCGTAATCGCGGAATGCGGATGAACAAACAACAATCCCCAAACTTTGGTTTAGACCCGTATAGACCTCCTAAATAAGGGATCGGGCTAGCGGGATTCGAACCCACGGCCTCTACACCCCCAGTGTAGCGCGCTACCAGACTGCGCCATAGCCCGTATTGGAGTCGCCATTATTAGCCTGGTTGTTGGAATTGCAAGCGAAAGCTCCGCCTGGAGCGGCGATGGTGAAAACCGGAGAGCACAAAAAATCGTCAGTAAACGCCAATTTCCGAAAAGAAGTGTCGATGGATAGAGGTGTATAGGTCTGAAATGAAACTGAGACTCAATCTCAAATTAAAACTTGACCTCTTTTTGGGGCGGTTTATGAGAATGAGTCTCAATCTCCCTTCTCACCAATGACCTTGCGACCTTCAACCATGACCGCGACCCCTCAGAGTCCTCCAAGTTCGAAGTTTTCTGACGCCAGCTTGGATCCCATTGTGTGTCACTGTCACAACGTGCGTGAATCTCAGATTCGGGATGCGGTCGCTCGGGAAGGGGCGGAGACGGTGGCCGAGGTCTCTTCCAAGACCTGCGCGGGTGGGAGTTGCCAAGCTTGCCACTGCAAAATCAAGCGGGTTCTCAAGGGAGAGCCTGCGATTTGTGCCAGCCCTTTCTCGTTTTGTTCCGTATGCAATACTATTGGCACACTCTGTATTTGCAAAGCGGCCTAAACGGCCAACACTTCCGGTAAAACTATGAAAGGTAACGAACAAGTCATCGAGGCCCTCAACGCTGGTCTCACGATCGAGCTCACTGCGGTCAATCTTTACTTCATCAACGCGAAGATGTGCAAGGATTGGGGCCTGGAACGGCTCGCAAAACATTTTTACGACGAGTCGATCGAGGAAATGAAGCATGCGGAGGAAATGATCGATCGGATTCTTTATTTGGAAGGTGTTCCGGAAATTGCACGCTACGGCCAAATCAAGGTCGGGCAAACGCCGAAAGAGCAGATCGAGAACAGCCTCGAGTTGGAAATGAGCGGTGTCGCCACCTACAACGAGGGGATCGTGGTTTGCTCGGAAGCGAAGGATGCGGGTAGCCGTGATTTGATGGAGCGGATGGTGGTCGAGTCCGAAGAGAGCATCGATTGGGCCGAATCTCAGTTCGACCTCATCAAGCTTGTCGGAATCGAAAACTATCTGGCTCAGCAGATCGGCGAAGGCGAGGAAGGATAGGTTCCTTTCCCCTGAGGTGAGGTCTGGAAACGCGGTTCCCAAGTCGGGGCCCATGTTGGTTTCGGTCGGGTCGGCTCCCTTAAAGCGGTCTCTTCCGGGGACCCGGTTTGACTTTCTACCGTGCCGTTGGAAGGTGGCTTTATGGCTAAGATCCTCTTCGTCTGCACCGGAAACGTCTGCCGCAGCCCCATGGCTGAAGGGCTTTTTCGCGATGCCGTGGGCAAACAGAAGGGGGTTTACGTGGCCTCTGCGGGGTTGAGCGTGATGGAGGGGCGTCCCCCGAGTGAGCATTCGATGGAGGTGCTGAAAGAAATCGGCGTCGATATATCGCGCCAGCGCAGCATGCAGCTCACGCCCCAACTGGTGCAGCAGGCGAGCCACATTTTTGCGATGACCCAGGGGCACAAAGAAGCGATCGAGCTGGTTTTCCCTTTTGCCGCCGAAAAAACCTTTCTCCTGCGCGAGTTCGCGGACGGAGCGGAGTCCGACGACGCGAAGCACGGCTTGCTCGATGTTCCGGATCCGATTGGAATGGGGCGGGATGCCTACGAAACGACGCGAGATTTGATACGCGATGCTCTCCCAGCCGTATTAGAGTTTGTGCGGGACACCACTTCTGCTGACAGAAGTCCGGATTGACAGTCCCAGCCCTCGCGCTTAAGACCCCATTTTCCTCACATCCCTATAATGAGCGATAGCCCCAGCATAGTCATCGGTGCCGATCACGGTGGCGTGGAACTGAAAGATCAACTCGTCGTCTGGCTCAAAGAGCGCGGCCATGCCGTGACCGATGTCGGCACTCAGGGCCCGGAGTCCGTCGATTATCCGGACTTTGCCCACGCCGTTGCCGGGATGGTGGACACGGGCGAGTTTCCCTTTGGCGTTTTGGTTTGTACGTCCGCAGTGGGCGTCTGTATCACCGCGAATCGCCACCCTAATGTGCGAGCCGCCCAACTTTATGATGTGGAGATGGCGAAAATTGCCCGTTCTCACAACGACTCGAACGTGATTTGCTTGAGCGGCGCAAAAACCAGCCTTGATGAGGCCAAAGCTATTTTGGACGGCTACCTGTCGACGTCGTTTGAAGGTGGTCGTCACGAGCGACGCGTTCAGAAGATCAGCGGGAAGTCCATCGCCAGCGTGGATCCTGAGATTCATGCCGCGATTGAGGCGGAGCGCCGCCGGCAATCCGACAACATCGAATTGATTGCGAGCGAGAACTTTGCTAGCGCAGCGGTTCGCGAAGCTCAGGGTTCCCTTTTGACCAACAAGTATGCCGAAGGTTACCCGGGACGCCGTTGGTATGGTGGTTGCGAGAACGTCGATGTGGTCGAGCAGCTGGCCATCGACCGCGCGAAAGAGCTTTTCAATGCGAATTTCGCCAATGTTCAGCCCCACAGTGGTTCCCAGGCTAACGCCGCAGTTTATTTCAGCGTCCTGGAGCCCGGCGACAAGATTCTGACGATGGACCTGAGTCACGGCGGCCATCTCACCCACGGTCACTTCGCCAATTTTTCGGGTAAGCTTTACGAAGTCCAGCACTACGGGGTCTCCAAAGAATCCGAAGAGATCGACTACGATCAATTGGCCAAGGCCGCAGTCGAGTTTCAGCCGAAAATGATCACCGCGGGTGCCAGCGCCTACTCCCGTATCATCGATTTCCCGAGGATGCGCGAAATCGCGGATTCGGTCGGAGCGTATCTCTTCGTCGATATGGCCCACATCGCGGGCTTGGTCGCTGCGGGTGTTCATCCCAGTCCCCTCGAACATGCCCATTTTGTGACTACGACTACGCACAAAAGCCTGCGCGGACCACGTGGTGGCCTGATTCTCAGTAATGATGAGGAACTGGGCAAAAAGCTGAACGCCATGGTATTCCCGGGCGTTCAGGGCGGACCGCTCATGCACGTCATTGCGGCCAAAGCGATTTGCTTCCATGAAGCGCTTCAACCCGGCTTCAAAGAATACCAGGCCCAAGTCGTGAAAAATGCGTCGCACCTCGCGAAGTCCTTAGCGGATCATGGCTATCGCATCATCTCTGGTGGGACCGAGAATCATCTCTTCATGATCGATCTTCGTCCCAGCGGCCTCAATGGAAAGCAGGCTCAGGAAGCGCTCGATCACGCCGGCATTACCGTGAACAAGAATTCGATTCCCTTCGATACGGAGAGTCCGTTCAAAGGCGGTGGAATTCGCATCGGAACGCCAGCGGTTACCACTCGCGGGATGAAAGAGGCGGAGATGGAAACTGTCGCTGGATTCATCCACGAAGCGCTTTCGAACCGCGAAGACGCGGCCAAACTCGCCATGATTCATGAGCAGGTGGTCCAGCTGAACCGTGGCTTTCCGCTTCCTTGATGCGGTCAGGTTGGCGGAAGGGCGGAGTCTCCCCCATCGCCTTCGGTGAAGCGTCGGATCAGCTCCGGCTGAGTATGCACGTCGAAGCTTTCGTAGATTGCTTTGATGTAGTCGTTAACCGTGTGGATCGAGAGATCAGTCGTATCCGCAATCTGTTTGCGACCTTTGCCGAGGAGGAGAAATCCTAGAATGGTGCGCAAGCGCGGTGTGAGCGCGCTAATGTCAGAGCGCGGATGCTTCGGCCACGCCAACTCGTGCAGCCAGGTCACTTCGCTCAAGAGAATGTGGGCGATTTTCGCTTCGCGGGGATCGAACAACGGGCGGCCGATTTTGCGGAAGAGACTGATCACGCTGATCTGCCCGCTCTCCGTGGTGCGCCCGGAAAGAACAATGGGTCCCAAGTCTGCGCCGGCCAAGAGCGGCATAATGGGAGCAGCGGCCAGTTTTTCCTCCGCCACCATCTGTTGTTGGAGGCGGGTGATGTGATTTTTACTGTTGGTCAGTTCCTGCAGAAAGGGAGCTGTCATCCACTGAAGATCCGGATGCTCCTGCAGCTGGAGATACTTCGCGAACTGCTCTTCGGTGAAGCCGCCGTGCAGAAAAATGGTATGGGAGGGATTTTTCGAGGTGTCGATCTCCCCAAACATCGACCACGCCCAATAATCCGCCTGGATCAGCTTGGCGAGGCCGTTCATCAACCAGTTCCGTTTCACGCTAAACGATTCCTCTAAACCGGCGACGTCTCCCAACAACCGCACGATTTCCCGGACATCATCCTCGCCTAAAGCCCCATTTCCTTCCGTGTTCATCTGCTTTCGGCCAAGGTTGATTTGGTCAGCGTCTTGTCAACCTCGCGAAAACAGCCTCTTTGGAACGGTTTGATCGTCCTGCATACAATTCGCTCATCGATTGAACATTGAGCCGCAGGACAGGGAGAAATGCCATACCCAAAACCTACCAACCCCCCTAGATTTAGGGGGCAGACATCTGCATGGACTTTTGTAACCTGCTACCGGTGTTCGATCACTACGATGAAGAGGCAGAGGTAACCTCGCCCACACTCAGGAGTGCAAGTTCCTGAGAGTGGGCGGGGGAAAGGAGAGGGAAGGCACCGGGGGTTAGACCGTGACGATCCGCAACTGAAGCTCGATCATATCGTTGACCAGATGTCCCGCAAGGCGGTGGAAAAATTTGCCCGAGCCGTAGAGCACGTTCCACTTTGTGCGATCGAACGCCAGAGCCGCTTGAGCGGCTGGTTTTCCCTCCGGCGTAAAGCCTGCTGCGGCGTCGAAGCTGAGAGGGTGGGTGATACCTTTCAAAGTCAGTTCACCCTGCAACCGCAAGTTCGGCGAACCCGGCCCGCCGATGCGCTCCGCCGAAGTGATCACAAAACGCCCCTCGGGAAATCGTTCCACATCGAAGAAGTCATCGCTCTTCAAGTGGCCAATCAATCCATCGTGAAGTTCGGTCCCGGCCAAGTCGGTGCACTGCAGATCGGTCAGGTCGAGGACGAATTCACCGCCTGCCAATTCTCCCTGGCAAAATTCCATCGAGCCGGACTTCAGACCAATGGTTCCCCAGTGCTTATTGACCAAATTCCGGCCGACCCACTCGATGCGGCTCTCGCCGGGATCGATCTCCAACGGACCGTGCGGAAGCGGAGGCGGGCAGATCGAGCGATCGTCACGTTCGATGCCAAGCCCAGCCTCTTTCCAGCCAGCCAACCCGTCGCGGAATTCCAGAACCTGAGCGAATCCGGCCCGCTCCAGCTTTTTGGCCGCCACCCGAGACTCGAAGCTGTTTGCGGATTCTCCATAGACGCAAATCGGCGCAGCGCGATCCAGATCTTCCCCGAGCCGGGAATGGAAGGCCACTTCGTAGACGCAGTTGGAGATGGCTCCGGGAAGGTGGGCGATGTCGTAGTCATCAGACAGGCGCACATCCAGAAGGGTCGGTGGGGTGGGGGATTCGAGGAGAGCCTTCAGTTCTCCGGTAGCAATGATTTGGGGTGTATTCATGGTGATTGGTTCGTTGGTCGCCAAAGTCCAGTGAGATGGTTAGAGTTCGTTTCGCCGGGGAAATTACCCCAAATCGAAGAGGATCGCTTCCACGGCGGAATCGCCCGCCTGGATTTGAAAGGTTCCCGCCGTTTCAGAGCTGGCTGCATCGCCAGATTCCAGGTTCGCTTCGTTCAGCGTGACGGGTCCTTCGATCACTTGCAGCCAGAGTCCGCGTCCTTCGGTCAGTTCGTGGGAAACCGTTTCCCCGGGGGCAAGTCGCAGCCGATAGACCGCGGCGTCTTGCCGAATCACGGCCGAGTCTTCCCGTCCATCTGGTGAAATCACCAGGACCTTGCTCTTCGCTTCGGTCTCCGCATTGGGGTGCCACTCCGTGTAGGTCGGCTCCAGGTTCTTCTCCCGGGGCTGGATCCAGATTTGCAGAAAATGGAGCGGATCCGTGGAGGATGGATTGAACTCGCTGTGCGTCACGCCAGATCCCGCGCTCATGAGCTGGATTTGACCCGGCTCCAGAGAGCGACCGTTCCCCATGCTGTCCTCGTGCTTCAGGGCACCTTCCAGCACATAGCTGAAGATCTCCATGTCACGGTGAGGATGAGTTGGGAATCCCGCGCCGGGAGCGACGCGATCCTGATTGATGACGCGGAGCGAGCGAAAGCCCATCCGCTCCGGGTTGTGATAGCTGGCAAAGCTGAACGTATGCTGGGAATTGAGCCAGCCATGGTTGGCTTTACCGCGGTCGTCGGACTTCAGAATACTAAGGGTAGAGTTCATCGTTGGTTGGGTAGGTGTTTGAAAGAGGAACTATCTTCTCTACGAACTGCGATTCCGGCCAATACTTCCTCCTTCACAACTTCATGCGCCTGGGTTATGAAGTCCCAGTATGGAATTCCATCAACTGCGTTACTTCGTTGCCGCTGCCGAAGAAATGAGCGTGACGCGCGCTGCTCAGCGTCTTCACGTTTCTCAGCCTGCCCTCAGTCGCCAAATCTCCGCTTTGGAGGAAGAACTCGGCGTCCTCCTGTTCGATCGCATTCGCCAGCGCATTCACTTGACCGAAGCCGGACGCTTTTTCCTGCCCAAAGCGCGTCAGATTCTCTGCGATGCCGAAACCAGCGCCCAGCAGCTTCGCGAGCAGTTCGGCACCGCCCAGCGCACCATTCGGCTCGGCTTCCTCGTTCCCTTTCTCGATGACATCGTCGCTCCC
The DNA here is from genome assembly GCA_964351855.1 of uncultured Verrucomicrobiales bacterium. Classification (GTDB taxonomy): domain Bacteria; phylum Verrucomicrobiota; class Verrucomicrobiia; order Verrucomicrobiales; family DEV007; genus JBCDHN01. Next base: position 18,877 of record CAYGQD010000138.1, read on the forward strand.
GCCGTCAAAGCGCTCCGCAAATCCTCGCAGCGCACCCGCGTAGCCCTCTTCGAACTCCCGCCTCGCGCCCAGCTCGACCGCCTCCGTGATGGCGAACTGGACTTGGCCATTCTCGGCAACATCGGCCCCGAAGATCAAGCCCGCTTCTCCTCCCGCCTCCTCATGCGCAGCCGCATGGCCGCCGTCTTGCCAGATGATCATCGCCTCGCGCGGCGGAAGCAAATCACCCTGAAAGAACTCGCTGACGACGCCTTCGTCTCCCTTTCCGATGCCATCTTTCCCGGGCGTCGTCAGTTTCTGCGCGGTATCTGCCAGTCCCAAGGGTTCGAGCCGAACATCGCCGAAGAAGCAGACTCTCTGCCCCTCCTTCTCAGTGCCGTTTCCGCTGGAATCGGCGTCGCCCACCTCCCCGCCCACAGAAAAAAACTCCCCCACGCCGGGGGCCTCATCCTCACCCAGAACACGCCCCTGGTACACCCCCA
>CAYGQD010000139.1:0-19320 GCA_964351855.1 uncultured Verrucomicrobiales bacterium
TTCTCAACCCGAGCCAGAGTTTGCAAGCGATTTGGAGCATCGTCCCCCGTCTTTTCCGGGTCCCAACCTTCCAACCTCAATTCATCCCGCCATTGCAACAACCGCCCCGCCACCGCCAGCGGATCCTGCTCAAAGGAACGCTCGTAAAACGCGCCCGCCTTTTCCGCGAGCAACGCCTGACGATAGGCCTCAACGCGCTGCAGACCCGTCTCTAGCCCTTCGACAAGCCCCAATCGCGCTTCAAGCAGTTGAAGCATCCCGAGTGGCCCCACGACCGCCTTGCCCACCCCCTGAAACGAGGGCGGCGCAACGCATCCATCCAGATAAGGACCAAACCAGACTTGCATGGCCTGAGACTAAGGGATGAATGTTAGGCTCGCAAGAGGGACTTGCGGGGGAGGCCGAGACACCTGAGAAGAGATCTCACGCAGAGCCGCGGAGACGCAGAGGAGCTTCGGAATTGCGGATGGGCTTCGTAGGGTGTTTGCGCATATTCGTGTTCATTCCTGTCTGAACAACATCAAGGCATTAGTCGTTGAGACATGAACGAAACGAAGCCCGATCCGAAGCCCCTCTGCGGCTCAGCGCCGCTGTGTGAGGCCCTTTACTCAACCCCGAGTTCCTTCTTCCACCACGCGAGAAATTCCCGATCCGAAACCTCGGGGTCGAGGCCGTTTTTCTTGAGTCGGTTTTCGTAGGACTTCCGTTTCTCCGCCATCACGGCTTCCAGATTCACGGTCAGGCCCTCGTCGATTGCGCCTTGGTCGCCGGTTTCTTCGATCCATCGGTCCACGGCTCCCCGCAGTTCTTTCAGCGTCTCGGCATGGGCTGGGTCATTGGCGAGGTTGGTGAGTTCGTGAGGGTCGGTTAGGAGATCGTAGAGTTCTTCTTCCGGTCGGGTTTTCGCCATGAACGGGGAGGTCCAGGTTCCCTCGTCGTGGAGAACCCGCATCAGGGTATCGACCGGATAAGAGCCGCGTTTGTAACCGCTGTGCTGCATATAAGGGATTTCCGGATGAAAATTCCTGATATATTTGAAGTCTTGGGTCCGCACGGAGCGAATCCGATCCGGCGCGTCTCCACAGCGATCTCGAGCGGCGAAGAGTTGCTCGTGGCCTTGCCAATCCGGGTCGAGAAGATTCGCGCCTGGCAAAACGTTCGGAACTCCGACTCCAGCAGCCGCCAACGTCGTCGGCATCAGATCGAGCAAGGACGTCAGCTCTTCATGCACTGTTCCTGGCTCGATCTTTCCTGGCCAGCGTACCAGCAGCGGGACGTGGAGCCCGCCGTCGTAGAGCCATTGTTTTCCCCGGACATGAGGTCGTCCGTGATCGCCGAAAAATATCACCAGCGTATTCTCCGCCAAGCCTTCTTCATCGAGCCGCTCCAACACCGCGCCAACCTTTTGATCCAACGCTTCGATACTGGCGAGATAGTCGCTCCAGTCTGCCCGCGTCACCGGGTGATCCGGATAGTAGGGCGGAATCGGCACATCATCATAGAGCTTGTCGTTTTCGACAAAGACCCGATGAGGCTCTTTGATCTGTAACTGGGCGAAAAACGGCTGGCCCTCGGCTCGCTGCGTCCAGTCATTTCCATCGAAAAACTCCCGTGCGTCGTATTCCCAATTGAAATGGGATTTCGCGAGGCGTTTCCCCGACTCCGCCAAGCCTCTCCCGTTGCTGACGAAGTAACCGGCCTCCTGCATCATTCCGGTGACTGTCGAGATGTCATCCGGGAGCGGGCGTTTGTCTCGGGTATCGTGATGCAGCCCCCAAAAGGAAATCTGGTAGCGCCCCGTCTGGAACGCCGTCCGCGAGGCCGAGCAAACCGGTGCGGTGGAAAAGGCCCGATTGTAGCGAGCGCCTTCCGCTGCGAGCCGATCCAAATGCGGCGTCGCCACTCCAGGGTATCCATAGCACCCCAGCTCCGGCCCCAAATCATCGGAAATGATCCAAACCACATTTGGCCAGTCCTCGCCCCATCCAGACAGCGGAAGCAAGAGAAAAAAGGCGAAGAGAGATTTCAGGGTGTTCATGGAGATGAGTTGGGAATGTGAGAAATCGGATTCTAGGTCTAGAACCTCTGCGAGAGGTAGCCCATGCAAACATATGCAACTGGATTCTGTGGGTTTCATCGTTCCGAACATCTTGGTGCCGTGGTGATCAACATTTCTCTGGAATTCAGGGCAATGGACTTTATCTCTTGTTTATTGGATAGCGGTCTACCAAAATGTTGCAAGATGGTTCGCCTGACAATCTGCTAGCTTAGGGCCCGTTACAAAATAACTTACAAGAACCTGCTTGTCTTCTGATCCGTCGCCCCCGTTGGAAATCAGCTCATTTAGCTCGCTAAACTCCGCTCATTTCCGCTCATTTCCGCCTTGGCGACAAACCAGAATCCTGCGCATCTTGCTGCAATTTATTTTGGAACGGGCCCTTAGCAGGAAGGCGAGGCAGGCCTCAGGAACGCGTTGACTTCCCGGACGTAACCGGAGACATCTTTCGCCTGAAGAATGCCGGAGACGATGACGATTCGCCGGGCTCCGCATTCGAGGATGCGGGGCGCGTTCTCCTTTTTGATGCCGCCGATGCAGAAGATGGGGAGCTGGACGTCGCGGTGGACTTGGGCGATGTCGTCCATGCCAATGGGGACATAGGTCGGTTTGGTGGGGGTGGCGAAAATGGGGCCGAATCCGAGGTAGTCGATTCCCGGTTCTTCGTTGGCGGCGCGAGCTTGCCCCAGGCTGTGGGTCGATTTTCCGACGATCATGTCTGGGCCGACGATTTGGCGGACTTCGGCGATCGAGCGATCATCTTGGCCGACGTGAATCCCATCGGCTTCCAGTTTGGCGGCGATTTCGGGGAAATCATTGATGATGAGCGGGATGCCGGCTTCACGAGTTTGGGGGAGAAGCTCCCCGGCCATCGCTTCGATTTCTGCTTCGGGGAGGTTTTTGGCTCGGAGCTGGACGATATCGACCCCGCCGCTGAGCATCTTGGCCAACACTTCGCTGAGGTGAGCGGATGGAACATAGCCGAGGTCGAGAATTCCGTAGAGGTAGCTGTCGGCGATGGTTCGCATGAGGCCGACTATTCCCCGTTGCAAGTCGCTTGCCAACAATTTCCGTGGCGGCTAAATGTTCTGAGACCGTCATGCGCTACGAACCCATCGATCCCCAATTATTTGTCGAGAATCGGGCCAAATTGGCCGCCTTATTGAAGCCGGGATCATTCGCGGTGATTCACTCGAACGATATCATGCCGCAGAGCGCCGATGGCTCGATGCGCTTTTATCAGAGCAGTGATTTGTTCTGGCTAACCGGAGTGGATCAGGAGGAAACGACGTTGATTTTGAACCCGTATGCGACGGAGCCGGCGGAGCGAGTGATGTTGTTTGTCCGCGAGACCTCGGATTTGATTCGCGTGTGGGAAGGGAACAAGCTGACGAAAGAAGCCGCGACCGCTGTTTCGGGCATCGAGACGGTTCTGTGGTCGGACGAGTTCGAACGTCAGATGCGTCGCATGATGAAGCCGTGGCGGCGGGTTTATTTGAATGCGAACGAGCATCCCCGAAACGGAAGTGAAGTGGAGACGCGGGAAGCGCGGTTGCGAGATCGACTTCAGCATCAGTATCCGCAGCATCGTTACGAGCGGCTGGCTCCGCTGGTTTATCCCTTGCGAGCGGTGAAGTCAGAAGAGGAGATTCGGCTGCTCCGTCGTGCTTGCGACATCACTGAGGCTGGCTTTCGCCGCGTCTGCCAATTCATCAAGCCAGGGGTGAAGGAGTATGAAGTGGAGGCGGAGTTTCTTCACGAATTCACTCAGCATGGATCCCGTGGATTTGCCTATAATCCGATCATTGCGACGGGTGGCAATGGCTGTGTGCTCCATTATTTGGACAATCACGACACCTGTGAGGACGGTCAGCTTCTGCTCATGGATGTGGCGGCGGAATATGCGCATTACAATGCGGACCTCACCCGCGCCGTCCCCGTCAACGGGAAGTTCACGGATCGGCAACGGAGCGTTTACCAAGCCGTGCTCAATGTCTTCAAAGCGTGTCGTGACGAGTTGCTCAAGCCAGGCGTGGAGATCAAGGCTTACCAGAAAGACGTGGGACAGCGGATGGAAGCGGAGTTGCTGAAGATCGGGTTGCTCGACCCGGAGCAAGTGGCGGAAGAGCGCTCGAAAGACGGCACTGAGGAGGACGTGAAGGAAGAAAAGCGGCTGTATCGGAAATACTTCATGCACGGGACCTCCCACAGTCTCGGCCTGGATGTTCATGATGTGACCCCGGCGAATCGGATCGTTCTGGAAGGGGCTGTTTACACGATCGAGCCGGGAATTTACCTGCCGGATGAAGGTTTTGGCGTGCGTTTGGAGAACGACTTCGTGGTTCGATCGAGCGGCAATGTCGATTTGTTCCCCACGGTGCCAATTGAGATCGATGACATTGAGGCGCTGATGGCCGGTGGCTGAATGGTTTGGTGGTTAGATTCGTCTAGACAACATCTCGCCACAATTGTGTTGGCCTGATGAAAAATCCGACCGAATATTCTCTCATGAGCCAAAAGGAAAAATCAGATTCCCCGTTGAAAAAGCTTTTCGTTGGAGTCATGGGTTTATTGTCCCTTGTTTACATTCTCAATCCAGGAATGGGTTTTTTGGAAATCCTTCCCGACAACCTCCCTGGAGTGGGCAATCTCGACGAGGCTGCAGCCGCAACGCTTCTTTTGAGTTGTCTAGCCTATTTCGGACTTGATCTTTCGAGCATTTTCGGACGTCCCAAAAAAGAGGATCAACCGGAACCCGAGAAAAAGGTTCAAGGTAAGGTTGTCGAAAGTTAGTGACCCTTGCGTCCACCTGAACCTCTCCTGGGTATGGCTCCTGAACCTGAGAATTTCGGCCTTTGTTAAGTTTCCGTAGATGGTTCGAAATTGGATTCCTCGAAATTGGTGAAATTCGCGGGACATTCATGATTTTAGGTCACTTCAGGACAATGTTCGGTTGTCTACTCCTAGGCGTTTGCGGGATCGCGAACCGTAGCCAATCCCAGGAGCCGACGGCTTCTCTCAGCATCAGCTTCGAGCTGGAAAAGCCGAGCATTGTTCTGTTTCCGGGCCAGGTCGCCAAGGCAGTAGTTCAAGCAGGCGTGCATCCGAGCGAAGCAGCCGTCTGGAAGGGCGTGCAGGTTCGTTTTGTGGCGCGGCAGGGGATGGGTGAGAGTGGCGATTCCGAAACCAGCCCGGTGCGACTCACTGCGCTTCAGGCTGGGAGCAGTCGTCGCCTCAACGTCAATTTGGAGGAGTGGAACTATGCCAGCTACTTTGGGCTGGGGACGCAACGCAGCAACTTTACCTTCGAAGTGACTCACAATCGGACATCAGAGTTTCCGATCGAGCTCTTTGCGGAGATTGATGCGAGTGGTTCGCTTCGTGGGAGCACCGCTCCGTTTCAGATTCGATGTGCTGACATTCAACTGATCGATCTTCGGGAATTATCCAGCGCCGGAGATGATGATCCGATCGTCGATGGGGACACTGCCTGGTTGACCCACTACGAAGCGGGCGATCTGGATCTCCCGATTATGCCGCGTCTGGAAGCACGGATTGAGGGGCTGCCGACGGAATATACCGTGTTTTGGCTGATGCAGAGCCGTTATAATCGCCGAGGAGATCGCGATCTGGTTCAGTTTCCGGAAGATGGTTGGTTAGATATCGCTGGTGATGAAGCCTGGAAGGCCTACAACACCTTTCACGAGCGCTACTTCGGCGGGAGCGCAAAACTCAGCTATCGCATTGAAGACGATGACGGGGAGTTGATCCACTCCGGTTCGCGACCGTTTAGTATCAAATGCAAGAATCCACGGGATGACAGCGCCAAGGCGTATATCAAGAACAGGCAGGATGAATTCTGGTTCGCCTGGGCCATCGCTCAGCATGAGAGCCGCCAGAATCGACTCGTCTTTAACCAGTTCAACAATAAGGGAAACGTCGCTCATGAGCCGAACTTCGGTCCGCCGGATGGATGGGGCATGTTCCAAATCGACTCCGCGCGTGGGGAAGAAGTGACCACGGATGAGGTCTGGGATTGGCGGGAGAATGTCGAAGCGGGGCTCAATGAGCTGAAGACCGCCAAGAGTGATACCAAGAAATATTTTGATGCAATCCGGAAGAGTTACCCAACTCAATGGGAAGATCCACCTGCGAAATATACTCCACCCGGATGCAAAACCGCTCTCACCTTTGAAGAAGCCAGTATCATGCAACTCTACAACGGCGCGGCGGTGATCCGGAAGCTCAAAAACCGCTATAATACCTGGTCTTACTATCGAAGTTGCTGGCAGTTTTATCCAGGGAATCCCCGGGGCCAACGTTGGAAGTTCATCAAGAACCGGAACAACTACGTTTACAAAGTAGTTCGCCATGAAATCGAAGGCGATATGCCGATCGCCGAATAACGAACATCGAATCATGACGAAATTTCTTCTTCCCTTTGGTCTTCTGTTGGTTGGCCTGACCGATCTTCAGGCAGAAGAACCGATCCGAAATCCCATCCGCGACTTTTTGCTCCATTTCGACGCGATCGATCCCAAAGATGTGATTCGATCCGAGCCGGACCTCAACAACGATGGCGTTCCGGAAATCCTTCTGACTTATAATAATACGGTGAATGGGCGTCAGGGGAATATCTGGGTCGTCTATCGCTCTCTCCCTAGTGGCGGTTATCAACGAATTGACGAACTGGCGAGTGGTGCACCGATCGAGTTCCACCAAAAAGCTGCCGCGATCAAGAAGACGAGCGCGGGAGCGGACATCATGCGCTATAGCCCGGGCGGTGCGGGGCGCGGTGTCATTAGTAGCTTTCAGCTCAGTCCGACAGGAATGGGAGAAACGGTGATACGGGAAATTTCGCCCCAAGGAAGTGATTCCGCGACGTTCGAAACGCTTTTCAACGATCCTGCCAATCAACTCGTCTTCGTCGCAGAGGATGCGAAGAAACTTCGTCAGAAGCACGTGCCGATCCGAGAATGGCTCCGTGGAATGACGGTCTTCAAATGGTGCCTCTACATCGTAGGCTTCCTCATCGCCCTGTTCTTTCTCCTCTTTTTACTGAGAGCCAGCATCGGGATGCTGCGTGCGGTCAAATCGTGAGTCCGATCAGAGTCGCCGAAGCGGAATAATCAGCTTTTTACTGACATCGACGAGCGTCATTCGCTCGTTGTCGATCGGCTCCATGCGATAGAATTCTCCGTTGTCGAGCCGTTCCATGATGAGGATCCCCTTGGAGGATTTGATCTTGAGCCGATGGGTTTCAGATTGCTTGCTGGCTTTGTCGGAGATTTCCAGGTAAGGGCCTGTCTTCTGATCGTAGCCGAACTCATAGACCGAGTTCTGGATTTGAGCCATTCCCATTTGTACGGCGATTTCGCTCATGGTGGTGGTGTCAACTTGACTGGCGCGGACCGATTCCACATAGAGATCCTTTCGGGAATCATCGAAGGACCACGCGCCCAGCGCAGAAACCTGGGCTGCGACCGGCGAAATCGCGAGCAGAAGACTGGCAGCAGTAGCGAGCAGGGTAGGGAATTTCATGAGTAGCAGAGGTTGGACGCGATTCGAGACTTCCTTATTCTCGTTCAGCAATCGTCACCCGTCCATCGAACGTCCCTTTTGCTTTGGACTACGTACGTTGCTTCGACGCCGTCTCGACGAGGCCCTGAATCGCACGATCGAGTCGACTGGCAAGCTTCTCATCCGTCAATGCCCCATCGGGCCCAAAGACTTGATGAGCGGAACCCACGGAAACATCGCCGGGGACGACCAGGACTCCGATTCCGCTGAGAATCGCTCGAACGTGGACAAGGCCTCGCATGCCGCCAAGTCCGCCCGGAGAAGCGCTCAAAAGTCCGGCGATTTTTCTTTGGTAGGCGGCCAGTCCGGCGTGGTTACCCGAAGGGCGGCTTATCCAGTCAATCGTATTTTTGAGAAGCGGGGTGATCGAGCCGTTGTATTCCGGGCAGGAAATGAGGAGCGCATCGTGATCAACCATCAGGTCAATGAGTTTGCTGGCGTTCTCCGGCATCCCTGCGCTCTCTTCCAAATCTCCGTCGTAGAGCGGGAGCGGAAAGTCAGCGAGATCGATCAGGGTCACTTCGGCACCCAAACTGCGCGCTTGTTGGGCGGCCACGGCAACCAGCTTCTTGTTGAATGAATCGCGGCGAGCGCTTCCGGCAAAGGCGAGGATCTTGGTCATGGTAGTTGGGAGGTGTGATTCCAATCAACTTACAGCGAGTGATTGGATTTTGAGAAAAATTTGAGCCATCCCGCGGCGACGGGTAGGGGAGAGTTGCCCGGAAATCTGAAGTTGGTCGAGCAGGTCATGGGGCGAATCGCGGATTTCTTCGGGCGGTAAGCCGTCAAACCATTCAGCGATGAGTTTTGCGAGAGCAGCCACAATCGTGGAGTCGGCCTCCGTTCGAAAACGCCACACCCCGTTTGGGTTTTCACCAACCAGCCACACTTGGGAAACGCATCCTTCTACCCGGTTCGTCTCGATCTGGTCAGATTCGTCCAGCGGCGGCAAGAGTGACTTCCGAGCGACCAGAGCGCTGAACCGTTCCTGGGCATTCTCGATGAGGAGGTAGTCGGCGATGAATTCGCGTTGTTCTTCCTTGGTCATGGGTTAGACAAGATCCACAATGGACCCAAAATCGGCGTCGAAAAGTCGTTTGTAGGTGCGGGTGGCGAACCCATCCGTCATTTTGGCGATTACATCACAGACGAGACGCGCCCGTTCGCGCTGCGTTTCTGCTTGCCAGATGGCGCCTTCCTCATTGGGAGCTAGCAGGTGCATGTGGTCGGCTCTCGGTTGGTCGGGCGCGATGTAGAACTCGCCAAATGCTTCGAACAAGCGCGTCAGAATATGCTCGGCCTTGCGATCGAGCTGCTGCAATTGCTGAGAACGGAACACGAGGTCGAAGGAGATTCGCTTGTAGACTTTGCACGCGGCGAGAACCTCCGGGTCGATTGCCAGCCGGTAGCGATAGCGGTTCGTGGTAGGGCTCATGAAATTGACGTCCTCTTCCAGGGAACAGGAACCGATGTGCATCCCGATCCGCTTTCCCGTCCGGCTCTCAATCCGATCATCCCGAATATTGCGCAGGATGCTCTCGACCGTCGGTGCAATGACTTCGTGATCCTTCTGGGCTGAGGCCCAGCGTTCCAGCCGTTCGATCGAAATGAAGCGCGCGGCGATTCCATCCGCGACGTCGTGGAGCGAATACGCGGTATCGTCCGCCCAATCCATGATTTGGCACTCGATCGAGCGAAATCCATCCCGCGATCTTCCGGGCGTCAACTCCGGGGGGAAATCGCGGCCCCCCATCGCAAAATCCAGGTATTCGGCTTGTTCGTCATAGACAAAGTGGTTCTCCGGATTCTTCAGCTCGCCATGAAGCGTTTTATATTTCAAAACGCCGTCGAGAAAACCTCGGCTCGGCTTCATCCCTCCTTCCGCGAAAATGGTTTGGGTCAGCAATCGCAGGGTTTGGGCGTTTCCTTCGAAACCGCCATAGCTCTTCATGAGGCGATTCAAGGTCCGTTCCCCACAATGACCGAATGGAGGGTGACCGATGTCGTGAGACAGACAAATCGCCTCAACCAGAGCGGGATCGATCTGGTATTCCCCGGAGAGAGCCTCGCTTTCGTGATTCAAGCTGGCACAGATGGATCGCCCAATTTGCGCCACCTCAATGGAATGGGTTAATCGGGTCCGATAGAAGTCATATTCCCCTGACAGAAACACCTGCGTTTTACTCTGCAAGGAGCGAAACGCCGAGGTGTGGATGATGCGATCACGATCGATCTGGAACTCGGTCCGATACTCCTCGTTGCGGCGAGGGCGGGTTTCGAGTGGTTCGTAATCAAACGCGCCGTAGAACGGATTGGCCATCGCTCACCGCTAGCAGGAATTTCCAGGAACGAAACCGGCGATTTCTCGCGGCCCGATGATGGTGATGTCGGTCGGTTCCTCTATTTGCCCAATCGCACATCGATATCCTTCTGGATGGAGGCCCACATGGAATCCAGAGACGCGGCCACGGCGGATTTAGCAGCCGAGAGATCGGAAACGTCCTTCTGACTGCCGAAGAGGTAGAATTTGATCTTCGGCTCGGTTCCGCTCGGGCGAACGGCAAAGCTACGACCGTCTTTCAGTTCGACGATCATCATCTTCTCCGCAGGAATGGAGTCGCCCTCTTCGTCCGTGACGTCTCCGTTGAAGAAGTTACGAATCGTGGAAACGGAGCATCCATCGACTTCCGTTGGCGGATTGTCTCGGTAGGAGTTCGCGAGCGTTTGGATTTGTGCGGCTCCGTCAGCACCTTCCATATAAATGGACTCGGCGCGCTCCAGATAATAGCCAAACTCGGTATAGATCTGATCCAACAGCTCCACCAAGGTGATTCCCATCGACTTGGCATACGCGGCAACCTCGGCAAACATGACGACAGCGCCATTGCCATCTTTGTCGCGCAATCCGTCGTCGGCCAGATAGCCGTAGCTTTCTTCGCCGCCAAACACGAAGAACTGTGAATGCTCCAGCCGGATGGCGCGGGTAGCTTCGGGCGATAAATCGCGATAGTTGGTTCGCAACTCTGCGGGAATCTGTTCCTCGTATTTTCGGAGCTTCTCCCCAATATATTTGAACCCGGTTAGAGTATTGACACAGTTGATCCCGAATCCAGCAGCGATGGCGTCTTGAAGCGGGGAGGTGACAAACGTCTTCACCCAAGTCGCATGATTTTTGTTCTGATCATTCAAGATGCCCAGATCGAAGAAGGTCTTGATTCGATAATACCCAATGAGGCAGCCGATCATGTTTCCGGTGATCAGTTGCAATTCTCCCTCCGCGTTTCTCACCGCAGCACCCATGCGGTCGCAATCCGGATCGGTCGCCAGGACGATATCTGCACCGTCGGCATTGGCTTGAGCGATGGCCATGGCCAACGCCGGAGCGTTTTCGGGGTTGGGAGATTCCACGGTGGGAAAACGCCCGTCCTGCTCATCCTGAGCCTTTACGGTATCGCACTGGAAATTGAGCCGACGTAGCATCGGTGGGCTGATAACGCCACCCGTGCCATGAAGGTTGGTAAAGACAATTTTGAGGTCGCTTTGCGAAGCGACCAACTCAGGCCGCAGCAGCAAAGACTCCAAACGCTTCATGTAGATCTCATCAATCTCTTGATCGAGCAGCTTGACCTCTCCCTGTTGGTCGGTGGGAAGCGGATCATAGGACTCCGTCGTTGCCAGATTGAACTGTTCGATGATTGCATTCGCATGTGGCTGGACCACTTGAGCGCCGTCATCGAAATAGACTTTATATCCATTGTCGTGCGGAGGATTATGGCTTGCCGTTAGGACGATGCCTGCGCTGGCATTCAGATGGCGAACCGCAAAGCTCAGTTGGGGCGTGGAACGCGGCCCGGGAAACAGATAGACGTCGCAACCATTTTCCGCCCCGACTTTGGCGCAGAACTGAGCAAACTCCGGGCTGAAATGACGCGTGTCGTGAGCGATCGCCATCGACGGCTTCGAGGCGATTCCCTGCTCGGCGTGCCATTGTTTGAGATACGTGACCAAGCCGCGGGTCGCTCGGCTCAGGTTGAAGTAGTTCATGCAATTGGTCCCCACGGCGGGATGCTCCGGGCGGTCCAAGGCATTCGGTTGCCCTTTTTCCACATCGGTGACCACGCGACCGATCGTCCGTGCCCGCATTCCACCGGTTCCAAACGCGAGTTTCTTGAAAAACCGATCGTTGAGTTCTGAGAATTGCCCGCCGTCGAGGAGCTGGCGGATGCTATCTGCATAGAGAGGGTTAGAGCTACTTTCCAGCAGTCCCAGGATGTTATCTCGGCTCGATTCGAGGAGATCCTGAGAGGCGACGGCAGAATGAAGGCGTTCGATCAGTTCTTTCACCCATGCACTGTAGAAAGATCGACCGCGAATTCAATCGGCCTTTTGCGACATCCACGGAAGGCGTTCGGCGTTGGCCAAATCCTCGATCGCAGTTTGGGTGGCAATCACGGCCTGCGTCAGTCGATCCAGATCGAGGGTGTCCAGAGTGTCACTGCTTTTGTGGTAGTTCGGATTTCGAAAGTGCGCCGTCCCTGTGATCATCACCGCAGGGTAGTTAAACTTCCAAAACGACCAATGGTCGGACCACCCCACTCCCTCAATGAACGGCGGGAAAGCCCCTTTTTCGACGGGAATGGTTTCGGCACGCGCAAAGCTGGCGTGGGTGAAATCAACGAGCGGTTTGCTCGCGATATTACCAACAATACCGATAAAGTTTCCGGTTTTGGGGTAGCGATCGGCGATTGCACTGGGATATTTTTGAGAGCCTTTCTGATCAGAATAATAGCCCATCGATTCCAAGGACAGCATGGCGACGATACGATCTCCGTCCTCTTGACACTGTTTTGCGTAGCGGTAGCTCCCCATGTTTTCGGTTTCGAACCAGGGCGGTTCTTCGTTTACGAAACCGACAAAGCGGATCGTGCGGCCTTGCGGATCACCGCTGAAGACTTCGGCCAAGGCGAGGAGGGCTGCGACACCGCTGGCGTTGTCGTCCGCTCCGGGTGTCCCGGCGATGGAGTCGTAGTGAGCGCCTACGATGATGATTTCGTCCCGCCACTTGGTTCCGGGAAGCTCGACGGCCACGTTGGTAAACGCTTGGCCGTCTACCTCGTAAATTTGCTCCTTGATACGATACCCGAAGTTGCTGATTCCGAGGGTCGATTCCAAATAAAATTTGGTGGCCTCCAGCATCTGCGGTTTTTTCCAATGCCGCTCCCCAATCCGCTCCGTTAAGGTTTCCAGCGTGTCCTGCAAGGTTTGTTGGCGAATCCCGGAAACCGAAACGATCGGACCGCGCCGGGCTTCTTCCATCGCGGCGGCCTCCTCCGCCGAAGGTTTTAGAACGGAGGTGTAGAACAGGCTGCCGGTTCCCAACAGGACTAAACCCAGAGGGAGGCCGATGAGGCAAATGCGGACGATTTTTCCAGATTCCATACCGTTGAGGGGCGCAGAGACGATGGCAGGCAGGTCTCGTTCGATAAGCTTTACGTTTTTCGCCGAAGTTCCGCAACCAAATCAGGACTGCCAAATGTAGGCGGCAGCAGTCGGCGAAACGTGAACGCGAACTTCCGAGAGGTAATCCTGACAGATTTCTCGGATATCGTCGATTCCCGGAGGGTCGGGCAGAGTTTCCTCCAAGGCGGCGAGGAGGGTTTCTTCGCCCAGGAAACGTTGCTGGCGGATCAGGTTTCGAACGGCCTCGACGAGTTCCGGAGATGGCGCAGCTGATTCGCGGACGGTCTTGTGAGGAGATTCAGGACGGAACTGATGACTGATTTCGTCCCAAAACGGCGTCAATTGTCGGGCCACGAATTGAAGCACCGTCTTCGGGGTGGAATCAATATCGCCCTGACAGGCTCGACAATACAACTCCCAGAGCGCATGAAGCGACAGATGCTGGTCGGGCGTGATGGTGTGGATTAGAAATCCCTCGTCCTGGACGTCTTCGATGAATGGTGCCGCCGCCCAACCTGGTCGGGGGATCGTCGTTTGATGGTCGAGCCGAAGCATGATCACCCGGCGACTCTGCGGACGTTCGCGCAACTGCCGCTGAGCTTCCCGGGCGATGGCTTCCCACGTCCGATGATTGTCCCGATCTTCGAATCCAAAGAGAATTTCCGACTCATTGGGAAGCTTCCAGGAAAGTTGGAGGTAGTCGCGATGCGAGGTGAAGACGGCGGCCATGCGCTCGTCATCAGAGGCGTTCATGACATCGCGAAGCGCCCAACGATACAAATCAGCCCGGTATTGGGTGAGCCGAGCCCGTTGACTGGCCAATGCCAGCTTCTCCAGCTTGAACAGATCTTCCAGGTCGGGGGCGGCGATGCTTTCTTCGACCAAATCAGAGAATCGGACGGATGCGGCTTCCAAGAAACGGCGCACCGAGCTTCCCCCGGGTCGAACGGCGGTCTCCAGCCAGGAATCGTCAATGAATCGGTCGATTTCTGCTTGGGCGACGTCACAAGCTGCCAATCGTCGTCGGGCGAGGATTTCCGCCTGGTCACGCCCAATTTCTTCCAGATAAACCGGTAGGCCGAGCCGTTCCTGGTGCGCGTTGTCAATGTAGGGCTCCAGATCCTTCTCCCATTTGTCCTGATTGGCGGTCACGATGGTCATCTGATTGGGAGCTTCGTGAAACAAATCAGCCATCACGTTGCCGAAGGAATTGGCCAAGTCGGGATGCTGTCCATAGGTCTCCGTTTGGTCGAAGGCGATCACGAAGGGACGAAATAGACCCGCCAGAGCACATAAATCCATCACTCGGGACCGGGCTTCTTCATTGCGACGGGCGCGATCCGCATCATCGTCCAATGCTTCGGCCGGGCTGAGTCCAAGATCTCCGATATCGCTGCGGTGGACCTTTGCCTCGAACCACTCCAGACAAGCTCCCCGGCGCAGGGTGTTTTCTCGGTCGATCGCGTAAAAGAGAAGAATGCGAAGCCAAGCCGCGCCGGAACTTCCCGGCTGCAGTTGGGCGTCGAGATTGGGAAGAAGCGAGGCGGCTTCGGCCAATTCGCGACCCGTAAGTCCACGAATCCAGATCGAGGCAGGGTTGGTTGGATCTCCCAAATCCCAGGCATTGAGAGGTTGACCTTGGATCGCCTCCAAGACCGCCGGATCTTCCGGGGCAATCATCGGCCTCGTCTCGGCCAGCGCGGCAAATGCCTGCCCCAAAACCGCTTGGGCGAAGGCGTCTAGCTGAGAAGGCTCTCCGGGGAGGCAGCGGGCGGCTCCCCCGTTCTCCGGCATCGACATTTCTTGGATGGTGCGGGAGAGAAGCGAAGACCAGGCATTGGAAGGATCGGTGTATGGCGTGACGTAGATCCGGGTAGCTTGGCGGTCCAGTAGCTGGAAAAATCGGCCCAGAAGATGGGATTTGCCGTAGCCGGGATCTGCGGAAGCGATGAACTGGATCTGGGGTGCGGTGGGACGAGGCCGGGGAACTGGATCCTCATGCAACACGGCAAACTCGCGTTGCAAGCCGCGCAACACCCGCCCGTTCAGTTCATCAATCGTGATCTCTATCTTGCGAGGGCGATCCACGACGCGCCGGGCGAAGGGATTGAAGAGAAGATCCTTAAGTTTTGACGGCATTTCCGGGAAACTGAGTGGAGCACGATGATTGCGGAACCGTTCGGAATGATCCTTCGTCGCGCCGCGTTCACCGATCAAGTTGTGGCAATGTTATGGTAGCCGAACTTTGATAAACCGTCTTCCGTCAGTTTCAAGGACAGCCTTCCGTTCTTCTTCAGTGGCACTGGACCAATCACCGGTGCTGAGAACGGCCTGCCCTTTGGATTCCTGCTCAATGAGGAACTCATGGAGGTCTTCCACCCGGCACTTGCTTCGCTTGACCAAGGCGGAAATAAACACGTAAGGGCTCCGGGTTTCGCGGGCCAGTTTTTCGTAGGTCTTACGAGCTTCCTGAGGGTGAAAAGTGGGGCGATCGCCCTGAGCAATAGTAGAACCAAATTTCTTGGCGGCGGCTTTGGGATGCCAGATCCGGATTGCCTGAGATCGACCCGTTGGGGGTTCGACCACGATTTTACCGGACTTCCAGAGCCCATGGACGAAATCGCGAATTTCGGAGGCTGAACTATCCGTTTGGTGCCTCGAAAGCGCCTTTCGCCAGGGCATTCCGGCTTTCTGACGGATTTCGCCAAGGGTGAGGCCCGCCTTGCCGCCTTTTTGGTAGAGCAACTCGAGCAAATGGTTTTCCAGATTCATCGCGTCCGCCATTGGACGCCGGAAACGTTTTCGATGCAAGTTCTGTCAGGCCGCCGTCGCCATCGGATCTCCTTCCGGAGGGCTGGCGGGAACGAAGCGGTTCGTCGCATAGCGGCGCAAGCGACTGACATCCTCAGCCCGAGAGATGGAAAGAGGAACGGTTTCGTAGATTTCACGGACAAGATGCTCTTGATGAAGCGGGACGCGTTGTTCGAGGGCGCGATAAAGAGCCGAAATGACAGCCTGTTCGATTTCAGCCCCACTGAAGCCGTCCGTGACGGAGATCAGAGTTTCGAGGTCAAACTGAGCGGGATCGTGTTTGCGAAGGCGCAGATGAATTCCCCAGATGGCGAGACGCTCCCGAGGCTTCGGCAAATCGACAAAAAAGATCTCATCGAATCTCCCTTTTCGGACCATCTCCGGGGGAAGGCGCTCCAAATTGTTGGCCGTGGCAACCACGAAAACGGTTTCCCGCTTTTCTTGCATCCAGGTGAGGAAACTGGCGAGCATGCGTTGGGAAGTGCCCCCGTCATTGCTGCCATCTCCACCGGCGGAAAAGGCTTTTTCGATCTCATCAATCCAGAGGACGCAAGGAGCCATCGCCTCCGCCATTTCGACAGCGCGGCGGAAATTCCCCTCAGACCCGCCGATGTATTTGTCGAACAGTTGGCCGGCATCCAACTTTAACAGAGGGATTTGCCACTGGCGGGCAATGACTTTGGCGGCGAGAGACTTTCCACAACCCTGAACTCCGGTGAGTAAAACGCCGCGAGGTGGAGCCAGATTCCATTCTTTCGCCTGTGTGCTAAATCCCAGAGCGGCGCGATTGAGCCATGCTTGCAGATTTTCGAATCCTCCGAGCTCAAACGTGTTTTCACTGGCGGGATAGAATTCGAGAAGGCCGCCGTCCCGAACTCGGGCCGCTTTCATGGATTGGAGGTTCCCAATGTCGTCTCCATCCAGGCGCTGATCTTCGAGCACCGCTCTCAAGATGCATTGACGAGCTTGATTCTCAGTCATGCCGAGGAGGGCTTGGATAATGTGCTGCCGCTGCTCGCCGGAGAGGGCAATCTCGCAGCTATGGTGTTGTTGAACGCCCTGGATCGTGTGATCCAAAAGGCTACCGAGTTCTTCTGCAGTTGGTAAATGAAGCTGAAATTGCACGGATTCGTGCTCCAAGTCCGGGATTAACTCAACTCCTGAACCAATCAGAACCAGACAGGATTTTGAAAAGCGAAACTGTTGGCAAGCATCCCTCAGGGATCGTTGTAAAATCGGGTCTTCCAAATGCGGTTTGATATCT
Organism: uncultured Verrucomicrobiales bacterium; assembly: GCA_964351855.1. Taxonomy (GTDB): domain Bacteria; phylum Verrucomicrobiota; class Verrucomicrobiia; order Verrucomicrobiales; family DEV007; genus JBCDHN01. The sequence goes on from CAYGQD010000139.1 coordinate 17,172, forward strand.
TTGAACGCAAAGACGCTTTCCATTCGGAGATCCGTCGCATGTTGAAGAGCCGCCACCGGATCGCCGGTTTGGGAATGGACCGTGCGCTGATCCCGGGCGCGGCGGAGGCCATGGGTGATGGACCACTCAAAGATGGGTAGCCCAATTTCTTCCGAGGCAGTATCGAGAAGTTGAATAGCGCGCTCTTCTTCGACCGTATCGACCAGAATAATGGGGTAGTGAGAGAGGATGAGGGTCTTTAGATCGTGCAGGCTCATTCGGCTTAATATTTAACTTTTCTAAAGTTTCTTTCATTCGGGCATTGAGCAACTGAAAAGTCGATTCATCTGTATCGCGTAAATCACTTCTCTGACAATTTGGTCGCCAGGTTTCGTCGCCTGTGGCATGTCTAGGCAACGAACCAAATCGCGATGATCGAACTGAAATACGACCGATTGCACGTTTCCTTTCCGGAGGTCCATAAGGGCGCTGAATGCAAAATCGACCTCCTCCGCACGCTGCGTTTACCGGATGACGATCGTCAGCACCCGCTTCCTCCCGATCTGGGGCGATTTCCGGTTCGGCGAGTTCATGATTTCGAGAACAGCGTCCCTGAAAACTGGTTAGATCGTGGGGGCGTCCTGGTGCCGATGCATCAATCGGAAGCGTTGTGGCTGCGGTTCGAAGGAAGCTATCCCTTTGCGCTCAAACTTGGGACGCAGGGGATTAATGCCATCAACGGAAGTATCTGGTCTGAAGAACTCGATGGGGAAAACCAGGACTACCTGGTCACCACCAGTCAACCGTGGCTGGATGGCTATTCCCTCAGCGAGGGCGATTCGTTGCGTCAGTTTACTGCTCTACCCTTGGAATCGGATCATGGTGCGCAGGTGCAAATGAGTGGGAACTCGGACATCGGTGGCTTGCGTCTGCTGATTGTTCCATTAAGTGCGGACGCCTTTGCCAAAGGAATGACGCGCGCTCCAAGCTCGACTAGCGATTTGGAGCCGGTTGCGCCGGACGTTTCCGAGACGGGAATATCCCCGGGAGGCCAGCTTCGCTCGCAGGTTTTCCCGGACCCGTGGGGCAAAGAAGCCTGGGAGGCAACGCAGGCAGCCCGTTGCTACATTCGTCTGTGCAATTCGGTGATCTGGAAGGCAGTCACCTTGAAGCCGATGCCACAGACTCCGTTAACCGAGGAAGACTATGAATCCTCCGGATATCCGTGGGTGAACTCTTACGAAGAACCTTCTCGCAGTGCCGAGCAAGTGGAGCGGGTCCAACAAGCAATTTCAGCGAGGACATTGAGTGGGGATGAGAACCCCGCGCTGCGGGCAAGTATCGACGAAAAATTAACGATTGTCTTGCCTGAGCCGCGAGCGAATCGTTTTCGGGTGAACGAAGAACCCCAGGCTTGAAGTCGCCTGACGGATTAGCGCTGTTTTCTCAAAAACGTTGGCACATCAAGGTCCTGGCCATTGTAAACCGTTGGTTGTGCTTTGGCGAAGCGACCGCGAACCCGAGGGTCCAGGTTCACGGGAGTCTGGGCGGGACGACCCGGTGAAGCCGAGGCTGAATCTCTACCGGCAAGCGAAGGGGAGGGTTGGGGGAGCGTGATCGTTGGAGTCCCGGGAGAGGAACTGCGACCATCGACTGAACCACCGTTCTGGTAGTCGATTCTGGCTTTCGTCTCTGACGGTACCGATTTTGCGACCGCAGATTCGATCCCTTGGTTCTCAGCGATTTTGAAAATGCTGGGTGCCTTGCGAGGGATAGTTGGCTGATAGACTCCGGGCGGCGCAGCCGGGGGCTGTGGGGGAGCAGCGGGAGATGGTTGGGCACGATGGATTGCCGGGACGTCATCCTGAAGATACTCCGTGTTGATGAGGGGGCGAGCGGGAGGCGCAGGAGCCGGGGTAAAGGGGATTGGTGGTGCTGGAGCCGCAGGCGCGGCGGTTTCCGTGATTGGCCCCGTTTTGGCCTGCTCCGGAGTTTGAACCGGGAGACCAGTTTTGACCTGGATCTTGGGGCTCAACTCAACTTTTTCAGCAACAGGCTGCGGCAGCGGGGTCGGAATGGCTGGCCTGAGCGGGCCAGTTGGCCCGGTCGGTTACGGGTGGGTTTCCCCCCCCACCTTGGATCCCGCCACACTGGGCCGGTCCACAATCCG
>CAYGQD010000140.1:0-19263 GCA_964351855.1 uncultured Verrucomicrobiales bacterium
CCTCCATCTACACTGAGGAAGTGGAAGCGTTGCGCTTCGGCGCGGTCTCAGGTTCTCAGTCGCACGATTTTCATTAAGGATGTTGAAAAACTCGGGGATGACGCGCGCGGGTTTCTGGGGTTGTGGGCTAGGCGCGCCGAGGGAGCGAACCGGGGTTCGTGACTGAGAAGCAACAACCCTGCTAGGATGAGTTTGCCGGATCTCCAAGCCAGGATTGAACTCGCTCCCGATACCGACTAGAACTGACGGTTCATGGTTCGAACCCCACTCTTCCTCCTGGCGATTCTGGCCAGCTCGCATTCGGTCCGCTCCGAAGATCAAGCCGTTCCATTTCCCGAAGTCGCGATGCCCGGCTACTTGGAATCGCTCACCGACCCCACCTTCGGCAGCAACGTGACCCGCGTCACTGGCGACGTCGGGGAATTGATCCCGAACGTGGATGCCCGGTGGGATGCGGTGGCGCGGCATGGCTATTCCAAGGAAGCCGCCTGGAATGCGGATCAAACCCTTCTCCTCCTCCGCCAGCATCATGGCTTTCCTTCGATGATTTTTCTCAATGGGCGGAGCTACGAGCCAGTGTTTGGTCGCAATTTGGGGCCGGGTTCCGAGCTGCGCTGGCATCCCCGGGAGCCGGATACGATGGTCTACGTGAAGGACCATCAGATCGGGAAATGGTATGTGCGCGAAGAGACCACGGAGGTGGTCGCGACCTTTGACGATTATGCTGAGTTGCAGATTGGTCCCTGGGAGGGCAATCTTTCGCACGACGGCAAGATGATCGGGATCTCCGCGAAGAAGGATGGCAAGCGGGTCGGTTTTGCCTACGACCTGGAGAACGGGACTAAGTCCTCCGACTTGGAGCTACCGGTAGGCACGGACTGGATTTCGGTCTCGGCCTCGGGGAAGCATCTGGTCGTCAATGGGCATTTCAACGGCAACGAAGGCGATCAGACCCAGGTCTACGATTTGAGGGGAAAACCGGTCGGAGAGCTTTGGGCCGAATTCGGTCGTCCCAGTCACTATGATCTCACGATGGATGCGGATGGGGCGGATATCGCGGTGGGCGTTTCAAAGTCCCAACCGGATCTCGGTCGCGTCATCAAACGCCGACTGACCGACGGCGCAGTCACCGTGTTGACGTCAGGCGGATTCGCCGGGCACACGTCCACCCGAAACATTCAGCGTCAGGGGTGGGCCTACGTCACCTACCAGTATCGGGGAACCGATTGGCTACCCTATCGAGACGAAGTCGTTGCGGTGAAGCTGGATGGCAGTCTGCAAGTCGAACGGATCGCTCATCTCCACAGCCTGGAAGCTGATTATCTGACCCAGGCCCACGCGGTCCCATCGCCGGATGGCACCCACGTCCTTTGGGCGAGTTCGTGGGGAGAGGCAAGCGGTCGACCGGTGCGGGCGTTTGTCGCCGAGTTTGAGCCGCGTTGATCGCAAATCGAGAAAAAGTGGTTGAATAGTATGGGCTTGGGATGTATCTGATACAGCATGAAGATGACCATGCACATTGACGATGAATTGGTCGGCAGAGTGATGGATGCCTATGGCTTCGTCACCAAGACCGACGCAGTCGATTATGCGCTCCGAGAAATGGACCGGAGAGCGAAGCTCAAAGAATTCGCCGCGAAAGGGCTTGGCTGTAGTGAAGAAGAACTCCGGGCATCGGTCGATGAAAGCTATGACCTGATGGCCCTTCGCGTCGCCGAAACTCCCGCTGAATATGGAAAAGCCAGTTCTGATTGATTCAAACGTCTACATCCGGCTGTTGCGTGCGGGTAAGGATCCTGCGAAGGAGCTTACCCGCCGCTACAGTTCGGTCGATATGGCAACCTGTGGGATGGTGCGCATGGAGGTTCTCAGAGGGATTAGCGGCCGCAAGGTGTATCAGCGGATGAGCGAATTCTTCGATGTGATGCTCAATGTGCCGACCGACAACAAACTGTGGCAAGAAGCGATCGATTTAGTCTGGAATCTGGATCGAAATGGCAAGGTGATTCCGGCGACGGACATCATCATCGCGGCATCGGCGCTTCGGCTTGGAGCGATTGTGTTCACCTATGATCAGCATTTCGACGTCGTGCCCGATCTCGAGGTGATTCGCGACGTGATCTGAATCCTGAACCACCGGAAGGTCCAGAGAAAGCGTTTGGCCAAGGTTGTGTTTGGAGAATTCGGTCCCGTCAAACACCTGTCTTGCCTTGTCCCTACCCTGGTCGCTGAAGAAAAATGCCGTTTACGCACCGCAGCGATCTAGGACACGTGCCTTTACAAATACGGCGAAGGCGGTGGTGCGCCCGCTTTGGTCAGATAGACAGCGATGCCTCCGGCCGCGACCAGTCCCAGGTAGAGGGCGAATCGGATCCGCTGTTGTCTGGGGGAGTCCATGGTCCACCCGAGCAACGTCTGAACGAGGGTTGGGAGGATTAAGAGAATCAGGAAGGCGGGGGTCGGGAGGTAGTCGGTGAAGAAATAGACGTAGACCGTTAGGACCCAGAAGATAGTCGCGAAGAGGAATGAGGCGGTCGCGGAAAGGTGGGCCGGTTTCAAGACCGCGAGGATGAAGCCGGGGGCGCAGAGAATTCCAGCGACGCCGATGACCTGGGCCCATTTCGAACTCCCGGCGATGAAGAAGGCGGGGATGAGGGCGGCGCAAGTGAGGCCGTAGGTCAGAAAGGCGTTCCAGGCCGGAAGCCGAGCGGTTTGTGGAAGCTGGCTGACATAGGCAATCGCGAGCACCACAAGCCCCACTCCAATGATCGCGACCAATCGCTCGACGATGGTCCAATCGGAGTAAACGGATGAGATTTTGGTGAAGAAGAGGGCGAAAAGAATGACCGTCAGGATCAAGGTAGCGGGCCGAAAATGGTCGCCGCAGCACTTTGGCAGGCAACCCAGCCCGAGCCCCAGCAACAGGCCGTAGGGCAGCCAGTGAACGATGCCGCGCTCAGGATTCGGAAACCACGTTTGATTGAGTGCGAGGTAGCCCCAAACGAATCCCATGAAAATGCCCACCGCATCCCAGGGCAGAAGCCCGCAGCAACGCGTTTCTCCGGGCTCATCCCGCTGCCGGAGCCAACCGACAGCGAAACAAATTCCGGCGATGAGCGCGGCGGGAATGAAGGCGAATCCCGCCAGTTTGAGCATTTCTTGCATCGGACGTTTCGCGAACTCCGTCGCGAAAAGGAGAACCTACTTCTTGGCTCCCTGAAGGGCGACGGTGATGGTCACGTCATCGCCGAGGGCGTCCGGAGTTCCGTAGTTCATCCCGAAGTCGGTCCGCGTGATCGTGAATACGGCTTCACCGCCGGCGATGGCCGATCCTTTGACACCCGTCCCCTTGCCGAAGAAGGTGAACTTCGCTGCGACCGGCTTGGTGATTCCAAGCAGAGTGAGGTCGCCTTTCAGATCGTAAACGTTCTCTTCTCCGGCGACTGGGGTGATGGAGGTGCTTTTGAAATCGATCGTCGGGAATTCCTTGGAGTTGAAGAAATCCGGTCCGCGCAGGTGGTTGTCGCGGTCCTCGATTCCGGTATCGACGCTGGCAGCCTTCACGGCGAATTCGAAGCTGGCGTCTTCGGCCTTGGCCGGATCACCGGTCACGGTTCCGCTAAACTCGTTGAAACGGCCGTAGGCATTGCTGACCCCGAAGTGCTTCACTTTGAAGACGATGTAGGACATGCCGGCGGACACTTCATAGGTTTCGGCGCGCGCTGCGGTTGGGAGACAAACAGCTGCGGCCAAGAGGGAAAGAACGGTTTTCATGGAAAAAGATGGATGTTGGTTGATAGGAGGTAGTTTCGAAAAGCTAGTGGGTCGTCGCACTCGACCGCAACTTACCAGCGATTTTTTCGAAATCCGGGGTCAAAACGCTCGAATTTTTTCCGCTTCCTCGCACTTGACGCGGGGGCCAGTCCCAAACAGGCTTGCGGGGAGTGAAGAAGACCCAAAAAAATTCGCCAAACCATCAAACGCCAGAGGAGGAAGACGCCTTGGACCTTAAAGAGATTAGACAAATTGTGGAGCTCATGAACAAGCATGAGCTTTCTTACTTTCATATGGAGAAGGACGGCTTTCGCTTGAAGCTGAAAAAGGGGGCCGATTTGGACTCCATGCAGCAGATGCTTTCCCGTTTATCCGCAGCAACTCCAGCTCAGGTCGCCACCGGCCCCGTGGCTTTGCCCCCGATCCAGCCCCTCACGCCTCCTGGCGGCGAAGGAGAAGCGGTCGAGGAAGGTGACGTATTTAAGGCTCCGATGGTCGGAACTTATTATGCCGCGGCCAATCCGGAATCAGATTCTTTCGTGAAGATCGGAAGTCAGGTCGATGAAGACACCACCTTGTGTGTGATCGAAGCGATGAAGACGTTCAACGAAATCAAAGCGGAGTGCCGAGGAACCATCGTGCAAATCCTGGTCGATAACGCCCAGCCGGTTCAATACGACGATCCACTCTTCATCATCAAACCGGCCTAACTGCGGTCGTTCGCTTTTTTCCTAGAAGATCATGTTCACGAAAGTTTTGGTGGCCAATCGGGGCGAAATTGCGCTCCGAGTCATTCGCGCCTGCAAAGAACTGGGAGTTAAGACCGTCGCGGTTTATTCCACCGCAGATGTCGACTCGATGCACGTTCAGTTGGCCGATGACGCCATCTGTATCGGCCCCGGGCCCAGCGCGCAGAGTTATCTCAAGATCGACGCCATCATCAGCGCCGCAGAAATTGCGAACGTAGAGGCGATCCATCCCGGCTATGGTTTCCTTTCGGAAAATCCGAAGTTCGCCAAAATCTGCGAAAGCTGTAAAATCAAATTCATCGGCCCTTCTGCGGAAGTCATCGCCACAATGGGCGACAAAAACCGGGCTCGCGCCACCGCGACGGAAGCTGGCGTTCCGGTAACTCCGGGAAGCGATGGCATCGTCGCCACGGAGGAAGAAGCGCGGAGTATCGCCGAGGAAATGGGCTATCCGGTCATGATCAAAGCCACGGCGGGTGGCGGAGGACGTGGCATGCGACCAGCGAACAATGAAGCCAGCTTGCGTACCGGTTTCAACGCCGCCCGGGCCGAGGCCGAAGCCTGTTTCGGCAACCCGGATGTCTACATCGAAAAATTCATCGTCGATCCCCATCACATCGAGTTTCAACTCGTCGCGGATGCCCACGGAAACGTGGTCCATCTCGGGGAGCGGGATTGTTCTCTCCAGCGTCGCAACCAGAAGATCATCGAGGAATGTCCGTCACCCTTGATGACCGAAGAATTGCGGGAGCGAATGGGGGAAGCGACCGTAAGCCTGGCCCGGAAAATCGGCTACGAAAACTGCGGCACCATCGAATACCTCGTCGATGACGACGGCAATTTCTACTTCATGGAGATGAACACCCGGATTCAGGTGGAGCATCCCATTACCGAAGAAGTTCACGGCTGTGATTTGATCAAGGAACAGATCAGAATCGCCGCAGGTTATCCATTGAGCGAGCACGTTCGCAACAGCCAACCTCGCCACCACGCCATCGAGTGCCGGATCAACGCGGAGGATCCCTACAATAATTTCACGCCCAGTCCGGGGAAAATCAATTTCTTCTACGCTCCGGGCGGGCGCGGCGTTCGTGTCGATACCCACGTCTACACGGGTTACGAAGTGCCGCCCTACTACGATTCGATGATCGCCAAGCTCATCGTCACCGGGGCGACGCGCGAGATCGCCATCGCCCGGATGACCAGAGCCCTCAGCGAATTCAAGATCGAAGGGATCAAGACAACCATTCCCTTTCAGGACGACATCTTGAAAAATTCCGACTTCAAAAGTGGCAACTACAACATCGGCTGGGTCGAGAAATACCTCTCCCTTCAGCCAAACCAGGGTGCGTAGTTTCGACGGATCAGGTTGCTCGGGTAATGCGTAAATCGGGTCTGGAATGCTCCAATTCCATCTCTACTTTACGTACTCCAGGCGAAGCGATAAGATAGCACTCTGATGAGTGCTGACTCCACCAATAACGATTCCAATCGGCCGGTGCTGGAGCAAATGGTGTTCGATGGCCGACACATGGTGCTTCACGATGCAGATTGGGAGGACTACCAACGATTTACGACCCGGTTCGATGAACTCGGTTATGGGCGAGTGAGTTATTGTGATGACGTCTTGGAAATCGTTCGAGCGACCGAAGCGCAGAGCAAAACTCGCCGCATCCTCGGTCGATTGATCGAGGATTACACGATCCGACTGAGCCTGGATTTCGAACGGCGCTCGCTTTCGAAAGTCGGCCATCAGTTCGCCAGAGCCAGCAAGATCGCGGACGAGGCGTTTTGGTTCGGCAAGGACCCGGACCTCGAAGACCACGCGGACCTCATCCTCGAAGTCGTCCCGAGCAAAGCGATTTACTACGATAGCTTCTACGCCCGCTATCGCGTGCCGGAACTTTGGGTTTGGGAGTACGGTCAGCTCTCGGTCTACCTCTTGAATGAAGAAGAAACGGATTACGAAAGCTCGGATGAAAGCGAGTTCTTCCCTCAGCTCAGCATCACGCTCTTGGAATATTGCGCGCAGCTACCGTCCGTGACCCGGGCGATTCGAGAATTTCGACAGGGTTTAAAGACCTCGAACGTCTAATCGTGCGATGATGACGCTCAAGACCTTCTCAAAATCCGAACAAGCCTATCTCTTCGCCACGTTTTTGGAGAGTCAGGGGGTCACCGTAAACGTCGTCGATGACAACGCTTTTGGCGGAAATGCCCTCGGTGCCATCAAGGGAGCCGTTCGCGTGGAAGTGGCGGAAGAAGACTTCGCGGCAGCCAAAGAAGTCGCTGACGACTGGGAGCGCTAAAGTCTTGCATCGTTAGATCAGCTCGGGCAAGGCGCGATGCCCATCGACGAGGTAATGCGGTCGACCACTTAGATCCGTGATCGTCGTGCGGTGAGGATCGATCCCGAGATTCTGGTAGAGCGTGGCGAAAACTTCGCCGAAATGGACCGGGCGCTCGTCGATTTCGCCGCCGGTCTTGTCCGTCGCTCCGATGACTTGGCCCGTCTTCATTCCACCGCCGGCGACTAAGGCACCACCGACCCGCGGCCAGTGATCGCGTCCGCCGTCTTTGTTGATGATCGGAGTGCGGCCAAATTCGCCCCACGCCACCACCGTCACATCATCGAGCATCCCGCGCTCGTCCAAATCTTCGATCAACGCGCTGATGCCTTGATCGAACAAGGGCGCGTGAGAGAGGGTGCCGCCACGGTTGTTGCTGTGGAAGTCCCAACGCCCAAAGTTCAGGGTGACGCAACGGGCACCGGCTTCGACCAGGCGTCGTGCCATGAGAAAGTGCTCCAGATTTCGCGGTGCGCCATCGCCGACCCGCTTGGGATCGCCCTTGCCGTAGCGCTCTCGCAGCTTGGGATCTTCCTTCTCCAGATTCAGCGCCTCGGCCAGCTTGCTGGAAGTCAGCATGTTCATCGCCTGTTGGCTGAAGTCGTCCATTCCCTCCATCAGCCCACTGGTATCGGCCTCACGACGAAATTGGTCGAAGGCGTTGAGGAGACCTTTGCGTTCGTCCAGCCGGGAGGACGGAATTCCCAGCTTCATGTCTTTCATCGCCTCTCCGCTGGGCTTGAACGGACCGTGGGAAACTCCCAGGAAACCCGGTTTTCCGCTCGAACCATAGGGAGGATGTCCCGCTTCCGGCGCCAAGCCGACAAAGGCGGGAATCGCCGGATTTCGCGAGCCCATCAACTTCGCCGACACCGCTCCGATCGAAGGCCAGCCACCGGAAGGTTGACCATTTTGATTGAGGGTGGAGCCGACCTTGCCGGTGTAGCACATGAAGGAGTCGTGGCTCCCGTTCGGCGCGCCATACATCGATCGGATGAAGGCGACCTTGTCCGCGTTGCGAGCCAAGCCTGGCAGCAGCTCACAAATCTGGATTCCCGAAACGTTCGTTGAAATCGGCGCAAACTGGCTCCGGATATTGGCGGGAGCTTCCGTCTTGATGTCGTAAAGCTCCTGATGCGGCGGTGCGCCCGCCATGTAAATCATGATGATCGATTTCCGCGAATTCCCCAGCTGCGCATTCGCTTCCGCCTGAAGCAGTTGGGGTAAGCCGAGCCCGCCCATTCCCAGGGCACCAATGCGCAAGACATCGCGTCGAGACCGGCCGTCGCACAGTCGAGAAGAAGTGGAACCTTGAATTGTCAGCATGAGTCCCCCAAACACGGGGTTCCGGGCTGGCGTCTATCAATCGTCCGTGTCAATCCGCTGGTCAAAAGCGGAGTCCATTTGCGTGAGTGTCGACGGTCCCGAATCTCTTCTGAAAAAGTTTTCCCGTTCAGAGCGGTTTTACGGGATATTTTCGCAAGGTTGTGCGTGCAAAAGGAACAGGGTGTGTCCATCACTTGGGCATCTGCAAACTGAATGAATAGGCCTAAGCGGAAGGGCTCTCGCCATCCAAAATCTCCCTCCTCCTCCGAAACAGCCCCAAAGCCGCGCCCTCAACCGACCGACAGCGCAGACGTCCAGAGACGTTGTGCTATCCCCGGGGAATTCGAGCCCCAAGAAGCGCTGGTCTTCGGATGTGGGCAGCTAGTTCGTTTCTACCCCCAGCTCTTCGTCGATTTCGTGAGAAGGAGTCACGAGCGGGTGCGCCTCATCGGCATGATTGCTCCGGAATGGAGGCGCTTGGGCGATTTGTTGCTTGGCGCGGCAGGATTACCGATCGATGCGGTCGAATTTGTCGAAGCGATGACGACCTCGGTATGGGCGCGGGACTGGTCGCCCATGGTTGGCTATGATGCGGAGGGAAATCGCTGCCAGTATTATCTGGAACGGGGGCACATGCGGCATCGGGATGATCTTGCCGCGCGGAAAGTGTTTCAATCCCAGTTTTCCGATCCAGCTAAAGAGGTGCCACTGTCGATGGAAGGAGGGAATATTCTCAGCAATGGGCAAGGCCTCATCCTCACCTCGAACACCGTCGCGCAAGCCAACGCGTCGCGCTTTGGACCTGGCGAGATTTCGAAGCTCTTCGAATCGACCTTCTTTGCGGGTCAATGGGCTTCGCTCGTCCAGTTGCATGGGGAACGGACCGGTCATGTCGACTTGTTCGCCACCTTTCTCGCTCCGGATTTTCTCTTAATCGGCTCGGTTGATGAACGGGATGACGAACTCAGCGCCCGGACGTTGAACGACGCTGCGGAAAAACTGAATGGTCTCCAAACCTCAGCCGGAAAGCTACAGGTCGAGCGCATCCCGATGCCAAGTAGTCGCGATACCTACTTTCGGAGCTACAACAACGTGATTTTCGCCAACCAGCTTCTTCTGGTGCCGACGTATCCGGATCTCGATCCGAAACTCGACGAACGGGCCCTGGCAATTTATCGCGAGCTATTGCCGGGTTGGGAAGTCGTTGGCCTAAACCTGAGTTCAATGGCAAAAAAAGGCGGCGGTCTGCATTGCCTTTCCGCCAACGTCCCGCCCGCAGTTCGGGCTCAACCTCTTGCGGCAAGGGTAGCATGAAAGCGTTTTTCGAATCCGAATGGCGATCGACGGAAAAGGTCCGTGCCATCCGCAATCCGTTCGATGAGTCGATCATCGATACGGTTCCGAGTTTGGAGGTGGAGCACTTGAGCCGCGCACTGGATGGTCTCCAACAGGGAAGTCAGGCGATGCTCGATCTGGGGAGAGAAGACCATCATGCAATTTTTGTGCGGTTGCGTGATCGGATGGAGGCGAACTCCGGGGCCTTGATTCGCCTGATTCAGACAGAACAAGGGAAGCCCCTGCGCGAGGCGACAAATGAGTTCAACGCCGCTGCTCATTCGATTAGCGTGTTGGCTGAGAACGCGTCGCTGATTGGCCCGGAAATCCGCCCGCTCGCAGCGGAACCCTCTTCTCGGGGAGGGTTGGGATTTACCCTCCGTCAGCCACACGGCATTGTGGGCATCCTCACCCCCTTGGTTTTCCCGCTGCTCTTCCCGGTTCTCCAGGTTTGCTACGCCTTGGCTGCGGGAAACGCCGTTCTGCTCAAACCGGCCCGTTCCACGCCGCTGGTTGCCCTCAAGTTGGTCGAGCTGTTGCTCGAATCGGGTCTGCCACCGGAAGCGATCTCCTGTCTTCCGGGATCTGGTCCCACGTTAGGCGCGGCATTGTGCGAAGACCGCCGACTCAACTGCATCTCCTGCATCGGACGCATCCCGACGATCAAGGCCGTTCGTCACGTTTCCTCGTTCGTTCCGACCTACCTCCAATGGGGCTGCGTATCCTCCGTGACGGTTGATCGCGGAACCGACCTGAATCGGTTGATGCGCAGTTTCCTGCCGGCCTTCGACAATGCGGGTCAATCTGCGTTTACCGCGAGCTGGATTGGCGTCGTCGATGAACTTCACGATGAATTGATCGAGCGTCTCGCGGTCGCCATGGCCCAGATCAAGCTCGGCGATCCTCTCCATCCAAGCACCCAAATGGGGCCGGTTACTTCCGCAATCAGCACCAAGCGTTTCGATCGCGTCTTAGAGTCGGAAATCGCATCCGGAGCAGACATCGTGCACGGTGGCAAGCGAAACGGCCGGCTCATCCAGCCCACCCTCCTTCGCAATTGCAAGCTCGGGGAAACCATCCTGGCCAAACAAGAAATGCGCGGCCCCATCGTCGGCGTAACCCGCATTCGGAACCCCCATCAGGTGATTGAGACTCTCAAACACCAGCGCTACCACATCCTCAGCTTGTTCACAGAGAAGGAAGGAGAAGTCGTCCGTGATGCGATGCATCTGCCGTTCGAAAACATCCACGTAAATGGCATTCCCACGTGGCGCGATGGTTTGATCTGTGTGCCGAGTCACCCGCCACGGAGCGGCCTGCGCGATTCCTACGATCGGGTGGGGGATTTCTGCCGGTCACGGGATGTCGTTTGTCACTGAGATTTGGAGCCTAGGGAATGCCTCTAACCCTCCATGGTTCCCTTCGAGGATCAATCGCCAAGCGACTTCTTCGGCAAAGCCGTCGGACCGAGAAAAAAGTGGCTTCCACCTGCTCCTTGGACCAACGGTTAACCAAAAGAATCGATCATGGAAGAAACCAACGCGCTGAAACCGAACACCTTTTTCATCGAAGTGACCGGGGCCGGCCTTCCCGAAGTCGATGGGCTCTTTGTCCCTTCTACCGCACCTCCCACCACTTCGGAATCGGGAACCGTCTCCAGTCCCGGTTACTGGAACGGCAAGATGGCGTGGGATCGAGCTGACGGAAAATCCGCCCGGAGCCCGGCTCTCTCCTACTCCAACAGCTACACCTCCTGGAGAATCTGCCGCCTCGACGGTCATCTCGCTTACGACATTACCAGCGAAGATGCGATGCCGCCAACCGATCAGGAATGGCACGTTTACAAAAAAGGAGTCGCCCCTGCCCCCCGGGTCGTGCTTCACCACTATGATCCGCGAAAGCCTTGCCCTGAGCCCAACGTTGTCTTCGTCCTCGGCGGTCCCGGGGCCGGAAAAGGAACCATGTGTGAACTGGCCGAGTCTCAGCTCGGCTGGACGCATTTATCCGCCGGTGATCTCCTTCGGGCGGAACGCAAGGCGGGCGGTCCGGCCGCAGCCACCATCGAAACGGCGCTTGCCGCCGGAGCCTTGGTTCCTAACGAAATCGTGGTGACTCTCCTCCAAAACGCGATGGAGACGGTGACGAGAACGACCGGCAAGAACAACTTCCTCCTCGATGGATTCCCCCGCTCTCTATCCAACTTGGAAGCGTGGACCGAAACCTTCGGCCACGAAGCCGAACTCCCCAAAATGCTCTACTTCGAGTGCCCCTATCCGGTTCTTGAAAGGCGCATCCTCGGCCGTGCCAAGTATTCCGGCAGAAGTGACGACAACTTCGAAAGCGTGAAGCTACGATTCGACACCTTCAAGGCGGAGACCCTCCCCACCGTTGAGTTCTTCCAGAGCAAGGGCAAGTGTGTCGAAGTCGATACCAGTCAGGATCGCCGGGCGGTCTATGACTTGGTTCGCGAAAACCTCGCAGAATACACCGATCAAACCCTCACCGCCAAAACCCTCACCGAAAGAGCCGAGATTCTGCTCGGTTTGAAGCCTTGGCCGAAGGACGAGAAGGGTTAGAGCTTCGATGGCGCGAGCGCTCTACCGGCAGGATCAATCCGCTCTCAAACTTTTTGACAGGTTGATGATTGAATTTCGTGTTCAGAATGCGGGTTTCCACCCTTTTGGGGCGGGCCTGCTCTCTTGCCATCCCTCAAACCATGAAAAAACTGTTCACCTTCTCCTTGAGCGTCCTGACCGGCGTCACCTGTTACGCGGTAGAGTTCGAAAAAGACGTCTTACCCATCTTCAACTCGAACTGTGCCAAATGTCACATGGATGGGAACAACAAAGGTGGAGTGGCGTTGGACTTGGACAAAATCGAGCGGGAAATCGGCTCCGGAAAAGCCATTATTCCCGGGGAAGTGGACAAGGGCGATCTCATCGAATTGGTCTCGTTGCCGGAAGATGACGGCGATCGCATGCCCCCAAAAGGCCGTCCGCTGAATGATCGGGAGTTGGCCACCCTGAAGGAATGGATTGCAGCGGGCGCTCCCCTAACCGGACCGGGCACTCCCACAGTCGCGAAAACGGATGAGCCTGAACCGACGATGGCCAAGCGTCCTGAACCCATCGCGGGAAGCTGGACCAATCAAGAGGGCAAAGCGATTCAAGCGACTCTGCTTCGGGTCGAAGGTGACAAGGCGGTTTTGCAGTTGGCCAACGGAAAGCTCTACCACTACCCCATCGGAAACCTGTCCGTTGATAGCCAAGCCATCGTCAAGAGCTTCGCGGCAGGTTCGTAAGATCGGCCACCACAACCTCGACGATTCCCAGGGCGCGACGTTCCCTAGGTTCCGTTTCAAGGAATACCTGTCGCAAAAGCGGAGAAGAATGACGCAATCTTCCGGTGTTTTCGTTCCCTTCCTCTGAGATAGTGCGGTCGTCATTCACCCCCGCTCCCTTTCATGAAGCTTCGCAACGGAATCATTCCCCCACTTGTCACCCCGCTTCAGAATCGGGATCAACTGGATCACGCGGGCTTGGAGCGGCTTATTCAGCATGTGCTGGACGGTGGTGTGAGCGGGCTGTTTATCCTCGGCACTACCGGCGAAGCGCCCAGTCTTGGTTATCGTCTGCGGCGGGAATTGATCAACCGGGTTTGCGCCTTGGTCGATGGTCGGGTGCCAGTGCTGGTCGGCATCAGTGACACCGCCTTTGTCGAATCGGTAGATCTCGCCAAAACCGCGGCGGACGCGGGGGCGGATGCCCTGGTGCTTACCACGCCCTACTACTTCCCCGCCGGCCAACGCGAATTGCTCGATTACGTCGGCCATCTCGTTCCGGAGCTTCCGTTGCCGTTGATGCTGTATAACATGCCGGCCTTGACCAAGGTTTGGTTCGAGATCGAAACCATCCGGCAACTCACGTATCAGGAAACCATCATTGGAGTGAAAGATAGTAGCGGCGATCTCGATTACTATGCGGATGTGGTCGCACTTCGGTCTGAGCGCCCCGATTGGTCCTTTTATATAGGCCCGGAACATCTCCTGGCTGCTTCGGTTCGACTCGGCGGCAACGGCGGGGTCAATGGTGGAGCCAATGTATTCCCGAAACTCTTTGCCGATACCTATCAGGCGGCTCAACAAGACGATGAGGAAGCCCTTGCTCCGCTCCAGAAAACGATTAATGAGCTTCAGAGGATCTACGACATCGGCAAATACGCCTCCCGTCATATTAAGGCCACCAAGTGCGCCCTTTCAATTCTCGGAATTTGCCATGACTTCATGGCCGAACCCTTCCATAAATTCAAAACCCCGGAACGCGAACGCGTGAACGAAATCCTCGACGCGTTGGCGTTTGATTCCCCACAAAAATCCCCCTGATGAACTCACCTCGACCCACCCTCTTCGCCGCCCTGCTGGCCGTGAGCAGCCTCGCCTCGGCTGCCGACCTGGAACCGCTGGCTTACAATCACCCCGGCCTCGAAGTCGATCTCGGTGTCGGGCTCTGGGCATGGCCGTTGCCGATGGACTTTGATGGTGATGGCGATCTGGATCTGGTCGTTTCCGGACCGGATAAGCCGACCAACGGGCTCTATTATTTTGAAAACCCGACCCAGGACCCCTCCGTGAAAATGCCGGTGTTCAAACCCGCTGTACGCCTCGGCAACACCGGTCAGAACGTCCAGGTCAGCTATGTGGATGGGGAACCGGTGCTCTTGCAGGAAAACCTGGAGTTCCCCAATTTCAAGACATCGGGCCTCGCGAAAGGGGAAGGGAAAACGATCTATGAGAACGCCCGCTTTCATCCCGGAAAAACGCGCGCTCGGATGTGGCGCTATGTCGATTGGGAAGGGGACGGGGATCAAGACCTCATTGTCGGAATTGGCGACTGGACCGACTATGAGTGGGATCATGCTTATGACGCTCAAGGGCGTTGGCAAAATGGGCCACTTCATGGTTGGGTCTATCTCATTGAGAACCGGGACGGCAACTATGCGGACAAGCCGGTGAAGGTGGAAGCCGCCGGGAGTCCGGTGGATGTCTATGGCTGGCCCAGTCCGAACTTCGCTGACTTCGACGGTGATGGAGATCTCGATCTCCTCTGTGGCGAGTTCCTCGACGGCTTCACCTATTTCGAAAACACCGGATCTCGCTCGGAACCGGTCTACGCGACCGGCTTCAAGCTCCACGGGGATGATGGACTGCCGCTCGTGATGCATATTCAGATGATCACGCCAACGGCGATCGATTGGGATGGGGACGGGGATCAGGATCTCATCGTCGGCGATGAAGATGGCCGGGTTGCCCTGGTGGAACACACCGGCGAGATCGACAACGGCATTCCCGTGTTCAAGCAACCCGCCTGGTTCCAACAGGAAGCGGACACGCTCAAGTTTGGAGCCCTGGTCACGCCCTATGCCCACGACTGGGATGGCGATGGCGACGAAGATCTGGTCTGCGGCAACACGGCGGGAAATATCGCCATTTTCACGAACCTCGACAGTAAGGGAACGAAGTGGAGCGCCCCAGAATTACTCAAAGCGGATGGCGAGGTGTTTCGGGTTCTCGCCGGTGAAAGCGGCTCGATCCAGGGCCCGGCTGAGGCCAAGTGGGGTTACACCACGCTTTCGGTCGCGGATTGGGATGAAGATGGCCGTGATGATATTATCTACAACTCCATCTGGCCCAAGCTCCAATGGCTCCGCAATACGGAAGAAGGTTTTACGGATGGACCGCTGCCCTTCTGGAGCAAAGAAAAGCCGCCCGCGTTCTACTGGTGGCAGACCCAAGAGGAGAATCTTCAGACCCAGTGGCGCACCACGCCGGTGGCCACGGATTTCGACCGGGACAGCAAGCTGGATCTGGTGATGTTAGATCAAGAGGGCTACCTCACCTGTCACAGCCGCGCAAAAGACCAGACCCGCATCTTTATCGATGAAGACAACATTCCCATCCGCCTCAACCGCCAGACCGCCGGGCGCAGTGGCCGCTACAAACTGGACGTCGTCGATTGGGATGGCGACGGGCGCGATGACGTGCTCGTGAATTCAGAGAACGCCACCTGGTATCGCAATTGCGAGGAGCGAGACGGCAGAATCGTCCTGAAGAAGGTCGGCAATCTGGCAAAGCGAAACGTCGCCGGTCACACCTCCAGCCCGACCGCCTGTGACTTCGACGGGAATGGAAAGCCGGACCTTGTCATTGGCGCGGAAAACGGTCGTCTCTACTATCTTGCGCACGAAGACTGTATCACGTATTCCACAGAAGAAATCGCTGCTCGCTCGCCCATGGAACAACCCGCTCCCAAATTCCCCGGCTTTCTTCGTGAAGGGTTTATCTACGAGAAAGCTCCCATCCCTGAATGCCACGCATCCACCATCGTCGAGACCACTCGTGGCCTTGTCGCTGCTTGGTTTGGCGGGACCAAAGAGCGCAACCCAGATGTCGAAATCTGGTCGAGTTATCACGATGGAGGCGGCTGGTCCAGTCCCCGTCGTATCGCAGACGGCATCCAGCATGCCTCCCTCCGTTACCCCACCTGGAACCCGGTCCTCTTTCAGCCGGAAGATGCGGATGCTCCCTTGATGCTCTTCTTCAAAGTCGGCCCTCATCCGCGCGAATGGTGGGGCGAGGTCATGGTGAGCGACGATCGCGGTCGCTCTTTCAAAGACCGTCGGCGACTTCCTGAAGGCATTCTCGGCCCGGTTCGCTCCAAGGCGATCACCCTGCCGAACGGAACCATCCTCTGCCCTTCCTCCACCGAAGCGGAAACCGGCGATGGCCACGACTGGCGCTTCCACTTCGAGCGTTTCTTCAATGTCGATCACCCTGAACTCGGCAAATCCTGGAAGCGGGTCGAAACCGAGAAGCAACCCTATCAAGTCATCCAACCCACGCTGCTGGTTCATCCCGATGGGAAACTCCAGGCGTTGATGCGCTCCAAACACGAAAAAATCGCGCAAAGCTTCTCGACCGACCATGGCAATACCTGGAGCGAGCTGGAACTGACGGACGTGCCGAATAACAACTCCGGGATCGAGGCCCTCACCCTCAAAGACGGGCGCCACCTGCTACTCTACAATCACGCCGCCGGTTCCCCGGCCCGAAAAGACGGCTGGGGCAAGCGCAACGTCATCAACCTCGCCATCAGCGAAGATGGTGCCAAATGGAAGGCCGCCGGGATCATCGAACAAGCCGAGACCGGTGAATTCTCCTACCCCGCGATGATCCAGGCGAACGACGGCCTCGTCCACCTCACCTACACCTGGAACCGCAACAAAGTCCGCCACGTCGTGCTTGATCCCGGGAAACTCCAAGCCAAGCCACTCGCGAGCTTTGATCCGTAATCAGGAGCGACTCCGGCATCTGCCGATCCACTCTTTACGGCAGTAAGCCCGAGGCACTCGACCAGAACAGACCGATTGATCGGGTCACAGACCGTCTGCGCACTCTAACTCAGCACGAGCCAAGATGCCTCGTAAGGAGCCATCGTGATTGGCGCGGTCGAATCAACGATTCCACCGCTGAGAAGCTCCCGAACACCATCCGGTGACGAATTCGCAAACGGTAGCTGAGACCAATCAAGGGTCAGGTTCCGATCCGTCAGATTTGCCAGACACGCGATCATTTCAGCCCCATCCAAGGAGCGCCGAACAAAACCAAAACAGCCGGAACCGAGTTCCAAAATCTCCATCGCCGCATCCGGATGAAAAGCCGGATGATTCTGACGCCGCATGAGCCAACTGCTCAAAGTCTGGAAAATCCGGCATTGCTTGCTCCCGGCCTCGTCCAAGGCAGCATTCAACTCATTCAGTTCATACTTGCGCCGGTTGAGCGTCCGATTTCGCTGCGTTTCCGCGAATCCTTCGACCCAGTTCGGAGTTCCCAAGAGGCTGTGAATGTAGAGTGCGGGAACTCCGCGCATCCCTAACATGACGGCTTGGGAACAGAGAAAGCGGCGGATGCTGGCCTCTTCATCGCCCGGTTCACTCAGCGCATCCACATAGGTGATGTTCAACTCATAGGGACGCTTTGAGCCATCCGGCATGGAGCGTTGCGAGACTTTCCCATGGCGCTTCGTCACCTCTCCCACTACCCACGTAAGCTCCGCATCATCCAGAATTCCCTGCAACGGGCGGACGCCGATGCCATCATGCGAGGCGGTGAAGTTAAAAAAGGTCTGGCCTGGCGGCAGATCCGGGAGCGATTTCGCCCAACCATTCAAATGAGTCGAGTCGTGGCGCAGGAGAGCGTGGAGCAACAGCGGCGGCAGGCTGAAGTTGTAGACCATGTGCGCCTCGTCACCATCGCCAAAGTAACTGACATTTTCCTCATGCGGCACATTGGTTTCCGTGAGGACGACGACGTGCGGCGCGACCACTTCCAGGACGTCACGAATCAGCTTCACCATCTCATGCGTCTGCGGCAGATGAAGACAATTCGTCCCAATCTCCTTCCAGAGAAACGCCACCGCATCCAGACGTAGAATCCGCACCCCTTTCGCCACATAGAGAAAGAGGATGTCGAGAAACTCGAACAAAACGTCCGGGTTCTGCCAATCCAGATCGACTTGATCCGCGCTGAATGTCGTCCAGACGTGCTGCTCCCCCACTCGGGTCATCACCTTCGTTAACAAGGGCGACTCACGTGGCCTCACCACCTCACTCAGGTCCGCTTTTTTGCTCGCCGTAACAAAGTAACTCCGCCCCGGATCCACTCCCGTAACGAATTGCCGAAACCAGGAACTCTCGCTCGAACAATGGTTTAGCACGAGGTCGAACATTAAGGAAAAATCCGTGCCCAGCGCTTCGACATCGCGCCACAGCCCATAGTTTTTATCCACCTCCCGATAATCGATCACACTGAAACCATCGTCTGAAGACCAGGGACAGAATGGCAAAAGATGAACGGTTCGAATCGCGTTCTTAAGCCGCTCACAGAGAAACGCATGCAACGTCGCCAGTGGAACCTGCCCATCCTCCTGGACCGAATCCGCATACGTGATTAGCACGGTGTCATTCTCCGACCAGAGCGGAACCCGAGCCGGTGGTTCGCCACCAACACCATAGCGCCCCAGCATCATTTCAAAGCGCCGCATCAACTTCGGGGCTCGCTCAATCCCGTAGAGATATCCCAAGCGGGATTGAAGGCGGTCAAACTGGTTTTTGTCTAGTACAACACTCATGGCCAAGTGACGCCACCGTTACCCATTCGCAACGATAACGCAATTCCTGAGCGCGGCTTTAGAACTCGCGCCTAACAGGTGCCACTCCAGGACTATTCCGGAATCTGTTCGCCCGCGATGAGGTCCTCGAAGGTCTGGCGCTTGCGAACGATGTTCGCGGCTTGGCCGTCGACGAGAATTTCGGCGGGGAAGGGGCGGGAGTTGTAGTTGGAGGCCATGACGAAGCCGTAGGCACCGCTGCTCATGAGGGCGATGCGATCGCCTTGCTGGAGCTTGGGGAGTTCGCGGTTCTGGGCGAAGAAGTCGCCGCTTTCGCAGACCGGACCGACGACGTCGATCGATTCCGTGGCGGCGTCCTGAGGTTCGCGGAGGGGGATGATGTCGTGGTGGCCCTGGTAGAGCGCGGGGCGGATGAGGTCGTTCATGCCGCTGTCGACGATCTGGAAGACTTTGGCCGAGCCGCTCTTCTCGTAAAACACTTAAGTGATCTTGATGCCGGCGTTTCCGACCATGAAGCGACACGGCTCGACGAAGATCTTGAGGCCG
>CAYGQD010000141.1:0-19244 GCA_964351855.1 uncultured Verrucomicrobiales bacterium
TGTTCCAAAACTTCCTTCGACACGAATTTCCACGAAAGAAACGAATGTTCACGAATCGCAAGGGGCGACTTTGAACCTTCTTTCCAGATTTTCCGACAGCCTCTAACATCAACGGTCGCGACGCGACGTGCTGGCGTCGGCTACCCCAAACGTCCGCCAGATTTACGCCGCCTATTCACCCATCCTCCATTCTCCGCGCGCCCCTGCTTCCAGCTTCCGCAGGGGTGGCTCCCATCCCAGAATGATGAGCCGCCAGAGGTCACGCAGGACGAGGAGATTATCTCCGTAGTAGGAATGAGAGAGGAGATCGGTATCGAGCCCCGAAGCATCGATCGTGTCCATCCCCGGCGCCACCACGATGGCGGGGCCGGAGAGGCCGAGGCGGGGGTTGCGCTTCAATTGCTGGGACACCATCAGGGCTTTGTCCGCAGAGGAAGCATACATGGTGAGGCGGCCGGTAGACGCTTGCACCTTCGGCATAATCTGGTCGACAAAGACGTCCGCATCCATGTCAGGAGCGGCCAGAATCACGTTGGCCAGATTGAGGTCGAATCCGCGACTGTTCGCCTCAACCAGAGCACCGCTCAGCACCCGGGTTCCCATGGAATGGGCGATGACGTGGATCCGATCGATTTCGGTATTCTTCTGAAGATCCAGGAGCACATCCGCAAGGTGAGGAACGCTCCACTGAGCATTGGTTTCATCCGGCAGATATTCCTTCACATCGCCGTAGGACGGCCAGCTGTAGGTGAGGGCCGCCCCGGGAAAATCGAGATCCACCGCCATCTGACCGGTGCGCCGGACCGCATTGTAAAAGGTGACGTTAAAGCCGTGGACGAAGAGGAGGACCTGACGCTTGCCATCGACTTGGGAATCGCGGCTGAGACGCGCGAGAAAGGCGTCCCGATCCATCGGGACCGGCTGTAACATCATGACGTGTTTGGTCGGGTCTTCCCAAAACTCGCCCTTGTACCATTTGGGAGTCTCGACCACCCCGAGCCGATGGGTCTCCGGAATGGTGACCACGGCGGTGCCGTATTGAAGCGGTTGGGTGCCCCGATTCCGCCGTGCTCCGAAAAACTCGGCCGCCTCGGTCCGCCCGGTGGGCTTGCGATCCGTGGCGTAGTAGACCGGCACGGATTGATATTTGGGGCTGGCGGCTTTGCGAACGGGAGCCGGACCGCGAGCGATTTCTTCCCGAGGCAATACCTGGTAAAAGGCGACCGCCGCTCCCGTCTTATCGACGAACTTAACGCCCCGAGTCCCCAGGCTGCGCAAGCTTTCCGCTTCGTCCCGGTCTTCGCTCGATTCACTGGGAAAGGGGCTGGTCGAGATCATCGCCTTGATCATTTCGTGACCAAATGGTTCCGCCATCTCAAAATCTCGCTGAGCATCGGGACCCGTCACCGCGAAGGGCTGGTTCGCCTGGATCGGCGCGCCTCCCGGTTGATCGTGGGGGAAGAGAAACTGCTGGTTGCCCTCGGCATCGATGAGAAAGAGCTGAAGGTAACCGTCGCGCTCGCTCGTCACCGTGATGGTCAAGGGATCGCCCTCCTCATACATGGCCTGATCCGTCTTCACCGTGACGTCGATTTCGCCCCACTTTTCCGGATGCTCTCTGAGTTCATCGGTCGCTTCTTCAGCGACATGCGGATCTTCGAATGCCAGGCTTTTGGCAGCGGCGGAGACGTCCTGGCTCAAAAGATCGTTCAGCGTCCAGCCGAGGTTCCCCTCGAACTGCGGCGTCTGGGAGGAGGTGATCCAGTCGTAGTCTCTCCCGATCCGCTGGGCTTGAACCGACACCTCGGCCCCGATCCGTTGTCCCAGATCGCTCAGCGGAGTGCTGCCTTGCCCGGAAGTGTTTCCGGTCCAGCTCTGGGTGAGAAGGCTGCCCTCGGCCAGGGCGATGGCCTGCTCCGTGGCTTTGCAGGCGGCGATGTAAACGTGGTTGGCATTGTCGGAGTGATGAAGCGTCGCCGTCGCGCCCATCCCTGCCCTGGGTCGCCGCGTCCAGTTGAACCCGGTGTTGAACCACTTTAACTCCGCGCCACGGGGGAATCCGTAAGGGCCCAGCCAGTTCCGGGTCGCCGTTCCCGCGTGGCAGCAGTCGAACAGGACCAGAACGCGATTCGTGCGGAGTCGTGTCAGATAGTGGCGGATCACGTCATCGGTCAGCCACGCCTCCGGATCACGCCGCTCAGTGACGATGTTTTGGGCGAAATCATAGGTGATCAGCACCTCATCCAGTCCATCGCCGGTTTCGTCCCCATCGTAGTCGGCCACCTGGCCACCGTGCCCGGAGAAATAGAGCACCACGGAATCGCCCGGCTCCACCTCGGCCACCAGCCGCTCCAGTTCTTCTCGAATCCGGGGAGTCGTCGCCTCGCGGTCATAGAGCTCAGCGATATTCGCGACAGGGAAGGCGAACTCATCCGTGAGCCAGGATTTCATGATCTGCGCATCCTGACGACAAGCAGGAAGGTCCGGCGCGAACTCCTCCGCGGAATATTCGGAGATGGCGATGAGGAGCGCGTGTTGCTCGGCGTGGGCCTGACCCGGCGCCAGGCCGACGACCAGGAGTTGAATGAGAACGGGGATGGTGGTGAGGCTGCCTTTCACAACGCCTACTAGGGCAAATTTTCCGGATTGTGGCAAGCAAAGGAATGAAGGATCGCGCATGGAGATGCATCCAAGGGAAAATCGCTGGCCCGGGTTTCGATTTTCGAATAGGATAACACAATGACAGGAAAGGCACTTCTCACACACCTCTTGGCAGGGCTCACCATTCTCGGCACCGCATCCGCCGAGGAACCCAAAGGCGTCAAAACCGCCGCGGAAATTCTCGCCAGCTTTGACGAAGCGGAACGCACCCGGGCTTGGCCTCAGCAGCGCAAGACGACCCGCTCCACCACCCGTGGTTTGCCCGCTGATGATCGTGGTATCAAATACAAGCGCAGAGATGGAGTTCCTGAGGAATCCGCCCCCGATTCGGACAATGACGGTGGAACGGCGGAACCAGCTTACGAAGTTTCGGTCGCCGTCGTTCCCGGCAGCGCCCAACACTTCGAGAACATTCTTTTCCAGCTCGGCAAGACCGAATTCGCCGATGGAGCGTCTCGCCAGCAAGTTCTCGAAATCGCCACCGCGATGAAAGGCAAGCCCAAGCTCAAATTCCTCATCGAAGGCCATACTTGTGATTTGGGCGAGGAACCAGTCAACAAGCGGCTTTCCGAGCAACGCGCCGATGCGGTTTACGATCTGCTCGTCGAGCAAGGCGTATCCCGGAGGCAACTCTTCACCTTGGGATTCGGCGAGAACGATCTCGCGGTCGAAAAATACGACGACGTGAGTCGCCAGAAAAATCGGCGGGTGGTGGTGCAGGTTCGACCGTAGCAGTGAAACGTCTTTCTGATCCATGAGAACCTCTCCCATTCTTTTACTCTATCTTCTGGTTCAGGTTGCCACGGTCCCAGCCCAGGAACGTGGTCGAGGGATCACCTACGTTGAGACCCGCGACTCCGCCGCGAGTGAGCCCAAAGCCACGCCGTTCTATGAAGGAAGCCACGCCCTCCTCATCGCCAACAGTAAATACGAACACTGGTCTGACTTGCCATCGATTCCGGGCGAAATGGAAGCGGTGAAAGCGGCGCTGATCCGGCAGGGCTTCCAAATTTACCAGGGTAAGGTGCTGCAGAATCTCGACGGCAATGCCATGCTCAATGCCTACCGTGGTTTCGTTAACGATCACGGGTTCGATCCCAACAACCGCCTGGTCCTGTTCTACGCCGGGCACGGCCACACCCGCGGAAGTGGGGCCGGAGAGAAAGGCTACATCGTGCCCGTGAACGCACCCTCCCCGAAGCAGGACGATCGTGGCTTCGCCCGCACCGCCATCGAAATGACCTTCATCGACGCGCTGATGAAGCGGATCGAGTCCCGGCACGCCCTATTCCTCTTCGACAGCTGTTTTTCCGGTTCCATTTTCGCGACACGAGGTGCGGATGACGCCGATGAGGTGCCTCCCTACATCAGCGCGGCCCAGCGCGAGGCCGTCCGCTACTACATCACCGCCGGCAGCGCAAAAGAGGAAGTCCCGGCTCTGTCGACGTTCACACCGGCATTCGTCGATGCCTTGAACAAAGGAGCGGCAGATTACGATAAGGACGGCTACACCCTGGGTTCAGAACTGGCCCAGTATCTGCGCAAGCAAGTTGCCCTTTTCACCAAGAACACCGTCCACCGGGGAACGGTGAGGGATTATCGGCTTAGCCAGGGGGATATCGTTTTTGTATCACCGACCGGTAAAATGCGCCCGGTGACCCCGCGCACGGCGACGAGGACCAATCCGTTCGTCAACTCGCTCGGGATGAAGTTTGTCCCCGTTCCCGGCACCGACACGCTCTTCTCCATCTGGGAAACGCGGGTTCAGGATTACGCGGCTTATGCCGCCGCCAATTCAGGGATGGACGGTGCATGGAAAGATTACGAATACAAGGGTCACAAACAGGGTCCCGATCATCCGGTGGTGAACGTGATTTTGGAAGACGCGACGAAGTTTTGCGAGTGGCTCAGCAAGAAGGAGGGAGTGACCTACCGGCTGCCGACCGATCATGAATGGAGCGTGGCCGTGGGAATCGGCGACCGGGAAAATGCGAGCGCCTCGCCGGAAGACAAGGACGGGGAAATCATGAACGTTTACCCTTGGGGAACCTCCTGGCCTCCTACCAAGAACGCCGGCAACTACAGCGATAATATCGACGTCTATGAGGATTCATTCCCGTTCACCGCGCCCGTGGGATCGTTTTCAGCCAACTATCTGGGATTGCACGACCTCGGCGGCAATGTCTGGGAATGGTGTGAAGATCGGTATTCGTACGAAGAGTCCTACCGTGTTTTGCGTGGTGGTTCGTGGGGCGTTGGCGTTGAGTTCGGTCTCCGGTCATCGTTCCGCCGCAGCGTCGCCGCGCCAACCTATCGCGGTGACGACCTTGGGTTTCGTTGTGTGTTGGTTGTTGGAGGTGGGGGCTAGGTTCATTTTACCTCGCGGCGCGCAGCGCTGCTTCCTGCGCCGCAGGCGCTTTACCATCGTCGGTCCGGCAATCTCGCGCGGAGCGCGAGGGGAATTTTTTTTGGCGAAAATCACCGTTTCCGTTTCGCTCCATCCCGTGGCCGGGTGCAGGAAGGGCTGGAGCACGGCAAAGCCGACTTCGTCGAAGACGGCGTGATCCACCTGCGCGAGCTGGACACGTATGTGAGTGAACGCGTCAAAACCCTGACCGAAGGCCGACACCATCCCACGACGGTATCGCCGAGCACGATCAGCCGGTTCCCGGTGGCGCGGGTGCGGTGATCCACGCGAAATCGCACTGATTTGTTCGTCTCATTTCCCAAGGGCCAGGTCCTAACCTATGATTCCACTATGAATGCCAGACTTACAGCGATCAGAAACCTGGTCTTGGTTAGCCTGCTCGTTTCGGTTCTTCAGGCTGAGGAAGACGGTCGTGGGGTGATCTACGTGGAGACGCGGGAATCTGACAAAGCGACTCCGCAAGAGACTCCGTTCTATCAGGGGAGCTATGCTCTCCTGATCGCCAATAGTGACTACGAAGTCTGGCCTGATCTACCTTCAATCCCCGATGAAATGGAAGCGGTCCGCCTTGCCTTGCTTCGTCACGGCTTCCAAATCTATCGGGGCAAGGTGCTGCAGAACCTGGATGGAGACGCGATGCGCGAGGCTTATCGCAGCTTTGTCAACGATCATGGATTCGATGCGGCGAATCGTCTGGTCTTGTTCTATGCAGGCCATGGTTACACCCGTGGCAAAGGCGTGCTGGAAAAGGGCTACATCGTTCCGGTGGACGCGCCTTCGGTCAGGGGCGACGATCGTGCCTTTGCCCGAGTTGCGATCGAGATGACGGACATCGATGCGCTGATGCGACGGATTGAGTCGCGACACGCATTGTTCCTGTTCGATAGTTGTTTCTCCGGATCGATTTTTGCGACTCGCACGGGGGAACCAACCAACGAGATTCCTCACTACATCACGATGGCGCAGCGCGAGGCCGTTCGCTACTACATCACCTCGGGAAGCGCAGATGAAGAAGTTCCGGCCCACTCCACCTTCACCCCCGCCTTTGCCGATGCGCTCAATCGAGGGATGGCGGATTGGGACGATGACGGCTACACCCTTGGTTCGGAACTGGCGCTCTACCTGCGGCAGCAGGTGTCCAAATTCAGCGAGACCACCGTCCACCGGGGTACGGTGCGGGATCGACGATTGAGCCAGGGAGACATCGTCTTCGTCACGCCCTCCTCCTCAGCACCCCGGCCGGAGATCATGCGTCGCCCGCTGCCGGAGCCAGTCCCCGAACCACCCACCATTTCGTTGCCCGCTCGCGGCTATTTCACCGTGACCGAGATTTATGCCAATGGCCCTTACTCCGGCTACAGCAGCCACGGCAAAGTCGAGATTTTGAAACGCGTTCAGGACAAGCTTAAACGCGAGGGGCACTATCAGAAAATCGTTGATGGCTTAATGGGCAAGGGAACCCAAGACGCGATCAACGCCTACCAAGCTGTCCAACCCGGCCTTCCCATCACTGGAAAGCTCGATGAACCGACGTTGCGGGCTTTAAAACTGAATCAGCTCAAGGATCAGGAACCACCTCCGGCCCCGCCAGTTGTGCGCCGTCCTTCCGGGGGCACTTCTCTGAAATATCCGATTGCCCGATGGGCCGACGAAAGCAAGTCACAGGTGATGAGTCCCTATGAGCCCGGGGTCATTGTCAATGTTCCTGAAATGCGAAGCGGTTCCCTGGTTACCATTAAGGAAAGTGGAAGGAAGTTCTACATGCCCGACTGGTCAAAGCGCTCGAAAAAGCTGGCGATGCCGGTGGCCGAGCGCGTGAAAGGAACTGCGAATACCTACTACAGCCCGTTTCAATCCAGCGCGACGATCACGATTCAAGGCCCCAAAGGATCGGGGATCGTCGTCGATCCCTATGCCGGACACTTGATCCGGATCCCGGACTAACGAGCTGAACGCATCGCGTCCGTTATGGTGCCAAGGCTGTTGGGGCCGAGGTAAGAGGAGCCGAGAGAACGACGGTTCGGGTTACAAGCGCGTTTACAGAAGGGGGGCTTGGAACATCAGGCTGTCAAGGCAACTG
Organism: uncultured Verrucomicrobiales bacterium; assembly: GCA_964351855.1. Classification (GTDB taxonomy): domain Bacteria; phylum Verrucomicrobiota; class Verrucomicrobiia; order Verrucomicrobiales; family DEV007; genus JBCDHN01. The sequence goes on from CAYGQD010000141.1 coordinate 7,170, forward strand.
CCGCGAAAGCGAAACGTTTTCTCTAACTTTTCCAAACTTGCCCTCCATTGGATTCCCGGATATCATGGCAACTGTATGAATGTTCATCAGGTTGGGCTTCTCCTTGCAATATCACTCATTTCGGCTCCCACCTCCCACGCCGCCGACCGTGTCGCCCTCGTCATCGGCAACAACGCCTACGAGCACGCCACCAAACTCACCAATCCCCGCAATGACGCGGATGCGGTAGCAGCTTCCCTGACCGAAGCAGGCTACACAGTGACACCCGTTCGTGATGGCGATGTCCGTGCGATGGTGCGGGCGCTAAGTCGGTTTTGCGAGGCTTCCAAGGGAGCGGAGAGCGCGCTATTTTTCTTCGCTGGGCACGGGATTGAGGTAGACGGGCAGAACTTTCTGTTACCCGTTGATGCAGAACTGGCGGAGAAAGCGGACTTGCAGCTGGAATCGCTGCCGCTTCAGAAGGTTTTAGATCAATTGGGCTCGGCTGGGATCCGACTAAAGGTTGTGGTGCTGGATTGTTGCCGGAATAATCCGTTCGCCGGTTCGCGTTCCCGTTCGTGGATGCAGAGTCGTAGCACCAATGGCGGGTTGGCGGAGGTCGATCAGAAATCTATGGCAGAGGGCACCATGCTCGTCTTCGCCGGTGAACCTGGTAAAACGGTGCCTGATGGCGGCGGCGATCACAGTCCGTTTACCAATGCAATGCTGGATCAGTTTCAGGCCAAAGCGGGGCGTCCCGTGCTGGAGGTCTTCACCGGCGTTGCCACCACGATGGTCGGCAGCCAGAAGCCTTGGATGCGTTTCGACGGCTCTGGCGTGAGCTTGGCGGCGTTCATGAACTACCCGCTGTTGCCGGGCGGAGGCAACGGCGGGACAACGGAGGAGTCTGGCACAACCTCAATGGCCGCAACAACAAGCCATCCTAGCGCTTCTGTAACACAGCATTCCCTTCCGCCTTCTGATGCGCCTATTCGCATACCGACTCCGGATCAATGCGATCCTGGTCACGAGTTGGTGATTGGTGGGGAGGATAATCTATTGTTGAAGTTGCGCTGGTGTCCTCCAGGAAATTTTCTAATGGGTAGCCCTGACAAAGAGGCCGGTCGGGATCCCGATGAAACCCAACATCGAGTGACATTGAGTCAAGGGTTTTGGATGGGGCAAACTGAAGTCACCCAAGATATGTATCTAGCGTTTCTTGGGAAAACGCCAAGCTACCAGGATGGTTCAGGGCAATTGCCAGTTGAACAAGTGAGTTGGGATGAAGCTAAGACATTCGTTGAAATGCTGAATCTGCATTTCGCCGGCGCGCTCCCAAAGGATTATAGATTTGAATTGCCAACGGAAGCGCAGTGGGAATATGCCTGTAGAGCAGGAACTCAAACGCCGTTTCACTTTGGGACTGCGCTAAATGGCCTGCACGCAAACTGCGACGGAAAGAAGCCATACGGAGGAATCGAAGAAGGTCCATTTGTAGAGGGCACCGTTGACGTCGAAACGTACGGCGCCAATCCGTGGGGCTTGGCCGATATGCACGGCAATGTTTGGGAGTGGTGTCGCGACTGGTATAAAGCCGATCTTACTTCGGCAGACATAGTGGATCCCGAAGGTCCTAATGATGGTTCCGCGCGCATTTTCAGGGGAGGGAGCTGGGACTATCCCGCAAAATCTTGTAGAGCGGCGGAACGGACCAGTAGTAATCCTAACTACAAGGACATGAGTGTCGGATTTCGAATCAGCCTATCTCAGTCATCAAATTGAACTCACCTTTGCCAAAGAATTTGAAATGAATCCGCCCATATTTCGAATGGAACTCCCTGTAGTTCTGTTGGTCTGCCTTTCCTCACAGCTATCCGGACAATCCACCGCTGACTACGGACAGATCGCATCCAAAGTTGCGGATAAGCTTCAATACGACCATGTAAGTCGTCATCCTTTTGATGATGAGATTTCGTTAAGAATTTTTGACTCCTACTTGAGCCGTCTGGACCCCGATCGAGTCCTTTTCCTGCAGCAAGATGTTAACACGTTGCGCTCACAATACGGAGATGAATTGGATGACCAAATTCTGCTAGAGGACGTCTCGGCAGCGAAAACAATCCACAAAATCTATGTCGATCGCGTTAATCAGTGGGCAAACCATCTATTGGCTGAGCTAAAGAACAAAGATTATGATTTTTCTTCAGATCGAATTTACCATTCGCGAGATTCGAATTCTCCCTACCCGGCAGATCAGGACGGTGCAAAGAAACTGTGGGAGGAGTGGCTGGAATACCGACTGCTTGAACTTGCGCTCATTGATGCAGACTTGGGCGACTTATCCAAACCCCGCGATCCATCCGCAATCAAGGTTTCTTCCCTGCATCGCGAACGGTTGAAGCACGAAATGGAAGCCCGTCGAGATCGTGTAAGGGAAACGTTTTCAGAGTCCTTGTATTCGGGATTGATCAAGTCAATTGCGAAAGCCTATGATTCGAACAGCGAATATTATTCCAAGACGGAGTATGATGCTCAGAAGGCGGCGAGTGATGACTCAGAGGTCGGAGTTGGACTTCTTCTTCAATCCAAATGGGGGGGCGTATTCGTGAACGGAATCATCAAGGAAGGCCCCGCGTCAGGCGTAATTCAGGTCGGTGACAGAATTCGATCGATACAGGGAATTTATCAGAGATATCAGGACGTTGACGGCATGGAACTGAGTGAAGTGGTAAAGTTGCTGCGGGGAGCCCCGGGCTCCATCGTCCGCCTAAAAGTGACTCCAGGAAATGATCCTACATTTCTTACCACGAAGGAAGTCGAATTGGTGCGTGAAGAGACCGCTTCGGTTGAGAGTGTTGCCAGAGCTGAACTGATTTTGTCCAATCTAGGATCCCACGAGTGCCGGATTGGCTGGATCGAACTGAATTCCTTCTATTCTCAAACTCAGCAAATTGGCACAACTTTAGAATGGGAAACGATCGCTAGCGCGACGCAAGATGTTGATAAGCTCCTTTCAAGGTTGGTTGATGAAAAGATAGATGGATTGGTCTTGGATTTACGTGGAAATGGTGGGGGGGCGTTGCAAGAAGGAATCGATTTTTCCGGGCTCTTCCTCCGAGACGGACCAGTCGTAGTTCAAACGAAAGACGATAGGGAGCGAATTGAACAAAAGAGGCCAACTACTACCATTCCCACATACGGCGGACCACTTTTGGTTCTCACCAGTCCGAAAAGTGCTGGCGCTAGTGAAATAGTCGCGGGAGCGCTTCAGGACTATGGCAGAGCCGTAATCGTTGGCGGACCGACATTCGGATTAGGCACCATCGGGCAACTGCATCCCATTGAAACTGGAAGGTTTAACCTGCTCGGTACGACTACAGATTCTAAAATCGCAGCATTGAAAATATCGGTTGGAAAATACTACCGTATTACGGGATTCGGCTTTCAAAACAGAGGGGTAATCCCAGGTATTGTATTATCAGAAAATGCATCCCAGTCATTTGGCGAAGACTCGAAAAGCCTGAGCCCGGGATACGACGAAATAGAACCAGTGAAAATCATCTCAAACCCCTCAGAAATTGAGTATCCGCTCCCTCAACTACAAAACCGTTCCCAGGCCCGATTGAAGCGGTCCTTGGAGTTTACTCAAATGAATGAGATGGATTCTATTCGCAACGTTCAGAGAAGCAAAACCATCCTAAATGCCACCCAGCGAATTCGCGATTACGAGGAGTATTTGCAGAAGGTCAAACAGTGGTCCACGGAACGCCGCCGTGAACACCGCATGGAACGGTCAACAAATGAGACGCTCTTGGAACGGTACAATTTGCCGTTGAACTTACCCAATGGGGCGAAGCTCCCACGAATCCAGGATTTCGTGCCGATTAGCAATTATGGAAGTCTCATAGAAACGCGTTCCGACATGGAAGTGAACTATGAAGAACCGTTTGATCCGAAAACCGGCGTGAGTCCAGATGAACGGGAGGCTTTAGAGATCATGGTGGATATCATCAAGCTTTCTGGATTGAACTGAACTGGCCAGGTCTCCCTTGTTGCCCTCAATGCCCGTCTCGGCTAGCATCTCACCATGAAATTCGTGCAGGTAGGCCTACTTGGAATCCTCGTATTCGCATTCACCAACCTCCTGGTGGCACCGTTCTCAGGTGCCGCTGAACGCGTCGCGCTCGTCATCGGCAATTCGAACTACGGGCTGGCGCCGCTGGAAAATCCGGCCAATGACGCGGCGGCGATGAGTGCGCGGTTGCGGGATCTGGGGTTTCACGTCATTGCGAAGCAGAACCTGAGTCGGCGCGGGATGACGGATGCGCTGCGCGAGATGTCGGATGCGGTGGAAAAGGACGGGGTTGCGCTGTTCTTTTTTGCGGGACATGGGATGCAGGTGAGCGGCCAGAACTTCCTGATCCCCGTCAATGCCGACATCGAGGAAGAGTTCGATGTGGCGGACGAGAGCGTCTCGCTGGATCGCGTGCTCGGCGCGATGGAAACGAGCGGGAGCAAGCTGAATATCGTCTTTCTGGATTGTTGCCGGAACAATCCCTACAAACGCGGATGGCGGCGCAGCCAGGAAGTCGGCCTGGCCCAGACCACGGTCCCGGAAGGCACCCTCATCAGTTATGCCGCCGCGCCGGGCAAGGAAGCGCTGGATGGGCGGGGGCAGGCGAACTCGCCCTTCACCTCCGGACTTCTGAACCATCTGGGGCTACCGGGTGTGAACCTGAATGATAGTCTCATGGCCGTGCGGCGGCAGGTTTACGAATCGACGAACAAAGAGCAGCGGCCCTGGGTCAGCCACGATTTATTGCGGCCCTTCGTGCCGAAACCGGCTGGGGCTGCCCGGCCGGCGATGGTGGTAACGGCTCCGGTAATCCCGTCGCGTCCCACTTCGGTTTCGCCCGTTATTCCGGGCTCTCCACGCAATGCGACCAAGGACCGCCCGTTCACCAACTCCCTCGGGATGAAGTTCGTCCCCGTTCCCGGCACCGACACGCTCTTCTGCATTTGGGAAACCCGCGTCCAGGATTACGCCGCTTATGCCGCGGCGAATTCCGGGGTGGATGATGAATGGAAGGATTACGAATACAAAGGCCACAAACAAACTCCCGATCATCCGGTGGTGAACGTGAGCTGGGAGGACGCGACGAAGTTCTGCGAGTGGCTCAGCAAGAAGGACGGAGTGACCTACCGCTTGCCCACCGATCACGAATGGAGTGTGGCCGTGGGAATCGGCGACCGGGAAAGCGCGACCGCGTCTCCCATTGACAAAAGCCGGGAAATCGAAGGCATTTACCCTTGGGGGAGTAATTGGCCGCCACCGGATCGTTCGGGGAATTATTCCAGTAGTGAGGCGAAGACGGCTTTTGATTTCACCGGAATTGACGGGTACGATGATGGGTTTGCGTTCACTGCGCCAGTTGGGACATATTCCGCTAACCAGCTCGGAGTTTATGATTTAGGCGGAAATGTCTGGGAATGGTGCCAGGATTGGTATAGCAGCGACCAGAAATACCGTGTTTTGCGCGGCGGTTCCTGGTACGGCGGCAATCCTACCAACTTGTTGTCGTCCAACCGCATCAGCAACACACCTACGAATCGTTACGTTAACTACGGGATTCGTTGTGTGTTGGTTGTTGGTTCCGGCGGCTAGGCTATTTTACTGCGAAGCGCAGCGAAGCTTCCGCGCCGCAGGCGCCTTACCTACACCGGACCTGAATCTTCGCGCGGAGCGCGAGGGAAAATTTTTTGGCAAAAATGCAGCTTCTCAATCTTACCAATCTCGACATCCCTTTCTTGCCAATGTGGCGGAAACAGGCACGGCGGCGGAACCAAACCGTGTTTTGCGCGGCGGTTCCTGGAACAACAACAATCCTACCAACTTGTTGTCGTCCAACCGCAACAACAACACACCAACGAATCGTAACGATAACAACGGGTTTCGTTGTGTGTTGGTTGTTGGTTCCGGCGGCAAGGCGTTCAGCCTTGGGGAATTTTGCCCGATTGCCGGGTGGGCACACGGTCTGCCCGGCCAGCGCGACCCCGTCCAGGTATTGTATGGACACCTAACCCGCCGTCCCTGGCCCCGGGACGTTGCCTTTCGTGGCAATGTCTTGGGGAAAAGACGCGAATAGGCGGGGTGGCTGTGTAAGAACGCTTGTTAGCAGGCGGGACCGAAGGCCACCTCGCCATTTTTCCGGGAGTGTTGATTAACGCTTCGCCCACGCTCCGGCGAGACGTCCCACCTCGTCGATCAATCGACTAGCGTGGAGGCATTGCTTGCCACTGATCCAACTTCTGCCCTCCACGATGCGCCAAAACACCCGCATCAACTCAAGTTTCAGGTTTAATTCTGCCAAATGCCGTTTTCGCGAAGCTGGATCGCCCGCAAAGCGAGCGCGGGTGATGCACTCCAGCCCGTCCAGGCAAAGGTTGTCGAGCCGTTGGCCCAGAGTATGCCGCTGGCTTTTGGGAAAATCGGCGGTTCGCCCCAGCGTCCAGTCGGTCAACTCAACGGCGGCGGTGTGAATGGGAGGTTGCTTTGGAGGATTCACGCGTGTCCCATGAGTAACCCGATCATGAATCGCCGCCAACTCCGCAACGCCTGCTCGGTGGAAAACCTGGCCAGCGAAGCGAATTTGCTTCTGGCCGCACGGAAGGCTCGCAAACACAAAACCCGCCGCCCGGACGTGGAAGACTGGTGGCTACGGCGAGAATCGGAACTAAACGCGCTGCATCACCAGCTTCGGGAAGGATCCTGGCGACCGGCGGGTTACCGGTTCTTCACCATCTATGAACCGAAGCGGCGCATCATCGCCGCAGCGCCCTTTCGCGATCGGGTGGTGCATCATGCGCTTTGCAATCTCATGCAGCCTGTGCTCGAACGCCGCTTTCTCGCGCGCAGCTTTTCCTGCCAAACCGGCAAAGGCACCACCATGGCGCGGAATCTGTGCCGCCAGTTGACGAATCGGTATCGCTATGTCCTGAAGTGCGACGTCCACAAATTCTTTCCCAGCATCGACCACCAGATTTTGCGCGGCAAGCTGGAGCGGGAAGTTCGCTGTTCCGGCGTCAGGGCGCTCATCGGCCACATCCTGGCGAGCCACCAGACCGGACCGGAAATCCCTCCCTCTATGTTTCCGGGAGACGATTGGGTGGAAATCGTGAATCGCCCGCGCGGGCTGCCGATCGGGAACCTGACCAGCCAGCTTTGGGGCAACTTTTACCTGGATGGATTGGACCACTACCTCACCGAAACGTTGGCGCACGGACCGTATCTGCGCTACACCGATGACTTTTTGCTCTTTGGCGACGACAAAGCGCAGCTCTGGGAATCTCGGGCGCGCATCATCGATCTTCTTGCGGCCCAGCGGATGAAACTTTCCCTTCCGAAAAGCCGGTTGATGGCCACGCGTGAGGGCGTTCCGTTTTGTGGCTTTCGCTTTCTGCCCGGCCTCGCCCCGCGCGTCTTGGGCGCCACCAAACGCCGTTTCGAAAAACGCCGACACCGGCACTTCCGCACCGGGATGAGGTTTGCTGATTTGAGCCCTCGGGTCTTTGCCTGGTATCAATTCAGCCGGGAAGCCAACAGTGAAGGACTACGCAAAGCGTATACCCGATGGCCTCTGGATGGCTCCAAGCGCAAACGCCGTAAGCGTAGCGAGAAACGGTAAAATACCGAAAAAAATTTCCCTCGCGCTCCGCGCGAAGATTCAGGTCCGGTGTAGGTAAGGCGCCTGCGGCGCGGAAGCTTCACTGCGCTCCGCAGTAACGATTACCTAGCCGCCGGAACCAACAACCAACACACAACGAAACCCGCGGTTAACGTTACGAGACGCAGGTGTGCCGCCGAGGCGGTAGGACGACAACAAGCTGGTAGGATCGGTGCTGCTCCAGGAACCGCCGCGCAAAACACGGTATTTCTGGTCGCCGCTAAACCAATCCTGGCACCATTCGTAAACATTTCCGCTCAGATCATACATGCCGAGGCGATTCGGTGGGTATTGACCAACCTTTGCGGTCCGCGGATGAGGATCACGGTACCCCTCGATCGTTGAATATTTGTCTGGCCAAGAACCCGTCCGAGCTTCGCTGCCCGCATAATTTCCCGTCCCAGTTGGCGGAGGAAATTGGCTACCCCAAGTGTAAACGCCCTCAATTTTTTCGTCCTTGTCTTTGGGGGAAGCGGTTGCGCTTTCCCGTTCGCCAATCCCCACAGCCTGGCTCCATTCGTGGTCGGTGGGCAGACGATAGGTGATTCCCTCTTGACGGCTGAGCCATTTGCAAAACTCGGTTGCATCCTCCCAATTGACGCCGACGACGGGATGCTCATCGGTCTGGATGCCTGGAAAACCAGGGCTCTTCCAGGTGCGGCCCACCTGCACCCAGCCCTTTTCCTTGTCGTCCAGGCTATACATCTCGCCTGTGGCATCGTAGCCAGTCGCGCTGACGAACGCCTCGAAATCCCCAACCCGGGTTTCCCAGACGCAGAACAGCGTCTCAGTGCCGGGGACCGGGACGAATCTCATCCCGAGAGAATTGACGAAGGGTTTGTCCTTGGTGGCGCTACGTGGGATGATTTTGGTGACCGGAGGAGGAGGAAGCGGCGTTGGCATTGCGACCGCGTTGCCCGGAACGAAGACCATGTCACGAAACAATCGGCCCGAGCCGTCGAACTTGACCCACGGTTCCTGGCGGCGGTTCGTGGTGGCCAGAACCGTGTCGCTCACATTGAAAAAGGCGTCCAGTGCGGTAACGCCGGGTTTGGCGAATTCCTGGGCCAGGGCACCGGTGAAGGGGCTATTGTTCCCCGTGCCATCGAGCGCCTTCTGTCCTGGGCTGGCCGAATACATGATGAGGGTGCCGCGCGGCGGAACCATCGCGGCGAGTCCGGATTCGGTGGAGCGGGTCCGGGCCCAGGAGCGGGTTTTGAACGGGTTATCCCGGCAGCAATCCAGGATGATGAGCTTGGCCGGAGCATCCAGATCAGCAAGGATCTCGCCCACGGCGACGGTTTCCTTTTTAATGAGATAAGGTTGCTCCAGAGTAGCGTCGCCGGGGATGAGGTAGTTGACCTTCTCGAACTCGATCCCGTGCCCGGCGTAGTAAAAAATGGCGACCTCGGCCCGGCGCGCGGATTCGTGAAACTCAAACACGGCTTTCTGGAAGGCTTCCAGGCTGGCGTTTTTGACGACGGTGGTTTCGAACCCGATCCTGCGGAAGGTGGCGGCTGCCGAGTCAGCATCGTTCGGAGCATTGGGGAGGCCGGGAGCGTTCTGGTAAGCGCCATTGCCAATGACAAGGGCGACGCGTTCGGCGGCGGAGAGATGAGAAACGGCTCCGGCGAGGAGACCGAATCCGATCCGGAGGACAACTGCAATCATTTTCGAGCCCATGCGGGGAGTCTAGCGAGAATCAGGATGGTCCGCAACACCGAAGAGGTGATTCGATAAAGGTCACACGTTGGCGGCTGATTTCTCCATCCTCTTCCGAAGGCGTCGCGCGAAAGCATGGCCACGGGCGTTGCCCAGTTGGCGGGAATGCTCTTGAGCAACGGCTCGATAGCACTCGTCGACGAATCCATTGAAGTCTTTGGGCCATTCGTCAAAGCCCTCCAGGATGGAGAGGTCGCCTTCTCTAATGGCCGGTAGAACGATCTTGGAAGATTCAATGTGAGCGATGACGCGGCGGAAACAATCCGGCATTTCACCATCGATCAAGAGATGGGCGTTCGCTTCGATGACGTCGCGGATGCGCAGGTTGCTGGGAATGAACACGTGTTCCGCCCAAGCGGCCCAGAGGCTGCATTCATCATCGGTTAGAGGATCGTTCTGGTCGAAGGCGCGTTTGCCCGGCCGGAAGGTCTTGCGAAAGGCGTCCCACGCAGCGGTGTTGGATTCCACCAGGGAATAAAGCGGGCCATAGAGATGTTCCAACTGATCGGAGACAAATTTGAGCCGGGCCTCGGCCTTGTGACGCTGAATGCTCATCGCGTGAGTCACGAAGTAACCGGCGAAGCCAATGCCGACCGTTACGAGAAGGGCGATCGCTTCGAAGCTCAGGTCGGTGAGATCAATGTTCATGGTGCCTCCACATGGTTCGAGCGTTTTAGCCGAGTTCGCCGTTCGTGTCACGCCTGAATCGAAGCCGAATTTGTTTTTCGCTTGCTCGAACGGATGGTTCGTTCAGGGCGGTGAGGACTATCTGTAGACGCGACGGATGAGTTAGCGGAAAATTACCCTCGCCCTATCAGGAGTGATCCCGGTTCAAGTTCACTATACGAGGAAGCCGATGCGGGAGATTGTGGCACTGCGAATCACGCACACCGCGCCGGGTGCCCTGGCCAGAAGGTGGCGCTGGGCTCTGCTGTTTCGGTGACCATATCCGCAAAGAGTTCCGGGCGATCCAACGCCAGCTTGGCGAGCCGTGCTCCGATTAGCCCCATGCTGTCGTAGAATTGCCGGGTGAAGTGATCGCCGGCATATTGGTGGGCGAACTCGTGGATGAGGAGCTCGTTGATCCGTTGGAGACCTTCCCAGGTTCTGTCCTCGAAGAAGCGGTGGCCGAGGGTTCCGAGGTTCAGCGTCAGCGAGCCACTGGGACCGTAGGTTGCCGCGACCGGCCAGGTCGGTTTGCAGACGATCCGCACTTCAATCTCGTGTTCGACCAAGGCGGGAGCGATTCGTTTCGCGTAATCCTCTACCAAACGCATTGCCGGTGTCCACTCGAGCGGTTTCAGTTGGATCTCCGGGTCCTCCTCTTTGTGATGGGTTGGTGTAACCTGGCCAGCGGGCTTGATCGCTTCAGCCTCTCGAGCGTTCTGCCATTCCTGCTTCGACATCGAACCGCCAGCGACCACGGTGTAGCCCTCGGCCATTGCTTTCTTATTGGCCTCACGATCATTGACGTCAAAGGACACCCGGTTCTCTCCAAAACGCAGATCCAGGGAGGTCGTGGTTGCTTCGGGAGTGCAGCGCTGATCGTTCGTTGCAGCCCGGGCCCAGTCCTCGGTCACATCCTCTTTCTCCAGCATGTGATGGGACTCGTTAAAGACGGCGACGCGCAGTTCCTGGAGGTAGGCCGGAGTCACGTTGTCGCGCTGCATGTTGAGCGGAACGCGCTGTTGCACGTCGCTGTGCCAGCGGGTTCCATTCACGACAACAGGGATCCCCATCTCATAAATCCAGCCCTCGTTTCTTCCGGCGCAATCGTAGAGACGCACGGTGGTCTTGCGACGGGTGCGGCGGATCGCACCGGAGTCGTCGCCGATCGTGGTCGGCAGCGTCGTGGTGAATTCGTGGATGAAGGGCGGCGTTATCAGCTCCTCTCCATTGAAGCGGACGCTGACTTCCTGCGGCGGAATGAGGGCGCGCATCCCTTGGCAAGCCAATTCGTATTCGGCTGCGCTCATGATCAACTCCCCCTCGAATCGTGTCCCCCGAACCCGGTGCTCGGTGGAGTTGAAGCGCCGTCCGTCACGAAAGCTGACCGTTCCCTTGGTCGAGGCGATCGTGGCGTGGGTGCAGAAGGCGAGGACCAGCTTCTCGCCGAGGTTCCAGATGCCGCGCTGCTCGGGGTTATGCAGCTTTGAGGAGTCAGCGTAGAGGGTGTAGCTGTGCGTGAGGTCCTTGAACCCTTCCGGGCTGTCGTCCTCGACCATGAGTCGGCAATGCTTGCCGTCGGGCTGCGGTTCCAGATCGATGGTGACGCGGGTCACATCCTCATCCACCGCGTTCTGATAGAGCTCATAGATGAGGAAGTTCTTGGAGCGGTTGGCGAACTTGCGACGTAAGCCCGCGACATCGACGCGGAACATGTCTTCCCCGTCACCGCTGGATGGTGAAGTGGGTGAGTTAGGAGGAATGAAGGAATTTAAGATCATGGGTATGGAGTGAGGGATGATGGCGCCGTGCCCGGAGTCCGAAGGTAACCTGCGAATCAGATTGGAGAATGCTGCCGCTCTGCTTCGCTGAATTCGATTACAATTGGACAACTGGTTTCGAATGAGTTTTTTCGGAAGTAGCTGAGACCCTAGTGCATCATCCGGAAAGTAAGAGGTGCACTTCGCGAGAGATTTGGTTCGAG
>CAYGQD010000142.1:0-19126 GCA_964351855.1 uncultured Verrucomicrobiales bacterium
GGCTTGGAAGGAAGCGCGCGAGGCGCGCTCAGATGGTCCATGTTAGGCGCTTACGTCTTTCCGACTGCGAGCATCGGAAAGAACCCAATGCTGCTACCCAAAAGATTACTCGGCCAACTGCCGCAGAAACCGCAGGTCGTTTTGGTCGAACATGCGCAGATCGGGGATGCCGTATTGGATCATCGCGAGGCGGTCGACGCCCATGCCGAAGGCGAATCCGGTGACGTGGTCGGGGGAGAAGAGGTCATCGCCGCGCTTTTCCGTGACGGCTTCGAAGACGGCGGGGTCGACCATGCCGCAGCCGGCGATTTCGACCCATTTGTCGGCTCGGCCCTTGGCTTGGAGCTTGACGTCGATTTCGAAACTGGGCTCGGTGAAGGGGAAAAAGTGGGGCCGGAAGCGGACTTCGGTTTCGGGGCCGAAGATGACTTGGAAGAAGTATTCCAGGGTGCCTTTCAGATCAGCGAGACTGACTTCCCGGGCCACGTAGAGCCCTTCGATCTGGGTGAAGGAGATGGAGTGAGTCTCGTCGATTTCATCACGACGAAATGCGGTTCCCGGAGCGATGATCCGGACCGGCAAGGCCTCGACCGATTCCATCGTGCGAATCTGCACGGTGGAGGTGTGGGTGCGGAGGAGCTTGCCGTTTCCAAAGTAGTAGGTGTCCGACTCGTTGCGGGCCGGATGATCTTCCGGAGTGTTCAAGGCGTCGAAGCAATGCCACTCCGTTTCGATTTCCGGGCCTTCCGCAAGGGCAAAGCCCATCCGACGCAGGGCTTGCACCGCGCGGTCGAGCGTTTGGGTGAGCGGATGAAGCGCCCCGACCGGAAGGGGCCGGGCCGGAAGGGTGACGTCGATACCCTGAGCCGCTTTCGCGTCTTTTTCGGCGATCAATGCGCTCTTGCGAGCCTCGATCGCGTCCGAAATTGCGTTGCGAACCTCGTTCAGCTTTTGGCCGACCTTGGGCTTGTCCTCCTTCGGGACATCGCGCATTCCGGCGCTGGCTTTGGTCAGCTCCCCCTTCTTGCCGAGAAAGCGCACTCGAAAATCATCGAGTGCGATTTCATCGGCGATCGGGGTGATCTCCGCCAGGGCGGTATCGCGAATTTGGTCCAGCTCTGCGAGCATGGGGAAATCGGGGGATGGAAGGCGGAGGCTAAGCGGCTTGCTTCGCTGCTTTTCTGGCAGCAGCGGCTTTCTCCTCTTCGTCACGCTTCGCTTTCACCTTTTTCATGGCTTCTTCGTCCTTGTGGGTGAAGGCGTGATGAGCGGCCTCAATCACCGCCTTGAACCCGGCGGGATCATGAATGGCCATGTCGCTGAGAACTTTGCGATCGATTTCGATCTCGGCGCATTTCAGTCCTTCGATGAGACGGCTGTAGGTGAACGGTTTCCCGTCTTTCCCATTTGCATCTGCACCGACGGTCAGGCCGAGATCGCGGACGCCCGCATTGATCCGCTGAACCCAGAGGTTACGGAAGGTGCGTTTACGGTTTTTCCGATCCCGGTAGGCCCAGGTTTGCGCTTTGTAGACGGCATCTTTGGCGATGCGATACAGTTTGGAACGAGAGCCGCGGAATCCGCTGGCTTTCTTCAGCATACGCTTGCGGCGCTTACGGCTCGCAGGCGAGTTGGTTGCTCTTGGCATTGTTAATTATGTCTCCAGTGAACGAGCCGTTTGGTTGAACTTCGGCCTCGTAATCTCACTCGTTCGGGTGAGCCGCTCACCGGATTTTCTCCGGATTTGCGGCCAAGACTACGCGGTCGGCCCCGGTGATCTCGCATCCCGGAGGAGCGATTCACACGGAGGCTGGTTTTCACCTCACAAAAAGGGCGTCACCAGCAATATCACACTCAGCCACGGTGGCTGAATGGCAGATTCTCCTTAATTTGGGGAGTATCCGCATCAGAAACAAGCGCTGCCTGACCGAGGTTTCGAATCCGTTTCCGGTTCTTACACTCGGCAAGGTGACGCTTGCCTTGCTTGCGGCGAATCACTTTGCCTGTGGCTGTGATTTTGAACCGCTTTGCGACGGCTTTTCGGGTCTTAGCTTTGCCAGATCTTCTTGCCATGGGGCGCGCAGTGTAGGCGCTTCATGGGAAGGCGCAACGCTTTTTTGCGTTGGGAACAAACTTAGGGCTTGTCATAACATAAGTTTGCGTGAGATGCGCAGAGTTCCGACTTGTGGCCAAGGCGGAATTGACCGGAGTTTAGCGGGCTCAATGAGGTGAATTCCAACGCTGGCGACGGGTCGGAAGACACTCAGATCTTGTAAACTTATTTTGTGACAAGCCCTTGGGGCCCGGAAGGCCGTTGGCCCTGCCTTCCAGGGGTTATTCCCCGATGCTGGAGCCGAAGATGTTCTTGAAAAAACCGCCGCTCTTTTTCTTCGGTTTCTTGGCGGGTGGCGGCGGGGCGGTATCGCTACCGGAGGCTCCGCTTCCGCCCTGGAAGATGGTCCCGCCTTCCAGCGGGCCGACTTCAATCATTTCTTCCTTCATCCGGACCTTGATCGAATTCGAGACTTCCTGAAGCTCGGCCAGCCGATCTTCCGTGAGATACTCCTTGAAGAATTCTCCTACCACGGGAGCAGCCTTGCTTCCGCCACCCACTTTTTCACCCGGGTCGCCTTCGTAAACGACCGCAAAGGAGTAAACCGGGTATTCGGACGGAGCAAACCCGGCGAACCAAGCCACGTTCTGGCTCTGAGCCGGTTTCCACTGACCGGTGCCGGTTTTCCCGGAAACGTTGATCCGCGGATGACCGGCATTGCGCCCCGTGCCACGTCCTCCGTTGACGACCTCATACATCCCTTTGTGAACCACGCCGAGGCTGTATTGCGAGAGATGTAGATTGCGCCGCTCCACATCGTAAGCATCGACGATCCGATTCGAGAAATCCTGCAATTGAAGAACCAGGCGCGCCTTCATCAGATACTGACGATTTCCCACCGCCGCAAACGCTTGAGCGACCTGAAGCGGCGTGGATTCGACGCTGCCTTGACCGATCACGATGTTCATCAAATCACCTCCGAGGATAGCGTGACCAAATTTCTCTCGGGACCATTCGTTCGACGGCATAAATCCGCCAAGCTCTTCCGGGAGTGGAATCCCCGTTTGCCGACCAAATCCGAGTTTCTGTGCCCCCATGAGGATGCTGGAGGCGGAGGAATCCAAGGCGGCCTGGTAGAACCAGGTATTGCAGGATCGGGCCAAGGCACCAACCACGTTCATGATTCCTTCATCTTCCTTGGCCCAGTTATGCGCCACCCGATCTCCCAGCGTGAAGCTCGTCGGGCAGCTATAGAGGCTATACTCGTTGACTGTCCCAGATTCCAGCAGGCTCAAGGCAGAAGAGACTTTGAAGGTAGAGGCGGGAGGATAGACCCCTTGAAAGGCGCGGCCCAGCATCGGTTTCGCCTCGTCCTCATTGAGGGCTAGGAAATCGCTCGTCGAAATGCGGGGAACAAACTGATTGGGATCATAATTGGGAAACGATGCCATCGCCAGAACGTCGCCGTTGCGCACATCCATGATGACAAACGCGCCGCGCTTCACTTTCTCCTGCAAAATGCGCTCGGCGAGTTGCTGCATTTCGAGATCGATCGAAGTCACGACGTTGTAGCCGGGCACCGGATCGTTGACGACGGTTTCCTCCACCCGTTCGCCTTTCTCATTAAAAATGATCTGGACGCGGCCCATTCGTCCACGCAAAGCCGAATCGAAGGCCATTTCCAACCCGCGGACGCCCTGCGCGATCGGCCACATCTCTTCGCCGTCCGGGACTTCGCCGGTGGGCCAGGGTGCCCGTTTCCCGACGTAGCCGACAATATGGCCGACAGACTGTCCCTGCGGATAAACCCGCTGATAGGTAGGATGCAGGATCAGACCGTCCAGCTCCATCTCCTGAACGGTAATCACTTCTTCCTTGGTCAGCGGACGATTCGCAAAGATCAATGGCAGCCAGCGGCGGTCCTTGTAATGGTTCAGAATGTCTTCGTCTTTCAACGTCCAACTTTTCCCAAGCGCCTCATTGGAGCGATTCAACAGATTGCGCGCGTAGCTGATTTTCTCCGCATCGGTCCCGTCCTCCATGTAGGGAAAATTGAACCCGAGATAGTGAACCACCTCACTCTGGGCCAAGGGTGCGCCCCAACGGTCCACGATCTGTCCTCGCGGTCCGGGAATGGAAAGCGTCAAAATCCGCGCGCCCTTCAAGGTTTCCAATCCCGCTTGAAATCCCGGTCCCGTTTTTTTGGACGGAGCCGGGGAAGGTGGTGCCGCGATTTCCGGGACGATTTCCGGAACGGGTGGAACATCCGGGACGGCGACTTCCGGTGTCTCGGTAGGAACCATCGGGCTCACGTCGGGAACCGTTCCAGGAGCAGGCGGTGCCGGTGGGAGATCATCCTGGCCTAAAATCCGAGGCCGCACCGCAGCGGGCGGCTCCATTGCCTGATCGGTTCCAGGCGCAGCGGGATCGCCAGCGGCGGGTTCTTCCGGTGCCGTTTCGCGTCGAAAAATGGGAGCCAGTTCAGATTCCTGGCCGTGGAGAGGAAGGATGAGCGCGATACCCAACCCTGAGAAAAGGAGCTTCCGCTGAAATGTGAGCAACATGTCGATTCTTTCGTCGTTTTTAGCGACCGGAGTCTTCAGACTACCTAACAAGGAAGCATGAAATGGAGGGAAATTCACTCCTAAAATCCACCCTCTTCAGAAAGAGGAGAGTGGCCTTCAGAATGCGCTTCCCGATTCCGAACGCAGGTTGCCGAGATTTACGGGACGACCGAACCCCGTTTTTCATCAAACTTCGAAACGGTTCAATTTTGCGGGTGAGGGAAAAAGAAACGTGCATTTGATGGCGGAACGTGACAAAATCCTCAATTGACTAGCCCCGACGCCATCAACTGACCCCGTGATGTCACTGTCTCAACTTTTCGCTCGGCTCCTCATCTCCCTCTTTACGTTGTTCATTGCCAGCTCGACTTGGGCGAATCCCAAAGAGAGAAATTGGACGAATGACCGCGGCCTCCGCATCAAGGCAACCATGGTCGGGGTGGAAGGAAATGCGGTGAAGCTCCGCTCTTCGCGCAATGGACGCATCGTTCCCGTTCCGTTGGCCACGCTGAGTCAGGAAGACCGGAAATACGTCCAGGAATGGCAAGATCTCGGCTTCGGCACCAAGGTGGATCGCTGGCCGAGCGAGCTCCGCCCCATGCTGACGTTCACGGCCCGCGAAGTTCGCTCCAAGGAATCAGGCTGGACCTATGAGACTCCCAATTACCGGTTCATCTGCGATGTCGAACTTCAGCCCAGCTTGATTAAAGAATACTCAGAAGCGTTCGAGTCAACTTACTACGCGATCAAGCATCTCCCGCTGCAGCTCAATCCCGAACCACCGGATGGCAAGTTCATCGTTCGCATGTTCAAGGACCGTGATGACTATCTCCGGGCGGGTGGGCCTCAAGGCTCTGGCGGTGTTTACATGATCCGGAGCAAGGAGATTCTCGTCCCCATGGAATCGATGGGCGTTCGCGATGTGGGAAATCGGGTCGCGATTGATCGACGCAACTATGATTCGGGAACGTTGGTCCACGAAATCACCCATCAGGTGATGCACCATTGGCTCGATATCTTGCCGATCTGGTTTGTCGAAGGCATCGCGGAATACATGGCGGCGGTGCCGTATGACGATGCCCGATTCAACTTCCGAGGGATCCATGACGGGGTCCGGGATCACCTGGAAAACGAGTATCGGGTCAACCAAGCCCGCGGCGGCGAATTTTTTGTCGATATGGTTTCGCCGGATGCCTTGATGGGACTCAGCCATCAACAGTGGTCAGCCGCTGTGGCCAGTGGTCGCAATGCCGCTCTCAATTACCGATCCTCGATGCTGCTGGTGTATTACTTCATCCACCTGGACGGAAAAGGGGATGGCTCCCAAATGCTGGCCTACCTGCAACAAGCCCGCAGCGGCCAAAATGAGCTCAAAGAGTTCGTCGCGGAATACAATGACGCCGTCACCACCTTCAACGCCCAGCTTCAGCAGTACAACCTGGACGTTTCGAACTTCAACGCCGCCCTGACCCAATTTCGTCGTGAAGTGGACGCCTACAATCAGCGGATTCTCATCTACAACCAGCAGCTGGCCGATCGCGTTCCCGAAGCCGATCTCATTCACGTTAACCCGAAGCCGGGGGACGCCCCGACTCCTCCGCAAAAGCCCGTCTTGCCACGAATTCTCGCGGAAAACCCCAATGGCGGTGGCCCGGTGGACCTCACCGTCGCGGAAGCGAATGCGCGGAGGGCCCTCTTCCAGAAGCGCAATGTGGACGAACTTTGGAGCGATATGGAAACGTCCTTTACCGAACAGGGCATCCAGATCCAACGGGTGGGCGGCTTCGCTTCCACCTCATCGGGCGGAGTTCTTCGCGCAAGGCCGATCATCAAGCGCTAGTGTAGGCCGTCCAACAGACTGCACATTCCGGTAATTTTTGAGGCTCTTGAAATTTGCCGCTTCGCGGTTGATTTTGGGTTGAATACCGCCTTTTCCACAATTTCGGCGTTGCTCGTCAATCACGAAGCCCGCTTCGTTCCTTCCTCGCGCCTTGAACTTGTGAAAATTTCGGCATCCTTAATATGCATTCTGCTGGACGGACTACACTAGTTGCGAACTGATCGTGCGATTTCACGGCTTTCCCGACTTCAAGACATTGCAAAGGAAGTGACGTCGGCCCGGATGCGGCCATGGTTTTTTTCAAGAAATTGAGTCTGATGAAAGTACTCGGTCGTTTTCCGGTGTTTCGGGGGTTAGGATGAGGGGAAGCGGACGGATCTCCGCCTTCCTCTTTCGTTCCAACTGCGAAATGATCTTCGCTAACTCCTGATTGAAAGCCGTCGCTCCATTCCTCCCTACACCATGGCGTGCCAACTCCTTGCGTATCTGAAACGTGGCCGCCACTGCGGCCCCTCACTTTCCCTCATTTTCCCAGCATGATCGAAACTGAGAACATTCTTTACGAAGCGAAGCCCGGCCCCTGGGGGAGGATCGAGTACTTTTTCACCTTTCTCGATCCACCGGCCAACTACTTCAGCGACCGTATTCTTCGGGAAGAAACCGAGTGGGCATTCATCGATCAGGACGTCCACCAGGTAAAAACCCTGCTGGAAAGCTGGGGTGTGGTGCCGCATAAAGACGCGATGTTTATCAAGGCCCCCAATGGGTGCCTGCTTCGCCCCGGGAACGACTTTGTCCGGGAAATGCCCCCCGCCCTCCTGCAAGAGCTGTATCCCCGACTCCTTGCGGCGGATCGCGGCTTTGGTCACTTTAATGACTTCGTGATCGAGGGAGGAAGTTACCGCGAAATTTCAGAGGGAATGGGAATTCCGGAGGAAGTGATCCACTTTGTGGAATCTCGCTGCATCACTTTTGGCAAGAAGAAGATCTTTCTGGATACCCCACTGGCGCTCGGAATGCTCCGGACAGAGTCCCAGAAGCGGGTGTTTCTTCAGTCGCTCGCCCGGACCCGAGCCCTGGTCGGGCGCCTTCGGGTCGATGCTGATACTCCACTCCGGGACGTGGCTCGCTGGTGGAGCGCCGGAGCCAACCGCAGCCGGGCTCTCCCCCTCCTGGAAACCGCTCTCCGCGCGAACGGGATCTCGACCATCGATCTTCTCCACCTGTTACCTCCGGTTCCGCGTCGGCTACTTTACACCTTTTCCACGGAAAAAGATGCTCTCAATGGATTGGCTCCGGACTGCTACTGGGCGGCCATGAACTTCTTCAGTGAGGTCGCGAGCAATCGCTATTTGGATGAAGATTTACCGCGTCACTACTATTTCACGGAGGACTGGTTTGAACCGGTTTCCAACCCGAATCAATTTGGTGATATTTCCGTCCTTCACTCACCGAAAGAAGGGAAGTTCGTTCATGCCTGGGTTCACATTGCCGACAACATCGTCTATACGAAAAACGGGTCCGGGCGGTTTTTCCCTTATCTGCTGATGCAAAAAGAAGACATGCTTTCGCGCTACCTCTACTCCGGCGATCTGCGAATCCAAGGCTACCGCAGCCGAACCTTGGGACTCTCGTGAAACGGCACAAAGCAGGTCAGAAAAATCGCAAGGCCTCCCTGCCGCAGCCTCTCAGTGTTCCGGAAACGCTTCGTCCTCCACCTCAGGAAATTGGGCTGATTCGCCCTATTCCGGTTGAAACTTCGCGACCGGGACCATGGGGAACGCTCGAGTTCTACCAGTCCTGGCTAGAAGCCCCGGATGCCCTCCTCAATCTCCTCGTTCTGCCTTCCCAGCAAACCGTCTGGCACTTTCTGAGCTCCGGTAAAGAAGACATCATCGGGCTCTTCCGAGAAATCGGCTTGAACGACGACGATGTGACGAAGCTGACCACCGGGATATGCTGGGATCAATTTGGCGATGTCATCCGCGTTTTTCCTCCCGACAACATCGTGGAGTCATTAGCGTCCGGCTCGCGATCCGCTCTCTATCGGACATTGGCTCAATGGCCGGAGAATCCCTATCACCATAAACCGCTGCTCATCCGCCCCAATGACCTTGCGCGAATCTTTGAGCGCAGCGGCCTTTCTGCCGGCCTCAGTGCAGCCATTTCTGCACTGACCTACCGCGATTGTGGAGCGACGCTCTTTTCGGATCTTCCGGTTCTCTTGAAGCATGTCCGCAGCGCCAAAGAAGAGCGCAGCCTCATCCGCATCCTCACCCAAAACGGAACGCTTTTCCTCCGCCTCAAATTGGGCGGGGACCAAAACCTGGATCAACTGCGGCGCTATTGGCTACTTGATGAACGCCCGAATGATGCGCTTCCCCTGATGGAATCAATCCTGCGGACGAAAGGAATCGACTCGCTCGACATCGCCCATCTTTTGCCTTCCGGAGCCAAGAGTCGCCTCTTCACCTATCCCAGTATGGCGGACGTGATGGATGGCCGCGCTCCGGACGGCTTCACCTCCGCCTTGAATTTTTTCAATGCCACGCCAGTTCCCATTTATGCGGATTCGCCAATTTTGAAATCGCATCTGACGTCCTTCTATCGGCTGACCGATCCACCGTTCCGTTTTGGCGATGTATTGACGATTTCTCCAAAATCGGCAGACATTCCGCGTCATGCCTGTGTCTACATTGCCGATGACATGGTTTACACCAAAAACAGCGCGGACTTCTTCAGCCCCTGGATCTTCATGAGGCTGCAGGACGTCGTGAACTACCATGTCCGGGAGCGAGAGGCTGTCGTTTCCGGCTGGCGACGAAAGGATTTCAGCTTCCGATGAGAAAATCTCCAATTCAACATGAGGAATCGCTCCTCCATCACGTTCCCGTCATACCACCAATGCTTGGCTTGCACCGATGAACATTGCTCCAGAGATCCGAAAACACTTGGCGAGCTGGGGAATCTTCCTTGGATGGGCTGCCATGCTGGTCTCCGGGAACGCTGATTCCAGTCTCTCCGCCTACCAGACCAAGGTGGGTCCCTGGGGACAACTCCTCTGCCAGGAAACCATCTTGGAAGCGCCTGCAGATTACTTTCTGGAAGGCTGGATGGATCAGCCCACGATCTGGAACTTCCCCGGCAACCTGAACGCGGCGCGCCAAATCATGGAGCAAGCTGGGCTGGAATCCGAACTGATCGAGGAAATCATCAAAACCAGTCGCTGGGAAGCAAAAGGGGAAGGGATGGAAGCGACGCTGACCGACGAAGCCATCGGGCGTCTGAATGTGGATCAGCGCTCCGCGATCTATCCGCTGGTCTACACCGATCAATATTTGAGATATTTTTCGGCCAAGTTTCCCGGCGGTAGCTTCGCCCGATTGGCTCCTGATTTCCCGGAATCAACGACGGACCTGGTCGATCGCTTTCTCTATCGCCGAGGAGGTTCCCTCGCCTGTATGAATATTGGCCCGGTTACGAGATCGATGCCCGATCATGAGTCCCGACTTCGCATGATGCGAGCCCTTAGCCGGACCCAGTCTTATATCCCCACGCTGCGAATTGAGCCCAACTCCGACTTTGAGGAAATCATCCGGTATTGGTCCGCGGGAGGAAGGAATCCCCGCGTCCGAAGCCTGCTACGAAGCTTCCAATCAACCACGGAGGCGACCTCCATTGATCTGCTTCATTTGCTCCCTCCCCTGCCCCGCCGCCTTCTCAATACCTATTCCTCGTTAAACGACCGGAATAGTAATGCGGGACCGGACTGCTGGTGGACCGGCCTTCATTTCTTCAGGAATGAAGTCAGCAATCGCGCTCTGGATAATATGCCGTCCGCCTATTTTCTACAACGCGACTTCGAAGAAGTTAGCCCGCCGCTCCAGTTTGGCGATCTCATTGTACTTTCCAACAAGGATACTGGCCTCCTGATCCATGCCTACAGCTATCTGGCAGATGATCTCATGTTCACGAAAAATGGAAATGCCCTCCGCTCGCCCTGGGCCATCATGCGCGAAGAGAACATCCTGAAGATCTATTCCGGACCCAAAACCAAACGGGAGATCTTTCGATCCAAATTGAATCCCTAAACTGAGGAACGGCGCAGAAATAAATCCAGATGATTTGCTTGTCCGTTTACCCAGCACCGGCGTTGGAATCCAAATCACGTAGTTTACTACGCTCCGGTCGATTCCGCCTTGGTGCTGAGAAAAATTTCGGCGCAAATTTCATCGGAAGTTATTCCTGCGCCGTTCCTAAGCCCCTCTTGAATCCTTTTCTCTTCAGGTTAATGGCCGTTCTCTGGATCTTTCCCGGAGCGTTCCTCGCCTCCGCAATATCGCCGCCCTGCGGAAACCTGGAAACCCGCTCGATCTTTCTGATCCCTCCTGATGAAATTCTGGAACAGTTGGACGTCCCTTCTCAACAAACCGAGTGGCAGTTCATCGGCTATACCACCCAGGACCTGATCGCCTTTTTCGAAAGCGCCGGATTGACGAACTCCCAACTCAACCTTCTCATCGATGTCTCCCGATGGCATTTCGATGCCGACAAAATCCGCATCTTTCCCCGCCCGGAAGTGGTCGAAGGCCTGAGCCCCGGATCTCGCTCTATGATTTATCGGGTCTTGGGAAAATGGACCGAGAACTATTTTCATCGGCGCCCTATCGTCTTCGAAAACGATGATCTAGAGCAATGGTTTGCCAACACCCCGGTTTCGCCTTCGGTGGTCGAGTTGATTGAGACCCTGAGCTATCGGCGAGGCGAAACCCTTCTCTTCTCGGATCTGCCCTTCCTCCTCCAGTTGATCGATGATTCCGAGAAGGAGCGGGATCTTCTCCGAACCCTCACCCGTTCTCGCACCCTGGTAACCCAGCTGATCGTCGATTCGAAGACGAACTTCGATCGACTGATCCATTTCTGGACAGCCGCCGGGGCTCACAACACCTCCCTCCCGCTGCTTCAATCGATTCGCCTGGCCGGAACGAAGCGATCTCTGGATATTACCCATCTGCTTCCCTCCATTCCGCGAAAAAACGTCTTCAACTATCCCTATCTTCGCGATGGATTCGAGGGCCGCTATCCTGACTCGATGTGGACCGCCGTCAATTTTTTCAGTCGCATTCCCTCGGAGATCTATCGCGACGGTCTGGAGACGAACCAGTTTGTCCGGGAGCGATTTCAGCCCATCCACCCTCCGTTCCAATTTGGCGACATTCTTTTCCTCGTCAAAACGAGCAACAACGACGTGGCGCATGCCTGCGTTTATCTGGGAGACGATATTGTCTATACCAAAAACGGACCGGGCATTCTCAGCCCCTGGGTCCAATCCAAAATCAAAGACACGATCCGCTTCCATCAACGGGAAGACCCTCTTTATGTTTCCGGTTGGCGCAGCAATGCGGTGGTCGCCGCGCTCCAGAAAAACCCCGGACTGTAGGTAGCCTAATTAATGACATTACGCGGCGTTTCACCCAGCAACGCTCGCAGGCAATTCTGGCTCCCTTTGATCCGCATATCCGCGAGTCCTTGCTCGGAATAGAACGCGGCGTGAGGGTTCAGGATCAGCCGATCATGGGCCGGATGATCCGGATGTTTCCAAGCCAGGATCAACGGGGATTCTTCCGCCGGAGGTTCCACTTCGAGAACATCCAAACTGACTCCGGCCAACTGACCGGTTTCGATTCCCCTCAACACCGCCGCTGGATCGACGATTCCTCCCCGTGCCGTGTTCACCAGATACGATCCGGGCTTCATCGCCGCGATGGCCGCGTCATCAATCAGGTGATGCGTCTCCTCACTCAATGGACAATGCAGACTGACAGCATCACTCGTGGCCAACAGGTTCTCCAAGGATTCAACGCGTTCCACACCAACGGCTCGATCCACTCCATCCGGTAAATAGGGGTCGTAAAACGCCACCCGCAATCCTAACGCTTTCGCCCGAAGCGCCGTGGCCGTGCCTATCCGACCCAAGCCGATCATCCCGAGCTGTTGCCCCCGAACCCGGGCCAAGGGCTTGACCTGCTCATAGGTCCACGCTCCCTGACCGCGCCGCAGCCGGGAATTCAGCACAAAAATCCCGCGAAGAAATCCCAGCAAATGCCCGATGGCGGAGTCCGCGACTTCTTCCGTCCCATAGTCCGGCACGTTGGCCACCGGAATTCCCAATTCTCGCGCGGTCCGCCAATCCACGTTGTCGAACCCGACTCCGCAACGGACGATGATCTGACAGCGCGTTAATCGTCGCAACGTTTTCGCCGATAGCTTGAGGAAGTGATACATCATGATCGCGTCCGCATCCTCGATCTCCCCCTCCAGATCCTCTTCCACCACGCCATCAAGAGCAGTAACCGTTGCCACACCATCGAGAATTTCCCGCTCCAGGGTGAGCGGCTCTGAAACGAAGTCTGTGATGACGACTTTTTTCATGCTTACTCAGGGCGTTTCATCTCAAATTGATCGCTCGTGCGACAGTAGCTGGCGGGAACCTGCATCCGGCCAATCGGACGAAATACCTTCGGATCGACCAACAGCGTCTCCGGGTCGATCACGCCTTCCCGAACGATCAACTTGTGAATCACCCCGATCACCAACCGGTTCTGGCCAATTTCCATCGTGGCCCACTCCTTGCATTCCATCGCCACGGGCGATTCCGCGATCCTCGGCGGCGTGACCAAGGTGCTCGGAGCGGTCGTCAAACCCGCATGCTCGATTTCGCTCTCGCCAAACTCCAGCTCCGCTGACGTCAGGTTCATCGCTTCCGCCGTGGTTTCATCCACCAGATTGACAACGAATTCCCCGGAACGGCGAATGTTCCGCGCGGTGTCTTTCGGGATCTCCGCAGTTTTATTTCCCGGCGCGAAGCCCAGGATCGGCGGCCTCGTCCCAAAGACGTTGAAGAAGCTGAACGGAGCCGCGTTCACCCGCCCGTCCGCGTCTTGAGTCGTGACCCAAGCAATCGGTCGAGGCGTGATTAAGCCAGCCAGCAATTTATAGGCGCTGCGCTGATGGTCTCCCAGAAGATCAAATTCCATGGGCGGATTCAACGGCGGGTGGACGCAGGT
Organism: uncultured Verrucomicrobiales bacterium; assembly: GCA_964351855.1. Taxonomy (GTDB): domain Bacteria; phylum Verrucomicrobiota; class Verrucomicrobiia; order Verrucomicrobiales; family DEV007; genus JBCDHN01. The sequence goes on from CAYGQD010000142.1 coordinate 13,525, forward strand.
TGCAAGTGGCTCGCTCAAGAACGACGGCTGGCGGATCGACGGCTTCGCCCACCGCGAATCTCCTTCACCGCCCGAACGGCCGATTCGGAGGCCTGCCGCAGGTGGTCAGCCATCGCTCGACCCGCCGCTTCTGGATCCAGTTTCTCCAACGCCTCCAGAATAGCCAGATGATCATCCGCCGTTGTCGTGTGAATCCCTAACGCCCGGGAACCGACGATCTCCCGAATCGTTTGCACGAGATTCGCGTAGCGATCAATCTCGCTGGCGAGGCGCGGATTCCCGGACGCCTTCGCGATCGCCTGATGCAGCTCGCGGTCATGCCGCCAATCCGGATCTTTCCCGCTCGATTTCCGAATCCGTTCAAACTGGCTCCTCAACGTCGCCAGCGTCTCCCCGTCCACATTCGGAGCCGCCAACCGCGACGCTTCCACCTCCAACAAGCGCCGGACCGCGTAAATATCGCTCAACTCCTGAGGTCCGAAGGGCAAGGCGACCGCACCGCAATTGCGCCGAAGTTCGATCAATCCGAGCCCTTGAAGCTCAAAAAACGCCTCTCGCACCGGGGTTCGGCTCACGCGGAAACGCTGACAAGTCTCTTTTTCCGTCAAGCGATCTCCTCCGTTCCATTTCCCGGTGAGCAGTTCAGCGATCAGTCCCCGGACGACGCTGGCCTTGTTGGGAGGAGACTTGGGAGGGTTGAGGGTTGTCATGAACGCAGATTGTATACAAAACCATGAAAGGTCACTTCTTTTTTCCGGTGTAACAGGTATGCGACTGTTCTGGCCAGCCTTTTCCTGCTTCTTCGCCCTTTCTACCTTTCCCGCTGCCGGGGTCGATTTCAAGCGCGACCTGCAGCCGGTTCTGGAGGCCAAATGTCTCCGTTGTCACAACCCGAATCAAGCGAAAGGCGATCTTTCCATGTCCACCCTCGGGGAGCTGACGAATTGGGGAGAGGATTTGCTTCGTCCGGGAAATCACCGAGACAGCCTCCTCCATCAGGTTACGATTTCCCTGGAACCGGGCGAAGGACCAGAGATGCCGAAGGACGGGGAACCGTTGACCGAAACGGAGGCGGCGTTGTTGGCGGAATGGATCGATGCCGGGGCGAAGTGGCCGGACGGGCTCGTTTTGAAAGAGGCGTCGAAGGCGGATCGTTCCTGGTGGGCGTATCAGCCGCTGGAAGCACCGAAATCGGGTTCGATCGACGACTACATCGACGCGAAGTTGGCCGAAAAGGGTTTGGAGCGAAATCCGCCGGCGGAACGACGGGATCTGATTCGGCGGGTAACCTATGACCTGACCGGGTTGCCGCCCACGCCGGAAGAGATCACCGCATTCGTCAACGATGGCGATCCGCAGGCGTGGGAGAAGTTGATTGATCGCCTTCTGGGTTCGCCCCACTACGGGGAGCGCTGGGGGCGTCACTGGCTGGATGTGGTCCGCTTTGGCGAGAGCAAGGGCTTTGAGCGGAATGTGCTGATCGACAACATTTGGCCCTTCCGCGACTTCGTGATTCGCTCGATCAATGAGGACAAGCCATTCGATCAGTTCATTCGCGAACACCTCGCCGGTGATGTGATTGGGAAGGGAGTGCCGGAGGTGGAAGTGGGTACAGCCTTCCTCGTCGCGGGACCTTATGACGACGTGGGAAATCAGGATCCCAAGGCAAAGGCGATCATTCGGGCGAACACTCTCGATGACATGATTTCGGCAACCGGCTCGGCCTTTCTCGGCATGACCGTGAGTTGCGCGAAGTGCCACGACCACAAGTTCGATCCCATCGAGCAAGCCGATTATTACCGACTGCGGGCGACCTTCGAGGGCGTCCAGCAAGGGCAACGCGTCCTCGCCACCCCGGAAGCGCGTCGCGCCCATGCCGAGGCGACGAAGCCGCTCCAGGAGGCCGAAACCAAGCTGAACGGTGAGATCAAGGCGTTGGAAAATGCGATCGTCGCCCGCTCGACCAAGAACCCGGATCTTTTGCCCAAGGTGACTCGCCCCAAGGTGGACCGGACGGGAACAGAAGATGTCTTCACGCCGGTGGTGGCGCAGGCGATTCGCCTCGTGCCGCTCTCGAACGACGTCAACCCGCTCAGCAACGGGATTCGGATTGACGAGTTCGAGGTCTGGACGGACGAAGCCGCGCCGCGCAATGTGGCCCTTGCTTCCAACGGTGCCGTGGCCGAAGCCGCAGGACGCGCGGTGGAAGATTCCGCCGATAATGCCGCGAACGCCTATGGCGCGGTTCTGGTGAACGACGGAAAGGTGGGAAAACGCTGGTTCTCCGCCGGCGATCACACGCTCACGATTCGGTTTGCCCGTCCCGAGCGAATTACCCGGGCGTTCTACTCCAGCGACCGACCCGCAGAATTGCCGAGTCACCGAAAGATGACCTTCGTCGGCGAATACCGCTTGGAAGTCAGCCGCGACGGGCAGACGTGGGAAACGGTGGCCGCGTCGTGGGATCGGGAGCCGGTCACCCCACTCTTCCAGCGTCATCGTCACCTGCGCTTTGCCACCAGCGCGGAGGAGAAGAAGCAGCTCGCGGAACTGCGACGCGAGCTCGGGAGCGTGCAGGCGAAACTCCGCGCGATTAAGCCGCTCCAGGCGGTCTGGGCCGGGAACTTCACCCAGCCGAAGATCCCGACGTTTCTCGCCATCGGCGGCGATCCCAACAATCCTGCCGACGAGATCGTCCCCGCCAGTTTCAGTACCCTCAAAGAAGTCATCCCGAGTTACCAACTGGACTCGACCACACCCGAGGCGCAACGCCGCCTGGCCATGGCCAAGTGGATCACGCATCCTGAGAACCCACTGACACTTCGCGTCCTCGCCAATCGCGTCTGGCACTACCACTTCGGGACCGGGATCGTCGCCACGCCTTCGGACTTCGGTTACATGGGTAGCCCGCCGAGCCATCCGGAGCTGCTCGACTATCTCGCGACTCGGCTCCAGACTCACGGCTGGCGCTGGAAACCGCTGCATCGCGAAATCCTTCTCTCGAAGACCTACCGCCAATCCGCCGAATTTCGCCCTGAGGCCGCTGCCGTCGATGCGCAGTCCCGCCTCCTCTGGCGCTTTCCGCCGCGTCGCCTTTCCGCCGAAGAAATCCGCGATACCATCCTCCGGATCTCCGGTAAGCTGGACCTCTCCATGGGTGGCCCCGGCTTCCGCCTCTACAAGTTCACCCAAGACAATGTCTGCACCTACTTCCCGCTCGACGAACACGGCCCGGAAACTTGGCGACGCGCCGTTTATCATCAAAACCCCCGCGCCGCGACCATGGATCTGCTCACGGAATTCGACTGCCCGGATCCCGCCTTCGCCACGCCGCGCCGCGCCAGCACCACCACCCCGCTCCAGGCGCTGACCCTCATGAATCATTCGTTCACCGTTGAAATGTCCCGCTTCTTCGCCGAGCGCCTTGAGGGAACTCCGGCTCAGCAAGTCGAGCACGCCTTTCTCCTCGCCTTCGGTCGCGATCTGCGCCCGGAAGAATCCGCCACCGCCGTCGCCCTAGTCCGGGAACACGGCTTGCAGGCTCTCTCCCGCGCCTTGTTCAATAGCAACGAATTGATCTATCTACGGTGAACTGACATGAACCCCTTCGATCAAACCCGCCGTCATTTCCTCGGCCACGTCCCCACCGCCCTCGCCGGAATCGGGCTAACCGGTTTGTTGCAACGCGACTTGCTCGCCAGTCGGCAACATCACCAGCCCAAGGCGAAGCGCGTTCTGCAAATTTTTTGCCCCGGTGCCGCGTCACACATGGACCTTTGGGAGCACAAGCCGGAGTTGGAACGCATGTCCGGCCAATCTCTTCCCGGGGAAGAAGACTTCTCTTCGTTTCAAGGAAAGAACGGGAACCTGATGAAGTCGCCCTGGCCCTTCCATCCGGCGGGTGAATCGGGCAAGATGATTTCATCGATGCTGCCGAACATGGCCCGTCACGTCGATGACATCGCCTTTTGTCACGCGATGTGGTCGAAGACGAACACTCACGGCCCCGGCTGCGTCTTCGTCAATACCGGTCACGAGACCGAAGGCTTTCCCTCTGCCGGAGCCTGGACCAGCTACGCCCTCGGCAATCTGACCGATAACCTCCCCGCCTACGTTGCCATCACCGACATGCGCGGCGAGCCGCCTAACGGAAAGGCCAACTGGTCGAACGGCTTTCTCCCCGCCCAGCATCAAGCGATCATGATGAACGCGCAGCAGCCGATCCGGAACCTGAAACTGCCCGAGGGCGTCAGCCCGGCCAAGGAAGCCGCCTCGCGCGATTTCCTCCGCTTCCTCAATGAGAAACACCTCGATGAAAACCCCGGCTTGAGCGAACTCCAGGCCCGGATGCAGGCCTACGAGCTTGCCGCGCGGATGCAACTCAGCGCCCCGGAAGTCTCCGATCTCGGCGCGGAACCAGCCTCGATTCGCAAAGCCTACGGCGTCGATGATCCGAATCGCCTCAAAGCCGGTTATGCCAAAAACTGCGTCCTCGCTCGTCGCCTCCTCGAGCGCGGCGTCCGCTACGTCAATCTCTACTGCGCCTCCCGCGCCTCCGGGGTCGATGGCCTCCTCAACTGGGATGCCCACAAAACCCTGAAGGGCGATTACGAGCGCCACTGCCCCATCTTCGACCAACCCACCGCCGCCCTCCTCACCGACCTCAAACAACGCGGCATGCTGGAAGACACCCTCGTCCTCTGGACCACCGAGTTTGGCCGCATGCCCACCCACCAAGCTGGAACCGTCGGTCGCGACCACAACCCGGACGCCTTCACCTGCTGGATGATGGGTGCCGGGATCAAAGGCGGCGTCAGCTACGGAGCCACCGATCCATTCGGCCGCCGCGCCGAAGTCAACAAGACCTCCATCTGGGACTTCTACGCCACCGTCCTCCACCTCCTCGGCCTCGACCACGAACAACTCACCTTCTACAACAACGGATTCGACCGCAGACTAACCGACGTCCACGGACACGTGTTGCGGCGGATTTTAGGATAAGAGCAGCCGTCTTTATTGTAAAAGCCCCGGCAAGCTGAGCGGTTCTTCCCGCCGACGAAACCAGCCCGTGATGCTATGCCGAGCGCGGCTGGAGACGCGGACCTCGTGCCAAACCTCGTCCGAGAGAAAAATCGCCAGCTTCCCTGCCTCTGGAAAGACATCCAGAAACGGCCCTGCCACTCCGGTCGCCCGATTCGTGAACAGGCGAAGCTGTCCCCCACCCTGCTCCTGCCAATCCTCATCCAGATAGACCACCGTGGAAAGAACCCGCGTGCGGGTGCTGCGATGCCGATCCCGATGGGGCTTGTAAAAACCGCCGGGGAGAAAACAGGCGTGGTGGGCCTCGAACTCGAACAGCCCCAGAAACAGCATCCGATTTAACACCAGGCGCAGCGCATTCATCCGCTCCCAATAGGCCTGCTGTGGCACCGTCAACGACCCGGCATCGAGCCAATACACCTGGTCCGTCCGCAGCTCGGCCCGCAACTGCTTCCGCTTTCCTCGACCCACTGCCGCCCGTTGGAAGGCCCCCTCCGCGCGTAAGGCATTCCCCTCGCCCAAAAGCGCCGCCGCCAGTCCTCGATCCAAAAAATCAGGCAAG